>NZ_QNFZ01000185.1 GCF_003313395.1 Nonomuraea lactucae | reverse complement strand
CACGGCGGGGCGCACCTGGCGCGGCCCGGCGGCGCGCTCGGCCTGGCGTTTGCCCTGCCCGGCGCGGGCCTTGCGCGGCTTCTTCACGCGCACTCGGGCGGGGCTGGTGTGCCACACGCGCCCGGAGAAGGTGACCGTCTCGGGCTCCGCGACCGGCGACAGGCGGTACCAGGCCCGGGGCTGCCCCAGGTAGCGCAGCTGCGACTCCAGCAGCTCGGTGAGCCGCTTGCCCTCGATGACGGGCCGGGTGGACAGCCAGGTCACGATGCCGGGCGGCACCAGGAACAGGACGTGCCACGGCATCTGGACCGGCACCCCGACGAGGACCAGCAGGAGCGACCACGGCACGAACACGCCGACGAACACGCCTATCCAGACGATGGGAAGCGGCATCGGCAGCCGTAGGTCGTACAGCTTGTAGAGCCGCTTCTCGATGCGCCAGATATTCGTGTACGTGGGCAGGTCCACGCCGTCCTCCTCTCCGCCCGCTCGTTCATGACCGCCGCGCGGCGGTCTCAACCCTTTACTTGATGCCCAGTGCGCCCGCGATCGCCTTGGCGGTCACCTCGATGATGTTGGGTACGTAGAAGATCACACCTATGGCCACGGCCAGGATCAGGAACTGGACGAATCTCGTGATCTCGCGGGTGAAGAGGAAGAAGAGCGCGACCACGGACACGACGACGAGGAAGAGCGGGGCGAAGAACGCGCGCAGGAAGCTGGCGAGCCCTTCGGTGTTGACGCCGGTCGGAGTGGGTGTCGGCGTCATTTCGATCAGGTTGAGCACTATGGTCTTCAAGATCACTTCTTGTCCTCCCGGGGGGTGCCGATCAGCAGCGCGGTCGTGCGTCTATCCAACGGCCCGACCGGCGCCGCGGATGTCGTTGACGTACCACTTGTCGCCCTGCTTCTCGACGGTGAGGCGGTAGACCTGCTCGATGCGCGCCGCCGTCGCGCTCGGGTCGGTGGTGGCGTTGGGATCGGCCTGCGGCGTGGTGCCCGGCACGACCCACACCACCACCGCCTGGACCTCCCGGGTGGCACCCCCCACAGGCACCACGAGATCCTGCAGCCCGCCGAACGTGAACGCCCCGCCGAAGCTCGGCAGGGTCTTGCCGACGGCGAGGTAGCGCTGGAGGCTGGCCGTGTCGCCTGAGGCGTAGTCCTTGAAGAAGCCCTCCAGTTGGGGCTTGAGCTCGGCGGTCGCCACGTCGTCGATCTCGGGCTCGGCCACCTGGGGCAGGTCGGCGGGCGCGGGCGCGGGCAGGATCGCGGGCCTGCCCGAGACGACGAACCTGCCGCCCGCGTCGTCGCCGGAGTAGTAGATCGGGACGGACAGCAGCAGCCTGCGCGCCCCCGACTGGAAGGCCACGGAGACGACGGCGTTGCTGGCGTCACCGGCCTTGATGTCGTAGGGCTGGATGGCCACGGCCGCGAACTTGCCGTTGCCGTCCCAGCCGAGCTGCGGTTGCATGCCCTCGGCCAGGAAGGCGGTCAGCTTGCTGGCCCTGCTCGCCGCGTCGGCGGGGCTGAAATTCAGGTAGACGCCCGCGAACTGCGCGGCGAAGGCCATGCCCCGGCCCGTCGGGAATCCGTCGCCCGCCTCGGCGACCTCATTCGGAGCGGGGGTATTCGGCTGAGTAAACCGCTCAAATGGTGCACGAACCCCATTAACCACAATTACTACGATAAGCGCCCAGAGAATGACGCGGCCGGTCCACACGAGCCAACGCCCGCCACCACCGGACCAGCGGCCGCGGCGCAGCCTGCGCGGCGGCGGCTCGTCGAAGCCGGACGGGTCCGGGGGTGCCGAAAGCTCGGGGTCGCCAGCGATCCGAGGACCGTGCTGGACGGTTGACCTACGAGCCATCACGCCTCCGCTCGCGCCCATCCCCCCGGAGGGCGCGGTGTCGTCCGTTGCCGATCCCCATGATCCGTGGTGAAGCAGTCACCCTATCCGGTCTCCGCCATTGTTCCAGGAAAGCCACGCCCATGCTGCAGGCATCGCCGTCTGGGGGCAAACCGAGAACGCATGACACGGCGGACTGGGAGCAGTTGTCCGAATCGCACCGAATCGGCGCGTGACCAGGCCAGACACCCGACGCCGCATAACCATGGGGCCAGAAGTTCCTGTCCGAATGGCGTTGGGACTGTCGCGACCCGCGTATTTGGTATAAGAAGCGGCGAGCCGCGTACCCTCCGGCACGCGGCCCGCCCCTGTCCGGCCGGTCAGGCCGGCTCGGGGTCCTGGGCGGGCGGGGAGTGGCGCCTGGTCTGGATGTCCACCACGGACGCCGATGGCTCATGCTGGGCCGGCACCGCCCGCTCCAGGAAGTCGCGCAGGTCCGCGAGCAGGGCGGCGGCGTCGCCGTCGCGCATCCGCGCGGCGAGTTGCTCGCGCTCGTCCACCTTCCTGCGCAGGTACGCCTCGCGGTTGACGCGCAGGCCGTACATGAGCTCGACCCGCAGCAGGGCGAGCTCCTCCTCGAGGCTGATGCCCGTGAGCGAGGGTACGGGACGTCGTTTCCGGATGATGCGACGGATCATGAGGGCCCTCCCGAGTCAGCGTGAACGCCGTGACGATTCGACGCGCGGGGCCCCAAAGTGGTTGACGCCTCATCTGTCCCTCAGACAGGCATCATCCGCCCTCAGGACGGGGCTCAGACGTTGAAGCGGAGTTCCATCTATCTGCGTATCAGCCTGGACCACACGGGAGAAGGGTTGGCAGTCGAACGGCAGCGCGCCGACTGCGAGCGGATCGCCCGTGAGCGTGGCTGGAAGATCGTTGCCACCTACACCGACAACAGCATCAGCGCGTCGGACAAGGCAAATGTGCGTCCCGACTACGACCGCATGGTCCGCGACTACTCCAACGGCAGGTTCGATGCCGTTATCTGCTGGGACCTCGACCGTCTGACTCGCCAGCCCCGACAGCTTGAAGACTGGATCGATGCAGCCACCGAGCCCGGTCTATTACTCGTGACCGCCAACGGCGAAGCCGATCTATCTACGGACGGCGGACGCCTGTTCGCCAGGATCAAGGCATCGGTCGCACGCGCTGAAGTAGAGAGGGCCAGGCAGAGCGCCGCACAACGACAGCGTGCCGCGATGGGCCGGCCCCCGCGAGGCGTTCGGCCGACTTGGGTGGCCCGCGGTTCCAATTGCATCTCGGCGAGTTCGTCGCGCACGCCGCTACGGCGTTCGTCCGGTTGACGTGCCGAACCGGCAGATGATCTCCACTGTCTCTGGGGCGAACGTCTTGCGCCCCCGTGGAGCGGGATAGAGGCGCACAGTACAGAGGGTGTCGATGACAGCTCGTGTTTCGGCCAGAGCGGCGTTGTCGAAGGCATTCACCGGAGACTCGGCGCGTAGGACTGCTCCCGAAGGACACCAGCCGGTCGCGGTCGTCGTGCGGGTACAGCCGAGGCGCCCGGTCGGTCCCCGGGCGCCTCGATCATGCGCTGGCCGACACCCCTTCCAGCTCCTGACTGAACTCTTCTGCGTCCCAGCGAGGATGGCCTCTATTTCGGGCAACGCGAGGAGTCCCCGCCAGACGCGAGCCGCGGCGCTGGGCGACCCGGCGGTCATCGGTGCTGTGAGCTGCATCCATCGCGATCCCACCGGACAGTCGCAACGGCTGCTGCGCGACTCCGAGGCGCCCCTGAGCGCGGCGGCCCGGCAGGTCGGCTGCGCTTCGGAGTTCGCCTTCGCCAACGACTTCAAGCGTGAGTACGGCATCGCACTCGGCAAATACCGGCGACAAGAACGTACAACAACGTAAGAGCCGCCTGATTCCCCTCCGTGCTGGGCGAACCTCACGGCGGGACCGCCCGCGCCATCTCGACGCCGTCAGCGTCAAGGGCAGGAGGTCGTCCGCCACGCGCCCGCGCGCTCGGGCTCGGGCTCGGGCGGGGTGTTGTCGGCCGGGCTGGCATGCAGGGCGGCGTCGAGGCAGCGCCTCAGTGCCCAAGCGTCCTCGCGCATGAGAGCCATGCGGTTGTCGCCCGCGCCGACCGCGAGCCTGCAGGGAGACGACCGGCCTGCGGCAGCCCGCGGCAGCCCAGGGCCGGCGCGGGCTGACCAATGCTGGTCGGACGAGGCGTAGTAAGTCTTCGAAGGTCTTGAACACCGAGACGTCCTCCTGATGCGGTTGACGGGCTTGGTGTCCCAAAGACGCA
>NZ_QNFZ01000184.1 GCF_003313395.1 Nonomuraea lactucae | reverse complement strand
GGCGCCCGCCCGGCGCAGCGCCGAGGCCGCGCTCCGCGCGCGGGCGCCCGAGACGCAGAGGTCGTCCAGCAGCAGCACCCTCTCGCCGCCGACGGGGCCCAGGACGTGGAAGGCGCGCTCGTCGGGTTGGCTCCTGGCGAGCCTGGCCACGGCGGTCTCGCTCTCCCCGGGCATCAGGACGGGCCTGTGGAGGTCTCTGAGGGCGGCGACCATGCCGACGACGCGGAGCATGGGATGGAACGCCTCCACGGGCCGGTCCGTACGGGTGCCTGGGACCGTGGCGACCAGCGTGAACGCGCCGCCGGCCAGGCCGGTCAGGCAGGCGCGATGGGCCTGGTGGAAGCGGGCGACCGTGGCCGCGAGGAATCTGCACCGGTCCAGCCCGCCCGCAGGCTCGGGCGGGCTCCCGCGGCGGGCCACGATGTCGTATAGTCGCCTGCCCTCGCCCCGGGCGGCGCACAAGGAGATGGGCACCGCGTGCGGCGCCCCGGCACCCGCCGCCGCCGGAACGTTCCGGAAGAGGTGGAGGTACGGCCGGGTGACCGCGGACGCGTCGCCCATGGTCAGCAGGCGGTCGGTGGCCGGGTCACAGCTACCAGACTGACCGCCTGACACGACGGGCCGTCACTATCCCGGACGAGAGTGCCACCTGTCCGGCGGGCGCCGTCGTCGCTGGTGAGGCCGGTGGGTCGTCAGGGACGCCGGCCGTCAGAGATCACCGTCGCCGCCGGGGGCGAGCATGCGGGACCTGATCTCGCTCTTGAGCACCTTGCCCACCTTCGAGCGGGGCAGGTCCGGCCACACCTCGATCTGCTTGGGAGCCTTCACGGAGCCCACCCGGGCCTTCACGAACGCGCGGACCTCCTCCTCGACGAGGCTCGCCCCCGGCCGCGGCTGCACGACCGCGGTCACCCGCTCGCCCCACCTGTCGTCCGGCAGGCCGATGACCGCGCAGTCCCTGACCGCGGGATGGGCCATGAGGGCCTGTTCCACCTCGGCGGAGTAGACGTTGAAGCCGCCGGTGATGATCATGTCCTTGGCGCGGTCGACGATGTGGAGGAAGCCGTCGGCGTCGAGGAAGCCGATGTCCCCGGTGTGGTGCCAGCCGTGCCGGGACGCCTCGCGGGTGGCCGACGGGTTCTTGTAGTAGCCGGCCATCACCAGGGAGCCGCGGACCACGATCTCGCCGCGCTCTCCCGCGGGCAGCAGGCCGCCCTCGCCGTCCATGATGCCGACGGTGACCAGCGGCGTGGGGCGGCCGGCGGAGGAGAAGCGCTCGGGGGCCAGCGTGCCGTCGGCGTGGAAATGGTCACGCGGCGACATGGTGGAGATCATCATCGGCGCCTCGGTCTGGCCGAACAGCTGCGCCATCACGGGGCCGATCCGGCCGATCGCCTCCTCCAGGCGGGCCGCGGACATGGGCGCCGCGCCGTACCAGAAGCAGCGCAGCGACGTGAGGTCGGCCGAGGGCAGGCCGGCGTGGGCGAGGAGCATGTAGATGAGCGTCGGCGGGAGGAAGGTGTGTGTGACGCGGTGCCGCTCGATCAGCGCCAGGAACTCGGTGAGGTCGGGGGCCGGCATGACGACGATCTCGCCGCCGAGCGTCATGATCGGGAAGCAGAGCACGCCCGCGGCGTGGGTCAGCGGGGCCAGGGCCAGGTAGACGGGACGCTCGCCGAACGGGTAGCTCATCAAGGTCAGCGCCGACATGGTCTCCAGGTTGCGGCCGGTCAGCATCACGCCTTTCGGCCTGCCCGTGGTGCCCCCGGTGCCGACGATCATGGCGAGGTCGTCGAGCGGCTCGCGTCCCCCGGGGCCGGGCGCCGTCGCGGCGATCCAGTCCTCGAACGAGACGGCCATGGGCAGGCGCTCGTCGAGGCAGACCACCGTCCTCAGTTTCGGCAGCTCGGGCAGGATCCGCTCCACCAGCGGCGCGAACGTCCCCTGGAAGACGAGGCAGACGCAGTCGAACAGGTCGAGCAGGTCGCGGTTCTCCGCCGCCTCGTTGCGAGGGTTGATCGGGCACCACACCGCTCCCGCCCGCGCGATGCCGAACACGCAGGAGAACGCGACGGGGTCGTTGGCCGACAGGATGGCGACCTTGTCCCCGGGACGCACCCCCGAACGGTCCAGCGCTCGCGCGACCTTCCAGGACAGGTCCTGGACCTCGCCGTACGTGAGCGTGCCGCCGCCCATGGTCAGGCACGGCGAGCCGGGGCCCAGGGACGCGCCCTTGTCGAGATAGTCGGTGAGACGCACGCCGCGGCCCCCGCCTCAGCCGTGGACGGTCAGGATCGGCTCCCGCACGAGGCCGAAGCTCTTCAGCGCGCCCAGCAGCCGCCGGTGCCCGAACGCCTGGCAGCCGGAGGCGAGGCCCGCCCGCCGCGGCGGCTCCTGGAGCAGCGAGTAGGCCGCGTACGCCTGCAGCACGCCCGTCTGCTTGTAGTTGCAGTTGCCGTAGATGACGCAGTGCGCGCGGCCGAGCGGGCCGGAGGCGTGGACGGAGTCCACCGTGGTGTTGATCCGCGGGTTCTCCCGGGGCGGCATCCCCGCCTGCACCGAGGCGGCGACCTGCGCCAGGGCCGCGTCCTGCTGGTCGGGCGGCAGCGTCTTGATCTGGTCCTCCACCAGCTTCACCGTCTCGACCACGCCCTGCATGACGGTCCGGTCGAAGACGCCTCCGGCGACCTTGCAGTTCGCCACGCGCGGGTCGTCCTTGAACCACACCGGGTGGCTGGTGCCGCCCCACGGCAGGGCCAGGGCGACCTCGTGCTGCCCGGGCACCGCGACCTCGAAGGTGGTCTTCGGGTCCCACTTCCGATACTCGTTCTGCTCCAGGTAGTGCCAGTCGGCCTTGAGGATGGTGAAGATCGTCTGGGTGGACGCGTAGGTGGGGAAGCCCTTCCACAGCACGAGGATGTCGAGCGTGTCGAGGCCCGGCGTCTCCAGGCAGAGGTTCGCGGCGATCTCGCCGGTGGTGTACATCTGCGCGATCCCGGGCGACAGGAGCAGGCCGCGCTCGGCGAACGGCTCGCCCCACCTGGCCTGCGCGTCGAGGACCCAGTCCTGCTCGCCGGTGGTGTCGAGGTAGTGGCACCCGGCGGCCAGACTGGCCTGCACCACCTCTGGCCCGTACTTGATGAACGGGCCCACCATGTTGCTCACCACCTTCGCGCCGCGGAAGAGGTCGGTCAGCGCCGAGACCTCGTGCTCGACCTCGACGATCTCGTGGTCCACGGTCTCGATGCCGGGGATCCGGTCCAGCACCTCCTTGACGCGCGCCCTGTCACGGCCGGCCGCGACGAAGGGGATGTTCAGCTCGCGGAGGTACTCGCAGACGAGGCGACCGGTGTAGCCGGAGGCGCCGTAGACGACGACGGGCTTGCTGGTGCTCATGGTCGGGCCTTTCCGGAGGTGGCTGTCGGGGATCGGGTCACATGCCCATGCCGCCGTCGACCGGCAGGCCGGCGCCGGTGACGAAGCGGGCGCCGTCGGAGGCGAGGAACACCACGGCGTCGGCCATGTCGGAGACCTCGCCGAGCCGCCCCAGCGGGGTGAGGCCGATGACGTCGCCGACGGCGGCCTCCGCGCTCGGCCACAGGCCGAGGCTCACCATGTCCCGCGCGAGCCTCGCCCCCATCTCGGTGGGGACCAGGCCGGGGTAGACGCAGTTCACTCTTACGCCGTAGCCGAGCTTGCCGGACTCCAGAGCGGCAACCCGGGTCAGCCGGTCCACCGCCGACTTGGTCGCGGAGTAGCCGGCTATGCCGGGGAAGGGGATGGTGGCGGCCACCGACGCGATGTTGACGATCGCGCCGCCGCCACCGGCCGGGCCGCCGGGGCGCATCGCCCGGAACGCGTGCTTGACGCCGAGCGCGACCCCCAGCACGTTGACCTCCAGCATGCGGCGCACGTCCACCGGGTCGAGATCGACGACGAGGCCCGAGATCTCGATGCCGGCGTTGTTGACCAGGATGTCGAGGCCGCCGAGCTCGCCGATCGTCGCGGCGACGGCGGACTCCCAGCTCGTCTCGTCGGTCACGTCGAGGGGGACGAACGCGGCCGTGGCTCCCGACTGCTTGAGCGAGTCGGCGGTCGCCCGGCCGGCGTCCTCCAGGACGTCGCCGATGACGACCGCCGCTCCGGCGCGGGCCAGCGCCTCGGCCATCCCGGCTCCCAAGCCGCGCGCCCCTCCGGTCACCAGCGCCTTGCGGCCGGTCAGGTCGTACGCACTCCTCGGCACACTCATGGGGGGTCTCCTCTTCGAGCTCGGCGGTCGGTGCCGCCCGCCGCACCGCCCGCATCCCGGCGGTGTGACGTACGGCACAGCGTAGCGATGTCTGGACAGTCGTCAAGACTTTCTTGGACAATCGTCAAAAGACTCTTGGACGCTCGTCAAGATTCGAGCGGGTCGAGAGAGGCCGTCCGCGCTAGACTGGGCCACGGCTCGCAGGGTGCGGGCGCCACGGCCGACGGGATGTCTCACTGTGACCCAGGTCGCCGACAAGGCGAGCGACAGGATCGCGCGCCGGCAGGTCGACAAGTTCGCCGAGCGGCGGGCGCAGCTCGCGGCCTCGGCGCTGCGCACTCTCTCGGAGCTCGGCTACGCCCGCACGAGCCTGCGGGAGATCGCCCAGAACTCCGAGTTCTCCCACGGCGTCCTGCACTACTACTTCCGCGACAAGGTCGATCTGATCACCCACTGCGTCCGGCAGTACAAGGCGGAGTGCGTGACCCGCTACGACCAGATCGTCGCCACCGCCGACTCCGCCGAGGAGCTCAGGCAGGGCTTCGCCGCGACCCTGGCCAGGACGCTGGTCGATGACGCGCCGATGCACCGGCTCTGGTACGACCTGCGCAACCAGAGCATGTTCGAGGAGTCGTTCCGGGCCGACGTGCTGGAGATCGACCAGAGCCTCGAACGGATGATCTGGCGCATCGCCGTCCAGTTCGCGGAGCTCGCCGGGGCGTCCCTGGCGGTGGGGCCGGCGACGGCTTACGCGCTCTTCGACGGCCTCTTCCAGCAGGGGCTGCTCCGGCACCTCGCGGGGCAGGACGACGCGGCGGACGAGCTGCGGGCGAGCGTCGGGGACGTGCTCGACGGGTTGCTCGTCCGCCGTCCGTGACCGGCCGGAGCTGAGATCCGGGACTGAGATCCAGCGCCGGGGTCTCAGGTCCGGATCTCGTCGAGGACGAACATCGTCTGCGTGGTGACCACCTCGGGCATCGCGTGGAGGCGTTCGAGCACGATGTCGCGCAGATCCTCCGGATCGCGCACGCGGACGAGCAGCAGCATGTCGTACTCGGCCGACAACAAGGCGGCGTGCTCCACCTCGGGCAGCTCGTGCAGCCGTTGGCTGAACGCCTTCCAGGACCGCTGCCGCAGCTTGACCGCCACGTAGGCGGCCAGCGGGAACCCGTAGCGGTGCGGATCGACCACCGCGCGGAAGCCCGTGATGACGCCGGTCTCCCGCAGGCGCTCCAGCCGCGCGTACGCGCTCGCCCTGGAGATGTGCGCCTGCTCGGCGACCGTCCGGATGGACATCCGGCCGTCTCCGGACAGCAGTCCGACGATCCGCCGGTCGATCTCGTCGAGTTCCACGGCCGAATGTCTGGCCTGCGCTCCGCCGGCCGCCGAACTGCCGGACATATTGCCTCCTCGGGGATGCCGTTATGGCCACTGGTCTGGGGTTTGTCGCCGAATATAGACGTTCGTCCCTTTGAATCCCACTATTTCATCATGTTGTCTACCACGAGGGCGATGTCGCCGGGCGAATTGCTTCCCGGCAGCGCACCCATCCAGCTCGTCGATCAGGACGGCCGGCGGGTCGCGGATCCCGCGTATGGCTGCCCCGACACCGGCGTCCTCCTGGATCTCTACCGGTCCATGGTGGCCGGGCGGCGGTTCGACCGGCAGGCCACCGCGCTGACCAGGCAGGGGCGCCTCGCGGTGTACCCGTCGTCCTCCGGGCAGGAGGCGTGCCAGGTGGCCGCCGTCCGCGCGATGGGGGAGCTCGACTGGTTGTTCCCGACCTACCGCGAGAGCGTGGCGCTCGTGACGCGGGGCATCGACCCCGTCGAGGTGCTCACCCTGCTGCGCGGTGACTGGCACTGCGGGTACGACCCCCACGCGTACCGCGCCGCCCCGCAGTGCACGCCGCTCGCCACCAACACGGTGCACGCCGTGGGCCTGGCCGACGCCGCCCGCCGCAAGGGCGACCAGGTGGCCGTGCTCGTGTTCATCGGCGACGGCGCCACCAGCGAGGGCGACGCCCACGAGGCGTTCAACTTCGCGGCCGTGTTCGCCGCGCCCGTGGTCTTCGTGGTCCAGAACAACCAGTGGGCCATTAGCGTGCCGCTCAGCAAGCAGTCGAAGGCGCCGACGCTCGCCCACAAGGCAGTGGGCTACGGCATGCGCGGCCACCACGTCGACGGCAACGACGCGGCCGCCGTGTACGCCGTCGTCCGGCAGGCCCTCGACGACGCGCGGGCGGGAGGCGGCCCGGCACTGGTCGAATGCCTCACGTACCGCATGGACGCCCACACCAACGCCGACGACGCGGGGCGCTACCGCGACGAGGCGGAGGTGGAGCTGTGGCGGCAGCGCGACCCGGTCGAGCGGCTGGAGCGGCTGCTCCTCGCCGAGGGGGCGCTCGACGAGGCCGCCCGCGAGGCCGTGGCGGCCGAGGCGGAGGAGTCCGCCGCCGCCCTCCGCGCCCGCATGAACGCCGAGCCCGAGCTCACGCCCGGCGACCTGTTCGAGCACGTGTACGCCAAGCCGACGGCGCACCTCCACCGCCAGGCGGAGCTGCTCGCCCACGAACTGAGCGAGGAGGCGTGATGGCGGCCACCACGTCGGTCACGAAGAAGGCCACGACACCGGCCACGAAGGCAACCACGAAGGCAGCCACGAAGGCAGCCGAGACGAAAGCCGAGGCGTCGGTCACCCCGGCGGTCAGGACGTCGGTCACCATGGCGCAGGCGCTCAACGCCGCCCTGCGTGACGCGCTGCGCGACGACCCGTCCGTCCTGGTGTTCGGCGAGGACGTCGGCAAGCTCGGCGGGGTGTTCAGGATCACGGACGGGCTCGCCGCCGAGTTCGGCGACGACCGCTGCTTCGACACCCCGCTGGCGGAGGCCGGCATCGTCGGCACCGCCATCGGCATGGCGATGTACGGCATGCGGCCGGTCGTCGAGATGCAGTTCGACGCGTTCGCCTACCCGGCGTTCGAGCAGGTCACCTCGCACCTCGCCAAGCTGCGCAACCGGACGCGCGGGCGCCTGGGGCTCCCCGTGGTCATCCGGGTGCCGTACGGCGGCGGCATCGGCGGGGTGGAGCACCACAGCGACTCCTCGGAGGCGTACTACACCCACACCCCCGGCCTGAAGGTCGTCACGCCGGGCACCCCGGCGGACGCCTACTCGCTGCTGCGCGACGCCATCGCCGACCCCGACCCCGTGATCTTCATGGAGCCCAAGCGGCGCTACTGGACGAAGGGCGACCTCGACCTGCCCGTCAGGACCGAGCCCATGGACCGCGCCGTGGTCCGGCGCCCGGGGACGGACGTGACCCTGATCGCGTACGGGGCCATGGTCGCCACGGCGCTGGAGACCGCCGACGCGGCCCGCGAGGAGGGCTGGGACGTCGAGGTGGTGGACCTGCGCAGTCTCGTCCCGTTCGACGACGAGACCGTGACGGCGTCCGTGCGGCGGACCGGCCGCGCGGTGGTCGTCCACGAGGCCTCGACCTTCGGCGGATACGGGGCCGAGGTCGCGGCGCGCGTCACCGAGCAGTGCTTCCACTTCCTGGAGGCGCCCGTGCTGCGGGTGGGCGGCTTCGACATCCCCTACCCGCCGCCCAAGCTCGAAGAGCACCATCTCCCGAGCGTCGACCGGATCCTGGACGCCGTGGCCCGGCTCCAGTGGGAGGAGGCAGGGGCATGAGCGGCACCTTCCTGCTCCCCGACCTGGGTGAGGGCCTGACCGAGGCGGAGATCGTCCGCTGGATGGTCAAGGAGGGCGACGTGGTCGAGGTCGACCAGCCCGTCGCCGAGGTGGAGACCGCCAAGGCCGTGGTGGAGGTCCCCGTCCCGTACGCGGGGCGGGTCACGCGCCTGCACGCCGCCGAGGGGGCCGTGGTCGACGTCGGATCCCCGCTGATCACGGTCGCCGACCCGTCGGCGGCCGCCCAGGACGGCGAGCCGGGTGCCGGTGCACCGGGCTTCAAGGAGCCCGGGGTCGTGACAGCCGCCTCCGACGCCGCCGGTGGTGGCACCGGTCCCGATGGCGAGGCGGCCGAGCAGGCGTCCGGTAACGTGCTGGTGGGCTACGGCACCGCCGCCCCCAGCCGCCGCCGCACCCGCCGACGCTCAGGCGCCCCCGCGTCCCGCACCCCCGCGTCCCCTGCTCCCGCCCCCCGTACTCCCGCGTCCTCTACTCCC
>NZ_QNFZ01000183.1 GCF_003313395.1 Nonomuraea lactucae | reverse complement strand
GCTCCGGCGCGGCAGCGCCGGAGCCCCGCGTCGCTCGGCCGGCCTGGCGGGAGGCCCGGTCAGCCCAGCCGGGCGATCGTCTTGTACTCCAGGTAGGCGTCGAGCCCTTCGGGGCCGAGCTCGCGTCCGACGCCGCTGGCCTTGTAGCCGCCGAAGGGCGTGTTGGCCTCCAGCATGTAGCAGTTGACCCCGTACGTGCCGGTGCGCACCTGCCTGGCCACCTCCATGCCGTGGTCGGCGTCGGCCGTCCAGACGGTGCCGGCCAGACCGTAGTCGCTGTCGTTGGCGATGCGGATCGCGTCGGCCTCGTCCTCGTACGGGATCACGGCCAGCACCGGGCCGAAGATCTCCTCGCGCGCGATGCGCATGTCGTTGCCCACGCCCGCGAAGACCGTGGGCGCGACGTACCAGCCCCGCTCGTGCGGCCGGTCGAGCCCGCCGACGACGACCTTGGCGCCCTCGTCCATGCCGATCCTGATGTAGCCCTCGACGCGCTCCTGCTGCCGCTTGGCGACCAGCGGGCCGATGCCGGTGGCCGGGTCGGCCGGGTCGCCGACGGGCTGCGAGGTGACCATGTTCGCGACCGCCTCGACGACCTCGTCGTACCGGTTGCGCGAGGCCAGGATGCGGGTCTGCGCGACGCAGGCCTGGCCGTTGTTCAGCAGCGAGGCGATGGCCAGCATGCCCATGCTGGAGGGCAGGTCGACGTCGTCGAGGATGATCGCCGCGGACTTGCCGCCGAGCTCCAGGCTGACCCGCTTGAGCTGCTCGCCGCAGATCGAGGCGATGCGCCGGCCCGCCGCGGTCGAGCCGGTGAACGCCACCTTGTCCACGTCCGGATGGGAGACCAGGTGCTCGCCCGCCTCGCGGCCGGCGGCCACGATGTTGAGCACGCCCGGGGGTATCCCGGCCTCGTGGGCCATCTCGGCCAGCAGGTAGGCGTCGAGCGGCGTCTCCGGGGCGGGCTTGTGCACGATCGCGCAGCCGGCCAGCAGCGCGGGCGCGATCTTGGTCATCGCGACGAACTGCGGGACGTTCCACGGCACGACCGCCGCCACCACGCCGACCGGCTCGCGCCGCACGGTCGTCGGGCCGAACAGGCCGGGCCGCTGCTGCTCCTGCTGGAACGTCTTGCCGTGCTCGGCGTAGTACTGCAGGATGCCGAGCGGCTGCGGTGCCTGGGCGAGCCGGGAGAAGGTGATCGGCGAGCCCATCTCCTCGGTGATGAGCGCGGCCATCTCCTCCTGCCGGGCCGCGTAGATCCCGGCGAGGCGGGCGATCACCTCGGCCCGTTCGGCGAACGTCATGCGCGGCCAGGGGCCGCGGTCGAACGCCTCGCGCGCCGCGGCGACCGCCCGGTCCATGTCCTCGGCCGTGCCGTCGGGAACCCGGCCCACGACCTGCTCGGTGTGCGGTGAGATGACGTCGATGGTGCCGGTGCCCGCCGGGGCCACCCATTCGCCCCCGATGTACAGCGTGTCGTGCTGGCGCATGTCGTGAGCCTCCCGCTCTGGCGTTTGAGCGAATGCTTGCTTGTTTCAGGACCACTCAAGGTGACCGAACCATGTTCTGTCCGTACGCGCAAGAGGGGCACGGCGGGAAGTGCCGTGCCCCTCCGCCCGGTCATGAGAGCCGGGCTGGACGATCAGCGTGGGTCTCCTATCAGGTGCTGCATCGAGCGCTTCACCACGTCGGTCCGCATGGCCTGGGTGGTCAGGCTCTCCACACCGAAGCCCAGGTAGACGGTGTCCCTGGTGGTGACGCCGCCGCCCTCCTCGAAGACCTGGTCCGTGCGGAACCAGTTGTTGATCGACGGGGAGGACCCCTCGGGCGGTCCGGCGGCGGTCCAGCCGCCGAGGTCGGGCTCGAACGAGGTCTCCTCGGCCGTGGCGCCGTCCAGCGTGACCTTGAAGTCGTCGAGGAAGACGCCCGCGCCCTGGGTGCTCCAGTCGCTGATGTAGGAGATCGACAGCTCGACCTTCTTGCCCGCGTACGGCGTCAGGTCGATCTTCCACTGCTGCCAGCCGGCGGAGTTGCCCGAGGCCGCGTGCCACGAGCCGGAGGTGCCGGTCGGCTCGCAGTTCGGCCCCTGGTAGCGCTGGGTGAACGGGTGGATGGTGCGCCAGCCGGCGCCACCGCTCGGCGGCGCGCAACTGCTGCCGGTCGCCTGCGAGGTGTGGCCGTTGGCGTCCGGGAGCGTGGTCCAGTCGTCCTGGCCGGCCGTGCGGGCCTCCACGGTCAGGAAGTCCCAGTCGGCCTCGGTGTCGTACGAGGTCCAGAACGACAGGTCGCCGCCGCTCTTGCCGGTCAGATCGATGGTCTTGGTCAGCCGCTTCCACGAGACGTCGGCGATGCCGCTATAGACGTCCCAGGAGCCGGTGTGCGGGTCGAACGGGCCGCCCGGCCGCGCCCACTTGACCGGCGCGGAGCTCGCGAACAGCGGGAACCGCGCCGCGGGCAGGATCGCCGAGGTGGCCACGAAGGAGTTGGTGTGGGACGGCTCCAGCGTGCCGTCGAAGCCGTCGAACCGGCCGCCGACGCCCTTCAGTGCGAACGGCTGCCCCGTGTCGTGGTCGGTGCCCCCGTCGTCGAAGAACACGTAGGCGCCCAGGTAGTACTGCTGGAAGTCGTTGAACACCGGGATGCACGGCGGGTCGTTCGGCACCGTGCACTCCGGCTGGGCCGGCTGGTCGGGCTGGTAGTAGTAGGCGCCGTTGTTGTTGGCCGCGTACGAGGGGTACTTGCCCGCGTGCAGCAGCTTGCCGCCGTCGTTCAGGTAGTCGCGGACGGCCAGCTCGGTCTCCACGCCGCCCTTGGAGGTGGTGCCGGGCGCCTGGCCGGTGCTCCTCGGGATGATGTCGTCGCCCGTCTCCCAGACCACGGCCTTGTAGTGGCTGAGCACGCCGAGCGGGTGCGGGGCCTTGCGCCCCGTCTTGTCCATGTCGTACACGTCGGACGTGTAGCCTGACTCGTCCAGGGCCTTGACGTAGTCGTCGGCGTACTTGGCCTCCGGCACGCCCTGCGCGGGGCTGATGCCGGTGACGTCCTCGGTGGCCAGCACCAGCACCTGCCCGCCGATGTCGGACGCGACCTTGTAGGTGAAGTCGCCGCTCTTCTTGCCGATCGAGCTGAACCAGACCTTGACGCTGTCGCCGGGGCTGGTCCCGGTGATCTTGCCGCGCATCCAGTGGTAGTAGCGGTTGTAGCCCTTGCCGTAGCGCTCGCCGCCCCTCCACTCGCTCGTCAGGACCGTCCTGGTACGGCCGCCGTTGACCTGGTAGTTGAGCAGGACGGGCCCGAGCCTGCGCTTGGCGTTGACCTGGACCACCTGGTCCTTGCCGTGGCTGACCTCGAACGGGTCGAGCACGAAGTCGGGGGTCTTGTTGCCCAGGTGGCTCACCGGCTCCACCGGGTTGACCGCGGACTTGGCCACGTCGAGGGCGAACGGGATGTTCTTCTCGAACTCCGCCTGCACCAGCGCCTCGTCGTCCGGGAAGACGAAGCCGCAGCCGTCGCAGCCCTCGTTCAGCTCCGGCGTCCAGGACAGCGTGCCGTACTGGAAGTGCGCCTGGTCGTTGGTGTCGCCGTTGGTGGTGTAGAGCTCCGCGCCGAGGTCGGGGTCGAAGCCGGGAATCGCGGGCTTGGCGTCGGTGCCGGACAGCGTCTCGTAGATCGGGTTGTCCGCCGTCTCCGTGGCGATCTGCACGCCCAGCGGGTAGAGCAGCAGGGGGCCGAACGAGTGGTAGTTGAGCTGCATCTCGAACCCGACGCGCTTGAGCAGCCCGTCCATGGCCCTGGTCTCGGGCTCGCTGGCCGGGCCGGTGCCGCGGTAGGTCTCGCTGCTCGGTATCGAGGAGGAGCCCTCCTCGTCGTAGTGGAAGTTCGTGGGGAAGTTGCGGTTGGGGTCGACGCCGTCGCCACTGGTGATCTTGCCGTCTCCGTTGTTGTCGCGCAGGTTCTTGCGCCAGAGGCGGTTGCCCTCGGTGAACGTGAAGTCGTACCCGTCGGGGTTGGCCACCGGCACGAACCACAGCTCCGTCCGGTTGAGCAGGTCCCGCAGCGACGCCTTGTTGGCCACCACGTACTTCAGCAGCCGCATGTCCACCTGGGTGGCGATCCACTCGCGGGCGTGCTGCGTGGCCGAGTAGAGCGTGGCGGGCTTGAGGCCGTCGGGCAGCGCCCTGGCCAGCGTGCTGACCTTGACGGCGAGTATGTCCTGGCCCTTAACCGACTTGCCGAGGGACTGGAGCTTGACGATGTCCTTGTTGGCGTTGGCGATGGCCCTGAGCTGGTCGGCGATGCCGCCGGGCTCGGAGTAGGACTTGAAGACGGTGTAGCCGCCGGCGGCCTGTGCTTTGGCCGCCTCGAGCTGGGTCTGCCCCTTGACGTTGCGTACGGGCTCGGGTTTGAAGCCGAGCTTGCGCAGGCCGTCCAGGTCGCTCTGGGCCGCGGTCAGCTCGATGTGCTCCTTGCCGGACCTGGCCTCCTGCTGGACGACGTCGAAGCCCTTCTCGCGGAGGGTCTGGGCGGTCCCCGGCGGGCTGTCGAGCTGGTAGAGCTCGATCCTGTCGCGGGGTGGTAACGGGTCGGTCGTCGCCTGGGCTTCCACGGCTACGAGGGACGTGCCCAGGCCGAGGATGACGGCGAGGGCGAGAGCTGAGGTTCGAGACACGGTCTGCCCCTTCGCAGAGACGAGTTCGTCGCCAATCTCAATCCGGCTCCGCGATCTAGGCAAGACCCAATCTTTACAAAGACCTTATGTACCGACAAATCGCGATAAGGCTCGCCAAAGGTACGTGGGTTCCCTCGTTCGGATGACAGCGATCAAGATCATCTTCTATAGTTTCGGTCCGTCTATGAGGGGAGGGCAGGGCGTGAAAGCGGGTCGGGTCGTCCTGTTCGCCGTCCTGCTTGCCGGGCTTGTCCTGTTCCCCTTCCCGCATGCCGCCTCGGCCGACCCCAGCCCCGCCGAGCTGCGCAAGCTGACGAAGGAGGCGGCCCGCCTCAACGAGCTCTACCGCGGCCAGATCCAGAGCCTGGAGGAGCTGCGCATCCAGGCCCGGCGCGCCCTGGACAACTCCGACGACCTCCAGGCCGGGCTCGCCCGCGCCAGGGCCGACGTGAGCGCCATCGCGCAGACCGCCTACATCGCCGGTCCGCTCAGCGGCGCCCAGCTGTTCTCCCTCGACGTCGAGCCCTACAAGGCGCTCGGCAACGCGGCCAACATGCTCCACATGGCCGACGAGCGCACCAGCAAGGTCAAGCAGATCGAGACGCTGATCGCCAACGCCAGGAAGGCCAAGCTCGCGGCCAATGACAAGATCAACAAGATGAGGCGGGAGATCAAGGTCCTGCAGGGCAAGCGCCGCGAGATGGAGCGCCTGCTCGCCAAGTACGGCTTCCAGCAGCCCGGCGGCGCCGAGGGTCTCACCCAGCGCATGATCTCGGTGCGCGCGGCGGTCATGCAGAACTTCCCGATGCCGTACGGCGTGGGCTGTCTGCGCCCCGGCGACCCGGGCGAGCACGGCAAGGGGCGCGCCTGCGACTTCATGATCACCGGCGGCGGCCGGATGGCCGCCGGAGCCGACGCCGACAGGGGCGACGCCCTCGCCGAGTGGCTGATCCAGAACGGGTCACGGCTCGGCGTCATGTACATCATCTGGAAGCAGCGCTACTACGACATCCGCTCCGGCGGCGGCTGGGACCCCATGTCGGACCGCGGCGGGGTCACGGCCAACCACTACGACCACGTCCACGTGTCGGTGTTCTGACCCGGTGCGCCGGACCGCCGGGTGCCGCCGCTCACTGGGCCGCCAGGAACTCCCTGTACCAGTGGTAGGACGCCTTCGGGGTGCGCCGCTGGGTGGCGAAGTCCACATGGACGAGGCCGAAGCGCTGGTGGTAGCCCTCGGCCCACTCGAAGTTGTCGAGCAGCGACCAGACGAAGTAGCCCCGCACGTCCACGCCCTGGCCCCGGGCCCGCTGGAGGGCGTCGACATGCTCGCGGAGGTAGGCGATCCGCTCCTGGTCGTCGACCCCTTCGGGGGTGAGCTCGTCCTCGTGGGAGCACCCGTTCTCGGTGACGTAGATCGGCGGGAGGGCCTCGCCGTAGCGGTCGCGGAGGCCGGTGAGGAGCTCGCGCAGGCCGTCGGGGACGACGGGCCAGCCGAACGCGGTGGCCGGGTAGCCGGTGATGCCCGCGTCGGTGAACGGCAGGCCGCCGGGGGCGGGGGCGGCGATCCTGGTGGGGTTGTAGTAATTGACGCCCAGGCCGTCGAGCGGGGTGGCGATCGCGGCCAGGTCGCCGTCGCGAATGTCCAGCACGTCGTCGACGCTCTTGATCCCGTACGCCGACATGTCAGGATAGGCGCCGAGGAGCAGCGGATCGTTGAACAGCCGGTTGTGCAGCGTGTCGTAGGCGGCGGCGGCGGTCAGGTCCTCCTCCGAGTCCGACGCCGGCCAGACCGGGGTGCAGTTGTTGCTGATCAGCACCTGACCGGCGCCGGCCGCGCGCAGCGCCCGCGCCGCCAGGCCGTGACCGAGGAGCTGATGGTGGGCGACGGGAAGCGCGTCGAGCAGCAGGGCCTGGCCCGGCGCGTGGACGCCCAGGCCGTGGCCGAAGGCCATGTGGACGAACGGCTCGTTCAGGGTGATCCACATCGGGACGCGGTCGGCCAGCCGCTCCGCCACGATCGCGGCGTACCCGGCGAAGCGCTCGGCCACGTCCCGGTTCATCCATCCGCCGCGGTCCTGCAGCGCCTGCGGCAGGTCCCAGTGGAACAGCGTGGACACCGGCGTGACGCCCGCCGCGAGCAGCCCGTCCACCAGCCGGTCGTAGAAGCCGAGCCCCTCGGGGTTCGCCGCGCCGGAGCCGTCCGGCTGGACGCGCGGCCAGGCGATCGAGAACCGGTAGGCGTTCACCCCCAGCCCGGACATGAGCCCGAGGTCCTCCTCCCACCGGTGGTAGTGGTCGCACGCCACGTCCCCGGTGTGCCCGTCGCGGGTGCGGCCGGGCTCGTGCGAGAAGGTGTCCCAGATGGACGGGCCCCTGCCGCCTTCGGTGACGGCCCCCTCGATCTGGTAGGCGGCCGTGGCCGTACCCCACAGGAACATCCCGACTCCCTCCTGGTGTGAGAGGCGCTCATGTTATCCGAGTCAAGAGAGGGAGCCTTTACTTGCTGGTAATACGACAGGATGGTGACATGACCAGTACATTGCGGCGCCGTCCAGCCCAACGCCGCAGCGTGGAACGGGTCGAACGGATGCTCGACGAGTGCGCTTCGCTGCTCGACGAGGTCGGCTACGAGGCCCTGACCACCAAGGAGGTCGCGCGCAGGGCCGGAGTGCCGATCGGCACGTTCTACCAGTTCTTCCCCGACAAACAGGGCCTGGTGCGAGCCCTGGCGCTGCGCAACCTGGAGGCGTTCGTGGGGAGGGTGACCGAGCGGATCGCCCGCACGGCGGACCTCGGCCACTGGACAGACCTCGTCGAGCTGGCCATCGACGAGTTCGTGGTGATGAAACGGACCACGCCGGGCTTCGCGGTGGTCGACTTCGGCGAAGTGCTGATGGGGCCCGGCGGGCCAGTGCTCGCGGGCACCGACCGGACGCTCGACGCGGCCCTGGAGAACAACGTGATCGTGGCCGACCGGCTGCGGGCCCTCACGGTCGACCTGCTGGACGCCCCCGCGGGCGAGGGCCTCGACCGGGCGCTGCTGGTCGCCGTCGAGGCCACGGACGCGGTGCTGAAGCTGGCGTTCCGCATGGACCCCGACGGCGACCCCACCATGATCGCCGAGTGCAAGCAACTGGTCCGCCGCTACCTCGCCGACCACCTGCCCTGAGCCTCCGGGTGGCTGCGAGGGCTCAGCGGGCCGCGTCGAGCCGGGCGCGCAGCTCGTCGTCCAGCTTGACGTCCGCCGCGGCGACGGCCTCGTCGAGCTGCGCCATCGTCGAGACGCCCACGATGGGGACGTGTCCGTCGGCCAGCAGCCAGGCCAGCACCACCTGGTTCGGCGTCACGCCCAGCTCCGAGGCCACCTCCCGCAGCGCGGCGAGCCGCCTGGCCGTACCCGCGTGGTCGTAGGACTCCGGCAGCGGGCGGTCGTCACGCGTGTAGGCGCCCGCCATCAGCGTGTTGTACGCCCACAGCGTCAGATCGGGCTCGGTGCGTACGTAGTCGAGCATCTCGTCCGTGGCGAGCACGTGCCCCGACTCGGCGAGCCTGGCGAACGGGCGGGGCCGCAGGTAGGTGTGGCGGAGCTGCACGTACGTGTAGCGCAGCCACCCGTGCGAGGCGGCGGCGTTCCTGGCGCGCTCCAGCCGCCAGGTGGTCAGGTTGCTGGCGCCCACGCTCCGGACCACGCCCCGCCGGAAGAGCTCGTCGAAGGCGCCCATCGTCTCCTCGATCGGCACCGAGCGGTCCTCGATGTGCGACCAGTAGACGTCGATGTAGTCGGTCCGCAGCCGCCGGAGGCTGCCCTCGACCGCCCGGGTGACGGTGGCGGCCGACAGCCCCTCGGCCGAGGCCAGCGTGGTGTCACCGGGAACCGTGGGGCGGGCGCCCACCTTCGTGCTGACCACCACGGCCTCGCGGTCGCCGCGCGCGGCCAGCCAGGCGCCGATGGTCTGCTCGCTCTCGCCACCCGAACAGCCCTCTACCCAGAACGGGTAGTTGTTCGCGGTGTCCAGCATGGTGCCGCCGGCCTCGACGAACCGGTCGAGGATGGCGAAAGAGTCCTTCTCGCTGACGGTGGTGCCGAAGGGGATGGTCCCGAGTGCGATGTTCATGGTCGCTCACTGTGGAGGCTGGAGCGGGCTCCAGGTCAAGCCCTTGACCTGGAGCCCACTCCAGGTGCGATGCTCTACCGCGTGAGCGTGTACACACCCGCCGAGGTCGTCGAGGAGACCGGCTTCACCCTCGACACCCTGCGCTACTACGAGAAGATCGGCCTGCTGGAGCCCGTCGAGCGCAACGCGGCGGGCCAGCGCAGGTTCAACGACAGCGACCTCAGCTGGCTGGGTCTGATCCGCTGCCTGCGCGACACGGGCATGCCGATCGCCGAGATGCTCCGCTTCGCCGAGCTGGTCCGCGCCGGCGACCACACGATCCCCGACCGGATCCGGCTGCTGGAGGAGCACGACCGCCGCGTCCAGGGCCAGATCGCCAACCTCACCGAGCGTCAGCGCTACATCCACCACAAGATTTCCTACTACCGCAGCGTCCTGTAGCACTGGCTTTGTGGGCCGGTTGCTATGCAGGACGCATGGCCGGGCCCAGGGCGAAACGGATCAACATACCGCTGCGCCGCGTCGCCGTGGCCTGCGCGGTGCTGCTGTTCGCGCTGCTGGCCAACCTCACCTGCCTCCAGGCGTTCCGGGCGCGCGGCCTGAACGCCGACCCGCGCAACGAGCGCGCCCTCCTCGCCAGGTACGAGCATCCGCGCGGCGACATCCTCACCTACGACGGCCGCACCGTCGCCACCAGCCGCGCGACCGACACCGGGCCGTACCGGCACCGGCGGGTCCACACCGGCGGCGAGACGTACGCGCCCGTCACCGGCCACCTCTTCCTCAACCGCGCCACCGGCATCGAGCACGCCGAGGACGCCGTGCTGGCCGGCCACGACGCGAGAGTGCGGATGCGGGCCCTGGTCAAGGACGGGGCATCCGAGGGCGCGGACGTCAGGCTCACCATCCGCGACCGGATCCAGCGGACCGCGTACGAGAGCCTCGCGCGCGTGGGCAGCCCGGGCGCCGCGGTGGCCCTGGACCCGGTGACCGGAGCCATACTCGCCCTGGCCAGCTACCCGTCGTACGACCCCGGCGCCTTCGCCTCGCAGGACACCGCCGCCCTCGCCGCGGCCGAGCGGCGCCTGCGGGAGGACCCCTCCCGGCCGCTGCTCAACCGGGCCCTGCACCGGACCTACCCGCCGGGCCCCTCCTTCGAGCTGGTCACCACGGCCGCGGCGCTGGCCTCCGGCGAGTACACGATCGCCTCCCAGATCGACGCCTCCGACCCCCACCTGCCGCCCCCAGCCCCGCCCGCCCCCGCCCAGGCCTCGCCCCCGTCCACGGAGGAGGCGGCGGCGCCCCTCTCCGGCCCGCCCGTGTCCTCACCCGGCCCGTCCGTGTCCTCACCCGGCCCGTCCGTGTCCTCGTCCAGCCCTGCCGCCTCGCTGCCTGACGCCGAGGGGCGGGTGTGCGGTGACGGGCGTCCTTCCCTGGCGTACGCCTTCCGGCTCTCCTGCGGCACGGCGTTCGCCAACCTCGGCCTCCAACTGGGGCAGGACCTGCTGCGCGACCAGGCCGAGGCGTTCGGCTTCGGCGTGCCCGACCTGAGGATCCCGATCCCCGTGGCCGCCAGCACCTACCCGGCCACCCTGGACCGGCCCGGGACCGCCCTGTCGGCCGTCGGGCTGCACGCCGATCGGGCGACCCCCTTGATGATCGCCATGCTCTCGGCGGCGGTGGCCAACGGGGGTGTGCTGATGTGGCCGTACCTCGTGGAGGAGGTCCGGCTCCCGGACGGCTCGATCATCAACCGTTCCGTCCCGACGCCCTACCGCACGGTCATGTCCCCGGCGCTGGCCGGCCAGCTTGCCATCCTGATGGCCACCACCACCCAGCCGTCAGCACCGGCCGCCGCCCTCGTCCTGCCCGGGGTGGAGGTGGCGGCCAAGACCGGCTCCGGCCCCCCGGCCGTGGTCACCGCCTTCGCCCCGGCGACGGCGCCGGAGGTGGCCGTGGCGGTCGTTCTGGAGCGGACCCCGGCCTCCGCGTCCCAGATAGCCCGCGCCATCCTCCAGGCCGCCCTGGCGTGACACGTGGATGGGGCGGGGGACGCGGCTGGGGCCGCGTGGCCGTGCCGCGCTCTCCTGCGCGGCGGTCCGGCGTCCTCCCCGTGGCGCGCAACCGGGGTGTGGGTCCGGCCACCGCGGTCCGGTCTGGCGCGCGCTCCC
>NZ_QNFZ01000181.1 GCF_003313395.1 Nonomuraea lactucae | reverse complement strand
CCAGCGCCTGCGCGCGCGCCCGCGCCGCTCCGGCGCCGCCTCGCCGTCCGCCTCCGGCGCCTCCGACGTCTCGGTCGTAGTGCTCACCCGCTCCGCCCGCCCTCGCTCTACTCGCGCACACTTCCTGCGACCGACCCTAGACGCTGCGCGGGAGAGGCGAGGGCGGGCTCGCCCGGCCTGGCCTCGCCGACTGTCCTGAGCTGGGCCGATGCGAGTGAGGTTCCTGGGAACTCTCTCAGGTGGGCGCCGGCGGGCCCCCAGGGGCGGGGCCCGCGGCTGTTCCTGAAGCAGGTGAGGGAGCCCAAGACGCAGAAGATCCGGCTCCACCTCGACGTGCGGGTGGCGGAGGGCCCGCCCGACGAGCGGTGGGCCAGGGTGATCGAGGAGGTCGCCCGCCTGGGCGCGATCGGGGGCACGGTGCTGCGGGAGTTCCCCGGCCACCACGTGGTGATGGCCGATCCCGAGGGCAACGAGTTCTGCGTCTGCTGAGCGCCTCCCCGGGGCCCTCGCGCGCTCGGCCCGGCGACGCCACGACGGGCGCGTGGAGAGTTAGGGTGCTGGCATGCCCACCGCATTGATCACCGGCGCTACCGCCGGCATCGGCGCCGCCTTCGCCAGGCGGCTGGCCGCAGACGGCTTCGGCCTCGTCCTGGTGGCGCGCGACGAGCGGCGGCTCGCCGAGGTCGCCGACCAGCTCAAACTCAGATACGGCGTGACCGTCGAGGTCCTCGGCGCCGACCTCGCCACCGACGACGGACTGGAGCGCGTCGAGGCGCGCCTGCGCGACGGGGTCGACCTGCTGGTCAACAACGCGGGCTTCGGGCACCCGGGGAGGTTCCTGGAGGTGCCCGTCGAGGACGAGCTGCGCATGCTCCGGCTGCACTGCGAGGCCGTGCTGCGGCTGACGCTGGCCGCGCTGCCCGGCATGAAGGAGCGCGAACGCGGCGCGGTGATCAACGTCGCCTCCGTCGCCGCGTTCTTCGCCCGCGGCACCTACGGCGCCTCCAAGGCGTGGGTGGTGAACTTCAGTGAGTCCGCCGCCGCCGAGATCCGGCAGCCCAGGGTCAAGGTCATGGCGCTCTGTCCCGGGTTCGTGCGGACCGAGTTCCACGAGCGGGCCTCGATGGACATGTCGGGGCTCCCCGGCTTCCTGTGGCTGAAGGCCGACGACGTGGTCAACGAGGCCATGCGCGACCTGGCGCTGGGCAAGCGGGTGTCGGTGCCCGACGTGCGCTACAAGGCGATCGTGGCGGTGGGCAGATACCTGCCGCGCGGCCTCGCGGGCGGCATCTCCGCCCGCCTCGGCCGCCGCTGACCACCCTGCCGCGTACGGACCTGCGCCTCCCAGAGGCGGCGACCCGCCACATGGGCGGGCCCCCGCCGCGGGAGGGGGTCGCGGTGGGGGCCCAGTCGGTCAGGAGCGGGGCCCCTGGCCGAGAACCGGTGGGCTCTACGCCCTGATGTTGGCCGCGTGGCCGATGGACAGGCCCGACGTCGGGTCGAAGAAGTGCATGTTGTGCGTGTCGACGACCAGGTCGATGTTCTGGCCGGGTCGGACATGGCTGCGGGCGTTGACCCGGGCGGTCCAGAGCGACTTGTCGCCCACGAGCGGCAGCGTGGCCTCCTCGTCGTCACCCGTGTCGGCGGCGGCGACGGTGTCCTTGTGCTCGACGGGCGGGGCGTCGATGAGGAACAGCACGTTGATCTCGGAGCCCAGCTCCTCGGTGACCTCGGCCCTGACGGGCAGGGTGGCCCAGCCGTTGGCGTGGGTGCCGGCCGATCCCGCGTCCTCGAAGTCGGAGGGGCGGATGCCGAGGATGATCTTCCGGCCGATGTACCGGTCGAGGCCCGGCTTCTCGACGAACGTGGACTCGGGGATCGGCAGCCTGATGCCGGCGAAGGCCACGGCCGCGCCGCCGTTGCGGACCAGCTCGGCGGTGACGAAGTTCATCGACGGCGAGCCCATGAACCCGGCGACGAACAGGTTGACCGGCTTGTCGAACAGGTTCTGCGGGGTGTCGACCTGCTGCAGCAGCCCGTCGCGCAGGACGCAGACCCGGTCGCCCAGGGTCATGGCCTCGACCTGGTCGTGCGTGACGTACACGGTGGTGACGCCGAGCCGCTCGTGCAGCGTGTTGAGCGAGGCGCGCATGGAGACGCGGAGCTTGGCGTCGAGGTTGGACAGCGGCTCGTCCATGAGGAACGCCTGCGGCTCGCGGACGATCGCGCGGCCCATCGCGACACGCTGGCGCTGACCACCGGACAGGGCGGCCGGCTTGCGCTTGAGGTAGGTCTCGAGGCCGAGCATCTTGGCCGCCTCGTTCACGCGCTTCTGGATCTCCGGCTTGGGCATCTTGCGGAGCTTGAGGCCGAACGCGAGGTTCTCCTCGACCGTCATGTGCGGGTAGAGCGCGTAGTTCTGGAAGACCATCGCGATGTCGCGGTCCTTCGGCGGCAGGTGGTTGACGACCTTGTCGCCGATCGCGATCTCGCCGCCGCTGATGTCCTCGAGGCCGGCGATCATCCGGAGGGCGGTCGACTTACCGCAACCTGACGGGCCGACCAGCACCATGAACTCGCCGTCCTTGATCTCAAGGTTGAGCCCGTTCACCGCCTTCACGCCACCGGCGTAGATCTTGTCGACGTTGGTCAGAACGATGGATGCCATGACAGTCCTTCGCGTCCTGGGCGGCGGCCCGAATATCGTGGGGGGTACCACTCTCGTGGATACGTTTTCAAGCATCTCACCCGAAAGGGGCATCTGCTGTCAAGAGTCCGTGTGTGAGCAGCTTATGCGGAGCGGCCGGGGTTCCGGTTCGGTGGAAAGCATGATGGAATCGATTCCATGGAAGCGAAGCGGGCCACCATCAAGGACGTGGCCGAGGCGGCCGGCGTGGGCGTGGCCACCGTGTCGCGGGTGCTGTCCGGCGGCTCGGCCAGCCCGCGGACGAGAGAGCGGGTGCTGGCCGTCGCCGCGCAGCTCGACTACCGCCCGAGCGCGCTCGGCCGCAACCTGCGCCAGCGCCGCACCGGCGGCATCGGCCTGCTCGTGCCCGACCTGACCGACACGTTCTTCGGCCAGCTCGCCGAGGGCGTGCTGGCGTGCGCGCGTTCGGCGGGGGAGCCCGTCGTGCTCGGCTCCACGGGCGACGACCCCGAGCGCGAGGCCGAGCTGGTCGGGATGCTCCTCGAACAGAGCGTCGACCGCGTGATCGCGGTGCCGTCCGGGGGCGCGGACACCTGGACGCCGGTGACCAGGGCGGGGATGACCGTGGTCTTCGCCGCCCGGCTGCCCGCCGAGCCCGCGGCCGACGACGATCACGGGGTCACCGCCGACCTCATGCTGCTCGACGGCGTCGCCCCACCATCCGCCGGGCGCGCCGCCGACGTCTCCGCGGTCTCCGCCGTGCCCGCCGTCCTGGCCGACGACGGGGCGGGCGTCCGTACGGCGGTGCGCTACCTCCGGGGGCTCGGCCACCGGCGCATCGCCTTCCTCGGCGGACCCGGCCACGACAGGAGGGTGGCCGCCTTCCGCGAGGCGGTGGGGCCGCCGGTGGACGAGGAGCTCGTGGTGTTCGCCACAGGCAGTCGTGACTCGGCCTACGCGGCGGCCTCGGGCCTGTTCCAGAGCCGCCCCGACCTGACGGCCGTGCTCGCCGCGGGCAACGTGCTGGGGGAGGCGGCCGTGCTCGCGGCCAGGGAGCTGGACCTCCGGGTGCCGCGCGACGTCTCGCTGGTGATGTACGACGACGTGCCCTGGGCGGAGCTGTGCTCACCTCCGCTCACGGTGATCGCCCAGCCGGGGCGCGACATCGGCTACCGCGCGGCCGAGCTGGTGCTCCGCGGCGGCAGGCGGACCCGCAGCGTCGTGCTCCCGACCGAGCTGATCGTGCGCGGCAGCTGCGGCCCCCGCCGCCAGCCGTACTGACCGCGGGGCCCTGCCGCCTCAGCGGGTGCCGCCCACGCGCCCGGCCAGGTCCACCACGGCGCCGACGACTTCCGGCCCCGTCAGCATGGCCAGGTCGTTGTGGCCCGCCGCGGGCACCTCGACCAGCCTGGCCTTCCCTCCCGCCGCCTCGGCGACCGCCCGGCTCAGCTCCGGCGGCACGATGGTGTCGCGGGTGCCGTAGAGGACCACGATGGGAGCCCGGACGGCGGCGATGCGGCTCGCGACCGGGAAGCGGTCGCGCAGCAGCAACCGGACCGGCAGGATCGGGTAGTTCGCCTGGCCCGCCGCCGCCAGGTCGGTGAAGGGGGAGCGGAGCACCAGCCCCTCCGGCGGCCTCTCCAGGGCGAGGCGCGTCACCACCGCCGCGCCCAGGCTCTCGCCGAAGTAGATCACCGGCGAGTCCCCCAGGAACCGGCGCGCCGCGAGGACGTCCCGATGGAGCCCTTCCTCGCTCGGACTGCCGGGGTTGCCGCCGTAGCCCCGGTAGTCCATCAGCAGCACCGCCAGCCCCTGCGCGGCGAGCGCCCGGGCCAGCGGCGCGCGATGCAGCCTGTTGCCCGCGTTCCCACCCGCGATGAGCACGCTCACGCCCCGGTCGCCGGGCACGTGCCAGGCGCCGAGCCGGATCCCGTCGTCCGTGGTGAACGAGACGTCACGCGCTCCGGGGATCACCTGGCCGGCGGGCGGCAGCGGGCTCCGGTCGGGCAGGTAGATCAGCGAACGCTGGAACACCCACAGCAGCCCGGCCAGCACGACCAGGACGGCGAGCACCACGAGAACGCCGCGCGTCACGGCCGCCTCGCACCCGCGCGCCACCCGGCCACCCCGGCACGGACCACGCCCATACACGTCATGTTCGTACACCCACCCCACCGCCTCCACCCCCGCCCTATCCCTGGGTGTGGAGGTCGGACGAGGGGATCTCTCTCGCGTGCGCGCGGGAGGGGGGGCGTGCGCCGGTGGTGAGCCCCGTTCCGAGCCGCGGTGGCTAGAGGATCTTCTCGATGGCCGTGGTGATGGCCGGGTTCTCCGGGGTGATGCCGGGGCGGAAGCGGGCTGCGATGACGCCGTCGCGGTCCACCAGGAACTTCTCGAAGTTCCACTCGATGTCGCCCGCCTGGCCGCCCGCGTCCGAGGTCTCGGTGAGGGCGCGGTAGAGGGGGTGCCGGTCGGGGCCGTTGACGTCGATCTTCTCCAGGATCGGGAAGTCCACGCCGTACGTGACCGAGCAGA
This sequence comes from Nonomuraea lactucae, assembly GCF_003313395.1. GTDB lineage: Bacteria > Actinomycetota > Actinomycetes > Streptosporangiales > Streptosporangiaceae > Nonomuraea > Nonomuraea lactucae. The sequence goes on along the minus strand of NZ_QNFZ01000181.1, from coordinate 4,411 downwards.
ACTCCTGGATCTCCTCGGCGGAGCCCGGCTCCTGGCCGTGAAACTGGTTGCACGGTACGCCGACCACGGCGAAGCCCTGGGGGCCGTACTGCCGGTGGAGGTTCACCAGGCCCGTGTACTGCGGGGTGAGGCCGCACCTGGAGGCCACGTTGACGATCAGGAACGGGCCGGGGGCGAGCTCGCCGAGTGAGGTGGGGACGCCCGCGAGGGTGCGGAGCGGGATGTCGCGAAGGCTCATGAGCCGACCCTATAGAACGACACTCGGCGCAGTTTTGTGACGAGGTCCACAATTTACCGATAAAGGCCCTGAACACGGATGTATCGAGATCTTTGCCCGGGATCTATCCTTTCATGGTCAATTCGCGACAAACGGTGTGTGTCAGGCAGGGTGGCGCGGTCCCCGACCCCGTCTGAAAGGCATCCGCATGCCCGTGCTCCGCCGTACCAGCGTCCTGCTCATGTCCGCCGCCCTGGCGACGGCGGGCGGGGCGACGGCAGCAGAGGCGCAGAGCTCCCAGGCGACCAGCGTCCGCAACAAGGCCATCGCCCGGCCCATGGTGGCCAAGCGAGGCTGGAACAGAGCCCAGTACCGGTGCCTGGTCCGGCTCTGGGCGAAGGAGAGCGGCTGGAACCATCGGGCCGCCAACGGTTCCGGCGCCTACGGCATCCCGCAGGCGCTGCCCGGTCGCAAGATGGCCGCCAAGGGCCGCGACTGGCGCACCAACCCCAGGACGCAGATCGCGTGGGGGCTCGGCTACATCAAGCAGAGGTACGGCTCGCCGTGCCGCGCGTGGGGCCACTTCCGGTCGCGCCACTGGTACTGATCGGTCGCGCCGCCGGGAGTGATCCCGAATCCCAGCCCGGCGCCCGTTTCCCGCCAAGGACGGGCCAACGCGGCGCCGGGCCGTCCCAACCAGGTCCAGCGAGACGGCCATCCCTCCAGAACGATCGAGCAAACACCTGTCCTTCGCGTGTCTCAGTCTCTGACCGGCGACGACGGCGCGTAATAGAAACCCGCTAGAGGACACGTCGCGGGCCCTGCGGGCCGCCTGGCCGGATCAGGGCGGTGACAGATCCCGGAGCGGCCGCGCGGACCCTCCTCGTCCGAGCCACGGACGCGGACCGGCAGGGCCCCGGAACAGCCGGGACGCCCGTCCGCACGCGACCCGACAGAAGGATCGCATTGGACAGCAAACGCGTGCTGCGCGGCACACTCGCCATGATGACGACGGCCACCGCGCTCAGCGCCACCACGGGCGCCACCATGATGGAGGCCCGCGCGGAGGCCGAACCGCTGGTTCTGCACGAGAGCCTCTGGAAGGCGCCAGTCGTGAGAATCCGCACCTGGCGGACCACCGCCAAAGCCCGGGTCGTCGCCAAGCGGCCCAGGAGCAGGAACAAGGAGATCGCCCTGGACCACGTGGTCCGGCGGTCCTGGTCCTTCCGGCAGTTCCGCTGCCTGGACAGTCTCTGGACCAAGGAGAGCAACTGGGACCACCGCGCCTACAACAGCTCGTCGGGCGCGTACGGCATCCCGCAGGCGCTTCCCGGCGGGAAGATGCGGGGGGCGGGCAGTGACTGGCGCTCCAATCCGGAGACGCAGATCCGCTGGGGACTGACCTACATCCAGGGCAGGTACGGCCTGCCGTGCGATGCCTGGGGTCACTTCCTGTCGCACAACTGGTACTGACGCAGCTGGTAATGACGCAGCCGTTCAGGGGAAGGAACGGCTGCCCGGCGCGCCGAGCGCGTGCCTTGTGAGAGTGTCACGGAGGGCATCCGGTCTCACCGGGTGCCCTCCCGGCGTGCCGGGTGCACGGCGATGGCCTGGATGAGCATCTCCACCCCGAACTCGAACTCGGCCTCGTGATCACAGCTGACCAGCAGCGGGGCCAGCTCGCTCACGTGGGGGAACAGCTCCGGATCGACGTGCTCGGCGCTGACCGCGCGGTGCTGCTGCGGCGGCGCGAACGTGGGCGTCACCCCCACCTCGCGCAGCAGCGACCCGACGATGAAGGCGATGAACATGCGCAGCATCCGGACCGCGTCGATCCCGTCGAAGCCGGCGCCGCGCAGCGTGGCCAGCGCCCGCTCGACCGGCAGCAGCCCGGCGCTGGAGTGGAGCGTGCGGCTCACCACGAGCATGGTGGAGCGGGGGTAGTGGTGCGCGATCTGCCGGAACGCGTGGGCCTGCGTCCGCACCCGGTCGCTCCAGTGCGCGCCGGGGTCGTCGGTGAACTCGATGCCGCTGAGCACGGTCTCGGCGACGCCGCTCAGCAGGGCGTCCTTGTTCGGCACGTGGTTGTAGAGGGACATCACGCCGACGCCCAGCTCCGCCGCGATGCGCCGCATGGACACCGCGTCGGCGCCCTCGCGCTCGATGAGGTCGATCGCCGCCGCGAGGATGCGCGCCCTGGACAGGGGCTCCGTGGTCATAGCTCATTCTATTGACGTACGTACACCGTACGTGCAAGCTCGAAGGTGTACGTACGGTGTACGTCGCCCCCCGCCGGAGGTCCGATGACGACGCACGATCTCTACACCATCCCCGCGGAGCTCTCCACATGGAACGTGGAGATGGCCGGCACGACCAGGTTCACCTGGGAGTACGACGACGGCCGGGACCGCATGCTCGCCCTTTACCAGAAGGGCAAGGACAAGCAGTGGGACTCCACCAAGCGCATCGACTGGGACCTCGAGGTCGATCCGTACAACGTGCTCGGCATCCCGGACCAGACCATCGCCATCTACGGCACCCCCCTCTGGGAGCGGATGAGCGAGCAGCAGCGCCGGGAGGTGCGCCGGCACGGCGTGGCCTGGCAGTTCTCGCAGTTCCTGCACGGGGAGCAGGGGGCCATGATCTGCTCGGCCAAGATCGTGGAGACCGTGCCCGATCTGGACTCCAAGTTCTACGCCGCCACGCAGACCATGGACGAGGCCCGCCACGCCGAGACCTACGCCCGCTTCCTGCAGGAGAAGGTGGGCCTCGCCTACCCGATCAACGAGCACCTCAAGGCGCTGCTGGACAGCACGCTGACCGACTCACGCTGGGACATGCCCTACCTCGGCATGCAGGTGCTCATCGAGGGGCTCGCGCTGGCGGCGTTCGGCGTGATGCGCGACATCACCACCCAGCCGCTGCCCAAGCAGATCCTCGCCTACGTCATGCAGGACGAGGCCAGGCACGTCGCGTTCGGCCGGATGGCGCTGCGCGACTACTACGGCAGCCTGTCGGAGCGCGAGCTGCGCGAGCGCGAGGACTTCGTCATCGAGGGCTGCTACCTGATGCGCGACCGCCTGCGCGGCCGGGAGACCTGGGAGACCATGGGCCTGTCCAGGGCCGATATCGACGAGGCCATGGCGGCGGTCGACCACTCGGAGTACCTGCGGCTGTTCCGCTCGCTGCTGTTCAGCCGCATCGTCCCGTGCGTGAAGGACATCGGGCTGTGGAGCCCGCGCCTGCAGCGGGCGTACGCGGACATGGGCGTGCTGGAGATGGCCGGCCAGTCCCTGGAGGCGCTGATGAAGCAGGACGAGGACATCGCCGAGCACCTCGATGAGGCCCGCTTCGCGCGGGAGGAGGAGGAACGGCACGCGGAGGTCGCCGACACCATCGCCCTCGGCCAGTCCTCCTGACGCCCTCCCCGTCCCGCCGTCTTCCCCGTCCCGCCGTCCTCCACGGGCGGCAGGCGGACGGCGGTCAACGGCCGCTTCGGGGGGCGGGCTCGCGGTCCAGGCGGGCGAGAGCCGTCGCTGCGCGGTCGCGGAACTCGGCGACGCGGGCGAGCTTGATGTCCTCGTAGCCGCGGACCATCTCCGGCAGGGCCGCGATGGCCTCCACGTCGTCTGCGGTGTCCGGGATGAGCCGGTCCAGCGCCCGGCGGACCAGGTCGCGATACTCGCCGACGAGCGCGCGCTCGACGCGGCGCACCCGGGCGTAGCCGAAGACGTCGAGCACGGTGCCGCGCAGCACCCGGGCCGCGCGCAGCCCGCGGAACAGCGCCCCCGCCCCGCGGCGGATCCTGATCTTGCGCCGGACGCCCATGGCGCGCAGCAGCGGCGGGTGCAGCAGCACCGACACGACGGCGTCCGAGCCGAACTCGCGCTCGCGCCTGGCCCGCTCGGCCGGGTCGAGGTGCAGCCGGGCAACCTCGTACTCGTCCTTGTACGCCATGAGCTTGTGCAGCCCCCTGGCGTAGGCCAGGCCCACGCGCGTGCCGGCCTCCTCACCGGCCTGCTGGGCGGCGAGCGCGGCGACGTGGCGCACCTCCTCCGCGTACGAGCGGGCGTGGGCCGCGTTCTGGTAGCCGGTCAGGTCGGCGACCCGCACGGCCAGCACGTCCTCCAGGTCTCCGCCGGCGGGGTCGGGGGCCGGGGCGGCGGGGAGCGCGGCGCGGAGCACCGCCTCGCG
>NZ_QNFZ01000179.1 GCF_003313395.1 Nonomuraea lactucae | reverse complement strand
GGCGATCGCGATGGCGTCGACGCGCCCCGTGCCGCTGCCGTAGGCGCCGCGGAAGGCCAGCCCGGCGCGGCCGGCGGGCATCGCCGCCAGCCATCCCGCGACGCGGTCGGGGCCGAGCAGGACGGTCTCGACCTCGAAGCCCTGGTCGGGCTCGTGATCACCGGTGCCGAGCGTCTTGAAGACGCGCTCGCGCAGCTCGCCGCGGATCTGCAGCGAGTCGAACAGCTTGTTGATCTCCTCGCGCTCCCACGTGCCCTGCTTGAGGTCGGCGAGGTCGGCCTCCATCGGGACGTCGCGCAGCAGCTCAGTGAGCCGGCGGTTCATCAGCACCTGGGCGACGTGCTCGCGCAGCTTGTCGCCGACCTTGCCCTTGACCTCGTCGACCCGGTCGACCAGGGCGGTCAGCGACCCGAACTCGCGCACCCACTTGGCCGCGGTCTTCTCGCCGACGCCGGGGATGCTGAGCAGGTTGTCGCTGGGGTCGCCGCGCAGCGCGGCGAAGTCGGGATACTGCACCGGGGTCAGGCCGTATTTCTCCTCCACGGCCTCGGGGGTGAACCGTGTCATGTCGCTGATGCCGCGGCGGGTCATGAGCACCGTGACCTGCCCGTCGACGAGCTGCAGCGCGTCGCGGTCGCCGGTGACGATCAGCACGTTCATGCCCTCGGCGGAGGCGCGCGTGGCCAGCGTGGCGATCAGGTCGTCGGCCTCGAAGCCGGGCTTGGACAGGCGCGGGATGCGCAGCGTGTCGAGCAGCTCGTAGATGAGCTGCATCTGGCCGCGGAAGTCCTCGGGCGTCTCGCTCCGGTTGGCCTTGTAGTCGGCGTACTCCTCGTGCCGGAAGGTCGGCTCCGAACGGTCGAAGGCGACGGCCACGTGCGACGGCTGCTCATCCCGCAGGATGTTGGTCAGCATCGAGGTGAACCCGTAGACCGCCTCGGTGTGCTGACCGTCGGTGGTCATCAGGTTGGCGTCCTTGAGCGCGTAGAAGGCGCGATAGGCCAGCGAGTGCCCGTCGAGCAGCAGCAGGCACGGGCGGCTGGGGGTCACTTCACTTTTCGGCACACCCGCAGCCTAGTCTGCGTATGCGACAGAAATCCTGGGCCCGGAAGACTGGAGGCCTCCCCTTGACGCAGACCAATCCCGACGAACTCGCCCTGTTCACCTCGCACCAGGGCACGCTGGCCGACCGGATGGGGATCGAGTTCCTGGAGGCCACTGCGGAGCGGGTGGTGGGCAGGATGCCGGTGGAGGGCAACACCCAGCCGTACGGCCTGCTGCACGGCGGCGCCTCGGTGGTGCTGGCCGAGACGCTCGGCTCCACGGGCGCGGCCATCCACGCGGGAGCGGAGCGGATCGCCGTCGGCATCGAGATCAACGCGACGCACCACCGTTCGGCCACCTCTGGCCACGTCACCGGTGTGGCCACCCGGCTGCACGGCGGCCGGTCGCTGGCCACCTACGACATCGTGATCACCGACGAGCAGGGGCGCCGCGTCTGCACCTCGCGCCTGACCTGCATGCTGCGCGACCGAGAACTCCAGGCCCCGCCCCCGCGCGACCGCTGAGCCCCGCCGTCCCCGCCGCACGACCGCTGGGCCGGACACGCCACGCGACCGCTGGGCCGACACGCGACGCGACTCGCGTCTCCCTTTGCGCAGGGGCCCCGCGGGTCGCTACGGTGGTCGGAGCAGAGCCCGCGGGGGGGCCGAGTAGATAACGTGTAAGGCCGGGGAAGCCCTACACGGTCCCAAAGGCCACCCCCCGGGCTCGGTCCCATCTCGGTTCGACCCTCACTTGACCGTGGCCATGTCATGACATGGGAGCGCCCAGCCCCCTCGGCGATGTACCGTCTGACCTGGCCTCTTTGTTTCCTCACGCGAGTGACACGCACATGTCACTAATTGGTGACGAACGATACTGAACCGGTCGTACGCGGAATAAGCTCCCGCAACAGCATCCCAGTTGTGCCTGCGATGCGCGCGTGTCGAGATGGAGGGGCACCACCCCGCCTTGACCTATCCGAGGGAGCACCATTGCGCAGAGCCGTGATCGCGTTCACGGCCTTCCTGAGTGGACTCGTACTCCTGCTCACCGCCCCCGCCCACGCGGCGGCGGCGGACCAGGGCCTGAGAGGGACACTCACATTCCAAGGCCAGCCAGTGAACGGCGTGAAAATCGTCGTGACCACCGAAAGCGGACAACCCGTTGCGGAGGTCGCAAGTAACGCCCAAGGCACCTGGCAGGTCCCGGTGGACAAGCCGGGCAGATACAAGGTGACACTGGATGTCAAGACGCTGCCGCAGAACATGGCGGTCAGGGGCGGCAACAACGTCCGCACCCCGACGGTCTACGCGGACAACTTCTCCGCGGTGCTCTTCGCCCTCCAGGCAAAGGGCGCGCCGGGCCAGCCCCAAGAGGAGGAAGAGAGTTCCTTCTGGGGTCAGGCGGCGCAGCTCGCCTTCGAGGGCCTGAACCTGGGCCTGATCATCGCGCTGGCCGCGCTCGGCCTGTCGCTCATCTACGGCACCACCGGCCTGACCAACTTCGCCCACGGTGAGCTGGTCACGCTCGGCGCCATCCTCGCCTACGCCTTCAACATCGGTGTCGGCCTGCACCTCATCCCCGCCGCCGTGATCGCGGTGATCCTCGCGGGCGGACTGGGATACGCGCAGGACCGGTTCTTCTGGGGTCAGCTGCGCAAACGCGGCACCGGCATCATCGCCATGATGATCATCTCGATCGGCGTGGCGCTCGTCATGCGCTACACGTTCCTGATCCTCTTCGGCGGCCAGAACGAGGCCTTCGCCCAGTACACCGCCCAGCCCGGCGTGCAGATCGGCCCGATCTCCGCGGCGCCGAAGAACTTCATCGCCATGGGCATCGAGCTCGCGGTCCTGATCATCGTCGGGGTGGCACTGCTGCGCACCCGCACCGGCAAGGCGGCCCGCGCCGTCGCCGACAACCCGGCTCTCGCCGCTTCCTCGGGCATCAACGTCGACCGGGTCATCCGCATCATCTGGACCATGGGCGCCGCCATCGCGGCGCTGGCCGGCATCATGCTGGGCCTGTCGCAGAACCTGAAGTTCACCATGGGCCAGGACATCCTGCTGCTCATCTTCGCCGGCGTCACGCTCGGCGGGCTCGGCACCGCGTTCGGCGCGCTCGTCGGCTCGCTCATCGTCGGCCTGTTCATCCAGCTGTCCACCCTGTGGGTGCCGCCGGAGCTCAAGAGCGTCGGCGCGCTGGCCGTACTCATCATCGTGCTCCTCTTCCGGCCGCAGGGCATCCTCGGCCGCCGAGAGCGGATCGGCTGACGGGGGGAATCATGGACTGGGTCACGATCATCTCCACCACCGTCAAGGCCGCCATCGGCGTCGAGACGGTGCTCTACGCGCTCGCCGCGATCGGCATCAACGTCCACTTCGGCTACACCGGCCTGCTCAACTTCGGCCAGGCGGCGTTCATGGCCGTGGCCGGCTACGGCCTGGCGGTCTCCGTCACGGTGCTGGGCCTGCCCTTCTGGGTCGGCATCGCCGTCGGACTGGCCGCCGCGGTGCTGCTCGCGATCATCCTCGGCATCCCGACGCTGCGCCTGCGCGCCGACTATCTCGCCATCGTCACCATCGCCGCGGCCGAGATCATCCGGCTCGTGTTCCGCTCGGTGGCGTTCAAGGACATCTTCGGCGGCTCCGACGGCCGGCGCGGCTTCTCCAACGGCTTCTACGCGCTCAACCCGTTCCCCGAAGGCGAGTACGGCTTCGGCTGGTTCACCTTCAACCACCGGGTCACCTGGGTGCTCGTCGTCGGCTGGATCCTCGTCGCGCTGTCCTGCCTCATCGTCTACCTGCTCATGAACAGCCCGTGGGGCCGCGTGATCAAGGCGATCCGCGAGGACGAGGACGCCGTGCGCAGCCTCGGCAAGAACGTCTTCTCCTACAAGATGCAGTCGCTGATCCTCGGTGGCGTCATCGGCGCCCTCGGCGGCTTCATCTACGGGCTGGCGTTCGCGTCGGTGCAGCCCGACATCTTCGGCACCGAGACCACCTTCTTCGCCTATACGATCGTCATCCTCGGCGGCGCGGCCCGCGTGCTGGGCCCGGTCGTCGGCTCGATGATCTTCTGGGTGCTGCTGGTCCTCATCAACGGCTTGCTGAGCGGCGCGGTGGAGGCCGGGTACATCACCTTCATGAACTCCACCCAGGTCGGCCCGGTCCGCTTCCTCCTGGTCGGAGTGGGATTGATCCTCTTGCTCATCTACCGGCCACAAGGCATCTTCGGTGACAAGAGGGAGATTGCTTTCGATGCACGCTGACACCACGACCACCGGCCGCAAGGCCGCGGCACTGGCCGCGTTCAAGGACCTGGCCCGCGACCCCGGCGTGCCCAAGCCCGACCCGATCCTCGTGGTCGACAACGTGGTGCGCCGCTTCGGCGGCCTCACGGCGGTCGAGGTCGAGCACGTCGAGGTCCAGCGCGGCTCCATCACCGCGCTGATCGGCCCGAACGGCGCCGGCAAGACCACGTTCTTCAACCAGCTGACCGGCTTCGACACCGCCGACTCCGGCCAGTGGACGTTCAACGGCAGCAGCATGAACGGCGTGCCTCCGCACAAGGTGGCCCGGTCCGGCATGGTGCGCACGTTCCAGCTCACCAAGGCGCTGTCCAGGCTGACGGTGCTGGAGAACATGCGGCTCGGCGCGCAGGCGCAGAAGGGCGAGAGCTTCTGGCGCGCCCTCGTGCCCGGCTTCTGGCGCCAGCAGGAGGACGAGATCACCCAGCGGGCCGAGGAACTGCTCGTCAGGTTCAAGCTCGACGCCAAGCGCGAGGACTTCGCCGGGTCGCTCTCCGGCGGCCAGCGCAAGCTGCTGGAGATGGCCCGCGCGCTCATGGTCCAGCCCGAGCTGGTCATGCTCGACGAGCCGATGGCGGGCGTCAACCCGGCCCTGACCCAGTCGCTGCTCGGCCACGTCAAGGACCTGCGCGAGCAGGGCATGACCGTGCTGTTCGTCGAGCACGACATGGACATGGTGCGCGACATCAGCGACTGGGTGATCGTCATGGCCCAGGGCGCCGTCATCGCCGAGGGGCCGCCGGACACCATCATGTCCGACGCCCGCGTCATCGACGCCTACCTGGGCGCCCACCACGACGCCCCGCTGTCGGACAGCGAGCTGGAGGAGCAGCTCCACCAGGCGGAGGCGGCGCTGGAGGCAGAGATCGAGGAGGAGACGCAGAAGTGAACGCCGTCCCCGGGTCCGCGCCGGACTCCCAGCGGTCCGGCTCCGAGCCCGTCAACTCCGAGCCCGTCAACTCAGAGCCCGTCGGCTCCCAGCAGGCCATCACCGACCGCAGCGCCCACGTGGCGGGCGCGGAGAACGCCGTGCTGCGCTGCGACGAGCTGATCGCCGGTTACCTGCCGGGCGTCAACATCCTCAACGGATCCGACCTGTACGTCCAGCCGGGTGAGCTGATCGGCATCATCGGCCCCAACGGCGCCGGCAAGTCGACGCTGCTCAAGGCCATGTTCGGGCTGGTCAACATCCGCAGCGGCACGGTGAAGCTGAAGGGTGAGGACATCACCAACATGAAGGCGCACCAGTTGGTCTCGCGCGGGGTCGGCTACGTCCCGCAGACCAACAACGTCTTCCCGAGCCTCACCATCGAGGAGAACCTGGAGATGGGCGCCTTCCAGGTGCCCGCCAAGTTCAAGGAGCGTTTCGAGTTCGTCGCCGAGCTGTTCCCCGCGCTCAAGGAGCGGCGCAAGCAGCGCGCCGGCTCCCTGTCGGGCGGCGAGCGGCAGATGGTGGCGATGGCCAGGGCGCTCATGACGGAGCCGTCGGTGCTGCTGCTCGACGAGCCGTCGGCGGGCCTGTCGCCCAAGCTGCAGGACCTGGTGTTCATCCAGGCCCAGCAGATCAACGCGGCGGGAGTGACGGTCATCATGGTGGAGCAGAACGCCAGGCGCTGCCTGCAGATCTGCCACCGTGGCTACGTCCTCGACCAGGGCCGCAACGCCTACACCGGCACCGGCCGCCAGCTCGCCAACGACCCCAAGGTGATCGAGCTCTACCTCGGCACCCTGGCCAAGGCGTAGCGATCTCCTGAAACGGCGAAGGGGCCCCTGAGGAGGGGGCCCCTTCGCCGTTTCGTCGTGCCCCGTGCCGGTGGGAGTCCGTCAGGCAGGTGAAAGGGCCCGGTCCAGTGGACCGGGCCCTCTCTTTGCCGTCACCGCCGTCGCCTGTGCGGGCGACGGGCCTTGAGCGGGTCGTCAGCCGGCGATGTTGCCGGTGCGGTACTCGAGGGCCTTGATCGGGTACTTGTTGTCGTCGCCGTACTGGTAGATGCCGATGGTGGCGACGGCCGGGTCACCGGCCTCGTTGAACTCGACCGGACCGCTCACGCCGTCGTAGTCGATGTCCTTGCCGGCCTTGAGCAGCTCGACGCAGGTCTTGAAGTTGTTGCACTTCTCGCCACCCTTGCTGACCTCGGCCAGCTTCTTGGCGATGTCCACGCCGGCGTCGCTCTTGGCCGCCTCGGCCGCGAGCGCGATCAGGTTGGCGGCGTCGTAGGACTCGGGCGCGTAGCTGAAGTCCTCGAGCTTGGGGTTGACGGCCAGAAGCTTCTTCTGGAACTCCTCCGGAGCCGCGGCGCCGGGGATGGTGCCCTTGACGCCTGTCAAGGTGCTCTTGGGCATCTTGACGTAGTTGGTGTTGGAGGTGTTGCCGTCGACCATGTACCACTTGTACTTGCTGGCCGGCATGCCCTGCTTGACGAGCTCCTGGACGACCTTGGAGGTCTCCTCGAAGCCGATCAGCACGATCCCCTTGGGGTTCTTCGCCTTGATCTTCGCCACGTCGGCGGAGAAGTCGGCGGCCTTCGGGTCGTAGTCGACGCGCTCGACGACCTGCCCGCCACCGTCGGTGACGGTCTTGGCGACCTGGTCGGCCAGGCCGGTGCCGTACGAGTCCTGCATCGCCAGGATGCCGACCGTGTCGTTGCCGTCGGCCACCACGAGGTCGCCCAGCACGCGGCCCTGGAGCTTGTCCGGCGGCGACGTGCGGAAGTAGAGGCCCTTGTCCTCGATCGTGGTGAACTTGTCGGAGGTGTTGGCGGGCGAGAAGTGCACCACGCCGGCACCGGTGATCTTGTCGATGACCGACTCCGACACCGACGAGGACGCCGCGCCGATGATGGCGTCGGCCTTCTGCGCGAGCAGCTTGTCCACCGACTGCGAAGCGATGTTGGTGGTGGTGTCACCGGAGTCGGTGTCGTACTTGGTGACCGGCTTGCCGAGAACGCCGCCGGCGTCGTTTATCTCCTTGAGAGCCGCGTCGACGCCCGCGAACTCGGGCGGGCCGAGGAACGCGAGCGAGCCCGTCTGCGGGAGCAGCGTGCCGAGCGTGAGAGTGCCGTCACCCTTCGCCGCGGGAGCCGCGGAAGAGGCGGCCGTGTCAGATGGCTTGGCGGCTGTGTCGCCGCCACCCCCACCGCAGGCTGTCAGGGCGAGGCTGGTGGCAGCCGCGACAGCCAGCGCCCGCCCCACGGGAGCAATGCGGACCATGAAGTGTCTCCTTCATCTCCAGGCCGGGAGCCGGACAGCGCCGAGATTCCCGTTCGAATGGTGGAAACGTACAAAACCACCAGGGTGTCCAACCAGATGCCTTGGGGAACTGTCGGCACTTGGATGCTGAGTCGTAATCAGTCCTCAACTTACGAGAGCCGCCGGAGCATGCCTAATGTGCCTGGAGTGAAGCGCATTAGGATCCCCCTGGTCATGGTGGCTATGCTAGCCGGTTGCGGCACCTCGGACCGCCCGGCCGAGCCGTCGACCCGCCCTCCTGACGGCGTGTCCGTGTCACTCGCGCAATGGCGTTCCGACGAGCCCGCGCACGCCCTCCAGATCGCTGTGCGCAATACCTCCGACACGCCCGTGTATTTCGCCGATGTCCAACTGGTCACGCCGTCATTCAAAACGCTGCCACCGGAAAGCACGGAGGCCACGATCCGCCACACCGAACGCACCGACCTCCGCATTCCCTACGGCGCGGCGAACTGCTCGCCGGCCGGGCTGCCCGAGGTGCGGCCCGCGAAGGTGGTGGCCAGGATCCGCGCCGGCTCGGAGCCGCAGCGGAAGGTGGTCTTCGACGTGCCGCACCCGGACCCGCTGCTCGCCCGGCTGCTGCGCGACGAGTGCTCGGCGTTCCTGGTCGAGCAGGCGGCCGCGATAGAGTTCGGGCCGGAGTGGAAGCGGGACGGCGACGTCATGCGGGGCACCCTGGTGCTCACCCGCCGCGGCGCCGGGACGGTGACCGTCAACTCCGTCGACGGCACCACCCACTACATCGTCACCCCCGCGCGCGGACGACGCCCGCTGGTCGTGCTGGAGGCGGGCGCGCGGCGGGCCGAGGCGCCCATCGCGCTGTCGCCCGGCCGGTGCGACCCGCACGCGTTCGCCGAGGCCAAGAAGGCGTTCCTGTTCCCCGTACGGGCCAGCGTCGACGGGGGCGAGGAGCGGATCGTCATCGTGGAGCCGCCCAAGCCGCTGCAGGAGCGCCTCATCTCGTACGCGCTGCGGGTGTGCGGCCTGGGCGGCTGAGCGTCATCCGGTGATGCGGGACCTGTCAGCCGCGCCCTTCGGCGTCGGCTATAACGATCTGGGCAACCTCGCGCATGCTCAGCCTGCGGTCCATGGACGCCTTCTGGATCCACCGGAACGCCTGCGGCTCGCTCCAGCCGTGGGCGGCCATCAGCTGCCCCTTGGCCCGCTCGACCAGCTTGCGGGTCTCCAGCCGCTCGGAGAGGCTGGAGACCTCCTTGGCGAGCGCCACCATCTCCTCGTGCCTGCTGACCGCCATCTCGATCGCCGGCACCAGGTCGGCCTTGGTGAACGGCTTGACCAGGTAGGCCATCGCGCCGGCGTCCCTGGCCCGCTCGACCAGGTCGCGCTGGGAGAACGCGGTGAGGATGAGGCACGGGGCGATGCGGTCGGCCACGATGCGCTCGGCGGCGGAGATGCCGTCGAGCACGGGCATCTTGACGTCGAGGATCACCAGGTCGGGCTTGAGCTCGGCGGCCAGCCGGATCGCCTGCTCGCCGTCACCGGCCTCGCCCACCACGGCGTAGCCGTCCTCCTCAAGCATCTCCTTGAGGTCGAGGCGGATCAGCGCCTCGTCTTCCGCTATCACCACTCGCCGCTGCGTACTCACGAGCAGAAGAGTACCGATGTCCGCTAGATTAGATCCACGTCGTGCTGGTCGACCCCTGAGTTGGGCTACGCTTTGGCCGTGCGATACGGGCGATCCGGGTTCCTCCGGGTTCCCGCCCCGGTACCCCAATTGGCATGAGGGAGCGGATTCAAAACCCGTACAGTGTGGGTTCGAGTCCCACCCGGGGCACACGACTAACCGCTCGGCCGTCCGGCCGGGCGGTTCTGTCATACACGGGCCTGGGCGTCCTGTGACCCACGACGGCGCCCGTACACGGTGGCGGTATTTTGAGCCCGTGACTACTACTGACCCCACCGTGACCGGCGCGCACGGCGTCGGGCTGGCCACCGTCGCCGCCGACGGCACCGTTCTCGACACGTGGTTCCCCGCTCCGGAGCTGGGCGACCCGCCCGCCGCGGGCACCGAACGGCTCGATCCGGCCGAGGCCGGCGAGCTGGCCGCGCTCGTCGGCCCCGACGACGCCCGGGGCGTCGAGGTGGTGGCCGTGCGCACCGGCATCGCCAAGCTCTCCGATCCGCCGGTGGACGCGCATGACGCCTACCTCCGGCTGCACCTGCTCTCCGCCCGCCTGGTCAGGCCCAGGCTGAACCTGGACGGCGTGTTCGGGCTGCTGGCAAACGTCGTGTGGACCAACCACGGCCCGTGCGCCGTGGAGGGCTTCGAGCGCACGCGCCTGCGGCTGCGCGCCAGGGGCCCGGTGACGGTGTACGGGGTCGACAAGTTCCCGAGAATGGTCGACTACGTGCTGCCGCCGGGCGTGCGCATCGCCGACGCCGACCGCGTGCGCCTCGGCGCCCACCTGGCCAGTGGCACCACGGTGATGCACGAGGGCTTCGTGAACTACAACGCCGGCACGCTGGGCGCCTCCATGGTGGAGGGCCGCATCTCGGCCGGGGTCGTGGTCGGCGACGGCTCGGACGTGGGCGGCGGCGCCTCGATCATGGGCACCCTGTCGGGCGGCGGCAAGGAGGTCATCTCCCTCGGCGAGCGCTGCCTGCTGGGCGCCAACGCCGGGGTCGGCATCTCGCTGGGCGACGACTGCGTGGTGGAGGCCGGCCTCTACGTGACCGCCGGCACCAAGGTCGCGCTGCCGGACGGCCGCACGGTCAAGGCCAGGGACCTGTCGGGCAGCAGCGGCCTGCTCTTCCGCCGCAACTCCCAGACGGGCGCCGTCGAGGCCTCTCCCCGCACGGGCACGGGCATCGAGCTCAACACGGCCCTCCACCAGAACTGAACTGACCCACCGCGACGGCATCCCTCTGACGAAGCCCCTGCCGGGACCGGCGATCCATGAAGATCGTCCGCCTGGCCAGGGGCTTCGCGGTTGAGGGACGGTCACCGCCATCAGCGCTCCCGCCCAGTGCTCCACCTTCACCCTCCGCTTTCCCATCACCCCGAAGCGGTGACGCTGGAGCTGTTCTGCCGGCGTGGTCGACGAGGTTCTGTACGATGCCGAAGGGGCCGAAAGGAGATAAATCATGAACTGGGCCGGATTCATCCCGGCTGCCCTGCTGGTGTCGCTCATTCCGGGCGCGAACCAGTTACTCGGGCTGAGCAACGCCGTGCGGCACGGCATCTGGTACGCCCTCGCCGGGGTCGGCGGGCGGCTGGCCGCCTTCGGCGTGCTCATCGGGTTGGTCATGGGCGGGGTCGGCGCGGTGCTGGTGGCGTCGGCCACCGCGCTCAACGTGATCAAATGGGTCGGCGTCGCCTATCTCGCCTGGATCGGGTTCGCCGCCATCCGCCGTGCCTGGCGACGGCCCTCCGAGGCGGCGGACGCCGCCGCGGAGACACGGCCCGCCACGGCCGGCAGAGGTCTGTGGCCGGTCGTCGTCAACGAGTTCGTCGTGGCGATCAGCAACCCCAAGGCCCTGCTGCTGTTCGCGGCCTTGCTGCCGCAGTTCACCGGCGGGACGGGGAGCGACCTCGACACTCAGCTCGTCCTGCTGGGCATCGCCTACCTCGGCATCGAGCTCGTGGTGGGCCTCGGCTACATCGGGATCGGCGGACGCATCGGGATGACCGGCGTCACGGCCCGAACCCAGCGTCGGATCGACGGCGGCACCGGCGTCTGCTTCGTCGGCCTCGCCGGGCTGCTCGCGGCCGACAACGTGGCGTAGGCGCACGTCGCGGCGGTCAGGCGTCGTGGGCCAGCCACAGGTCGGGGCCGAAAACCTCGTAGTGGACGTCCCTGGGAGCGACGCCCGCGGCGATGAGCCGGCCTCGGACGTCGCGCATGAACGGCAGCGGCCCGCACATGTAGACGACCGCGCCTTCGGGGATCTCGACGCCGGTGAGGTCCATCCGGCCGGCGCGGTCGCGCCCGGACGCCTCGCCCGCCTCGTACCAGAAGACCCGCTCCCCGCCGGGCAGCGCGTCGGCCAGGCGTTCCATGTCCGAGCGGAGAGCGTGGCCGGACTCGGAGACGTCGGCGTGCAGGACCAGGACCCGGCGGGTGGAGCCGGTGGCGGCCAGGTTTTCGAGCATGGCGGTGATGGGGGTGCAGCCGATGCCCCCGGAGACCAGCACCAGCGGCGCACGGGGCTCTGCCAGCGTCACGTCGCCGAAGGGCGCCGACAGGGTGAGCTCGTCGCCCTCCCTGACGGTGGAGTGCAGCAGGCTGGACACCTCCCCCTCGGGCTGGTCGCCGCCGCGCACCCGCTTGACGGTGATGCGGCGCAGCCCGTCGTCGCCGTGCCCGGACAGCGTGTACTGGCGCAGTTGGTGGACGCCGTCGGGCATGAGGACGCGGACGCTGACGTACTGGCCGGGCAGCGCGGGCGGGACGGGCCCGCCGTCGACCGGCCGCAGCATGAGAGACATGACGTCGGGGGTCTCCTCGCGCCGCTCGACGACCCGCCACCGCCGCCAGGTGTCGCCGTCGCGCGTGCCCGCCTGGGCGTAGAGGCGGGCCTCCATGGAGATCAGGGCGCCGGCCATCAGCCAGTAGACCTCGTCCCAGGCCGCCGCCACCTCGGGGGTCACCGCCTCGCCGAGCACGTCCGCGATCGCGGCGAAGAGGTACTTGTGGACGATGACGTACTGGTCTTCGGTGACGCCGACCGCCGCGTGCTTGTGCGCGATGCGGGCGAGCAGCGCGTCGGGGCGCTCGTCCGGGCGGTCCAGGAGCATGCGGGCGAAGCCGGCGATGGAGCCGGCCAATGCCCTGCGCTGCTCGCCGCTGCGCTGGTTGCCGCGGTTGAACAGCCCGTCGAGCAGTTCGGGGCGCTCGGCGAACATCGTCCCGTAGAACCTCGTGGTGATCTCGTCGAGCGAGGCGCCGACGACGGGGAGGGTGGCGCGGACGATCGCGGCGCTTTCCGCGGACAGCATGTGAACCTCCTGCTCCAGGGCAGCCCAAGACCGGCCCAAGAAATAATTGGCATCTGAGATTCATATTAAAGGGCCGGGGTGGAGGTCTCCCCACCGGCGTCACCCCGGGGGCGCGAGGGACAGCAGCGCCGGGCCGGTCGGCGCGGTGACCAGGGAGGCGATCGTGACCGTGTCGAGCGAGGCGTAGAACGCCTCCTGGGCCTCGCGCAGCGCGGCGCGCAGGCGGCAGGCGGCCCGCAGCGGGCACGGCGGCGTGTCCTCGCACCCGACGACGTCGCCTCCGCCTTCGAGGCGGCGGACGACGCCGCCGACGGACGCGCTCCGGCCGCTCTCGGTGAGCTGCAATCCTCCGCCGCGCCCCCGCCGCGCCTCGACCAGGCCGAGCTCGCTCAGCCGCGCCACCGCCTTGGCGGCGTGGGTGTACGGGACGGCGAGCATGTCGGCGACCGCGCGGGTGGTCATCAGCTCATCCTGGTGCGCCACGGCCAGCCGCATCACGATGCGCAGCGAGATGTCGGTGAAGGCGGTCAGGCGCATACCCCTACGGTAGGCGCTGCCCGGCAACGCCCGGACACGCCTCCGGACCGGAGCCGCCCCGGCTGAACATGCCTGAAAAGGGTCCTGCCGTCCCCCGATTAGGGACCTTCGTCACTACGGGGGCGTGGTTCCTCGATGGTGAACTCCTCGTTGGCCGGTCCGGCGACGGGACGAACGACGTCCGCGCGGCAGCCCGGAGCGGCCGCAATCCGGAGGAGGTTCCCTTGTCGATCGCCGACCACTCGACCGGCGCCCGCCCCGCCCGGCCACCCGCGGGCGAGGCTGCGCCGCTGCCCGTCCTGATCCAGGGCGGGATGGGCGTGGGGGTGTCCGGGTGGCGGCTGGCGCGGGCCGTCTCCATGGCCGGGCAGCTCGGCGTGGTGTCGGGTACGGCACTGGACGCCACGCTGGCCCGGCGGCTGCAGCTCGGGGACCCCGACGGCCGGTCTCGCCACGCGCTGGCCCGCTTCCCGGTCCCCGAGATCGCCGAACGGGTCCTGCGGCGCTACTACGTGCCCGGCGGGACCGGCCCCGGCGTGCCGTACCGGCCCATACCCCGGCTGGGACTGCGGCCGAACCGCGCCCGCGACGAGCTGACCGTGCTCGCGAACTTCGCCGAGGTGCTCCTCGCCAAGGAAGGGCACGACGGGCTGGTCGGGATCAACTACCTGGAGAAGATCCAGCTCGCCACGCCCGCCGCGGTCTACGGGGCGATGCTGGCCGGGGTCGACTACGTGCTGGTGGGCGCGGGCATCCCCGCGGAGCTGCCGCGGCTGATCGGCGACCTGGCCGCGGGGCGGCCGGCGGAGCTCACGGTCACCGTGGCGGGCGACGGAGAGACAGTGCGGCACGTGGTCCGGCTCGACCCGGAGGCGTTGCTCGGCCTGCGGCCGGAACCACCGGCGCGGCCCCGGTTCCTGGCGATCGTCTCCTCGCACGTCCTGGCCGCCTACCTGGCCCGCTCGGAGGCGACACGGCCGGACGGGTTCGTGGTCGAGTCGCAGGTGGCGGGTGGCCACAGCGCGCCGCCGCGCGGCCGCATGCGGCTCGACGCCGCGGGCGAGCCGGTGTACGGGCCGCGGGACGTGGCCGACACCGCCAGGATGGC
>NZ_QNFZ01000177.1 GCF_003313395.1 Nonomuraea lactucae | reverse complement strand
GTCCAGTTGCGCTCCGGCAGCGCGCCGCCGAGCGCCGCCGCCGCGGCCCTCGCCGCGCCGTCACCCGACGCGAGCCGTTCCCTGAGCGCCTTGAGCCGCTCGCGGGCGGGATCGGTGCGCAGCCCCCAGCCGTAGGGGAACAGCGGGTCGTACGCCGCGTCGCCCACGTTGATCGGCAGCTGCGCGGCCGTACGGAACCAGGTGAACGGCAGCCGCCCGGTGTACGGCACGGCCCCGAACAGCGGGTCGGCCACACCCGCGCCCTCGGTGCCCGGCAGCCACGACGCCACCACCGCCGGAACCCGGGACAGGTCCCCCAGCAGGAGCGGCCGGCCCGAGACGACCAGCACGGCGCACTTCATCGCCCCGCACACCCGGTCGATCGCCGCCTGGTCGGCCGCTGACAGGTCCAGCGTGCGCCCTGCCCGGCCGACGTCGCCGAGGCCTTCGGCGTACGGGGTCTCGCCGACCACCACGACGCCCACGTCATGCCCCGTGAGCGGGGCGGAGGCGTCGCGAGAGTAGGTGACCGAGGCGGCACGCGAACGGATGGCCGACAGGATCGTGGTGCCCGGCGTGATCGGCCCCGAGGAGCCCTGCCAGGTGATGGTCCAGCCGCCCGACTGGTTGCCGATGTCGTCGGCGTTCGACCCGGCCACGTACACCTTGGCGTCGCGGCGCAGCGGCAGCAGGCCGCCCTCGTTCTTGAGCAGCACCTGCGACCTGGCCGCCGCCGTACGGGCCACCGCCCGGTGCGCGGGCGAGCCGACGTCGGCCAGCCGCGACCGGTCGGCGTACGGACGCTCGAACAGGCTCAGCCGGAACTTCTGAGTGAGGATCCTGGCCACCGCGTCGTCCACCCGGGCCACCGGCACGCGCCCGGCCTCCACCTCGGCCTTCAGCGTGCTGGTGAACGCCGGGTAGCCGTACGGCACCATGATCATGTCAAGCCCGGCGTTGATCGAGGTGCGCACGTCGCTCGGGTAGTCGCCGGGGATCTGGTCGATGGCCTGCCAGTCGCTGATGACGAAGCCCTTGAAACCGAGCCTGCCCTTGAGCACGTCGGTGATCAGCTCGCGGTGGGCGTGCATCTTCGTCGGGCCCTGGCCGAAGTCGACGCTGGAGAACGACGGCATGACCGACCCCACTCCGCGCCTGACCGCCTCGGCGAACGGCGCCAGGTGGATCGCCTCGAGCTGTGCCCGGGTGGTGTGGGTGACGCCCTGGTCGATCGTGTAGTCGCCGGTCGTGGACGAGCCGTACGTCGTGCCGCCGTCGCCCACGTAGTGCTTGGCGGTGGCGAGCACCCCGTTGCGCTGCAGTCCCTCGACGATCGCCGCCATCCGCGACACCAGCGCAGGATCCTCGCTGAACGACTCGTAGGCCCGCCCCCAGCGGTCGTCACGCGACACGCACAGGCACGGCGAGAAGTTCCACGGGACGCCCGTGGCCTTGACCTCACGAGCGGTGATCTTCCCCACCCGCTCGACCAGGCCGGGATCGCGGGTGGCGCCGAGCCCGGCGTTGTGCGGGAAGATCGTGGCGCCCACCACGTTGTTGTGGCCGTGCACCGCGTCCACGCCGTAGATCAGCGGGATCTGCAGCCGGGTCTGCCGGGCGCGGAGCTGGAAGCCGTCGATCATGTCGGCCCAGGCGACCGGGGTGTTCGGCGTCGGTGTGGAGCCACCGCCCGACAGCAGCGAGCCGAGCAGGTGGGTGGCGATGTCGTCCGGGGTGGCCAGCGCGCCCCGCTCCGCCTGCGTCATCTGGCCGATCTTCTCGTCGAGCGTCATCCGGCCGAGCAGGTCGGCGACGCGCTGCCTGACGGGCCTGCGGGCGTCGAGGTACGGCAGGCCGTGCGCGTTGATCACGACGGCCGGGGTCTCGGCGGGAGGCCGGGTGCCCGCGCCGGACAGCACGATGGGGATGGTCTCGGCGACCTCCGCGTCCCTGTCGCCGAGGGTCCTGACCGTGAACGACCTGGCCGAGCCGGAGGCGGTGCCCGCCGGGAAGGTCAGCCTGCCCTCGGCCGCCGTGTAGTCCTCGCCGGGCGTGGCGGTGCCCGTGCCGGTCCTGTAGTCCACGGCCAGGTCGGCGGGGAGCGGGGCGCCGGTGGCCGTCGTCACCGAGACGCTGACCCGGACCGACGCGTTCTCGCCGGTGGTGTAGACCGGGCGGTCCGTGGCCAGCCGTACGGGGCGCGGGGGAGCCGTGCCGTACACCTGCACGTCGTCCCAGAGCAGCGTCCCCGACGCGGCCGGCAGTCGCATCGAGTAGCCCCACATGGCGGCCAGGTCGAGCTCGCCGTCGGTGGGCGCGCCGCCGGGCTGGTAGTCGGCGCGGCGGACGAAGCCGGTGAACGGCACCTTCACCTGCCGCCACCCCGCGACGTCGTCGGTGAAGGACGACTCGAACAGCTCGGAGGCCCCGGGACCGGCGCCTCCGTCCTTCACCTCGAAGAAGATCTTCTGGCCTGATCCGGTGCCCTTGACCCAGAACGAGAATCCCTCGTACGCGGACCAGTCCTGGGTGGCTGCCAGGTCATGGGACCAGCCGCCCCACTGGGCCACGTTGTAGACGGCCTTGAGCACCCGGTTGGTGGAGGGGGCGCCTGGCCTGTCGGGGCCGGGCTCGACGGTCAGGGACGGGGTGGACGGGCCGTCGTTGCCCCAGGCCACCACGCCGGGTGGCAGGCCGTCGGTCTCGAAGTCGGTGACGGTGTGGTCGGCCGCGGCTCGGGCCGTATCCGCCCGGTTGGCCGCCGCTCGGGCCCCCGCCTGCGCGCCGGGTGGCGCGACGGCGAGCGAGGCCACCAGGGCGACGACCGTGCCTAGGAGAGTCGTTAATCGGAACACAGTACCTCCCGCTGGAGAGAGCGCTCTCTCAGATATGATCGGGAGTGGGGGACATTTCATAACATCAACGGAGTTGTCGCCGTTAGTGCGCCTGTTATCCCTCAGGGCGCGGCCCCGCCCAGAGGCGCCGTCAGAACAGCGGCGCCTCGTCCGACGGCGCCACCGGGGCGCCTTGCGGGCCATCCACGCCCCCGGAGCCGTCGCCCGGCTCGCCGGAGGCCGCCAGGGCGCCGCCGATGGCGCCGATGGTGTGCGTCAG
>NZ_QNFZ01000175.1 GCF_003313395.1 Nonomuraea lactucae | reverse complement strand
GGGGTGGGGGCCGGGGGGCGTACGGCGTCGGCGGCCTCGGGCGGCTCGTACGGGAGCCGGACGCCGTCCAGGAAGACCTCGGGCCGGACGTCCCCGGCCGACACCAGGACCGGCCAGTAGACCCCGTACGGCGAGGCGTCACCCGGCGGTGAGAGGGCGTGGAACCCGGGATAGCTGGCGAGCCCCGTCTCCACCACGGCCGAGGAGAAGGCGCGGCCGGCCAGGCGCGGGTCGGCGTCCATGACCGTGATCCGCAGCAGCCCCCCGTCGGCGAGCGTGACGTCCACCTGATCGAACGACGAGCGCGGCACCCTGGCCCAGATGGCCTCCTCCGCCAGCCGCGCCTTGGCCTCGACGTCCAGCCCCGTGAGGACCAGCGTCATCGTGTTGCGGTAGCCGCCCAGGTAGTTGACGGCGACCTTGAGCGTGCCGGGCGGTGGCTCGCCGCGGACTCCGGAGACGCGGACGCGGTCGGGGCCGTCGGCGGACAGCGTGATGGTGTCGAAGCGGGCCACCACGTCGGGACCGAGATAGCGCGGACCGGCGATCTCGTACAGCAGCTGGGCCGTGACCGTGCCCGTCGAGACCAGCCCGCCCGTGCCTGGATGCTTGGTGATGACCGAGGAGCCGTCGGCGTGCAGCTCGGCGATCGGGAAGCCGCAGTGGGCCAGGTCGGGCACGTCCCGGAAGAAGGCGTAGTTGCCGCCGGTGGCCTGGCAGCCGCACTCGATGACGTGCCCGGCCACCACCGACCCGGCCAGCGCGTCGAGGTCGCCGGGCCCCCAGCCGTACCTCCAGATGCCGGGTCCCGTCACCAGGGCGGCATCCGTGACGCGGCCCGTCACCACGACGTCGGCGCCCGCCGACAGAGCCGCGGCGATGGGCCGCCCGCCGAGGTAGGCGTTGGCGGTCAGCGGCGCCGCGTCCGGCTTCTCGCCGGTGTCGGCGTTGGTCAGGTCGAGCTCGCGGCCGGTCAGGTCGTCGCCGGTCACGTGCGCCACCCTGGGCGACAGGCCCAGCCTGGCCGCCAGGTCGTGGACGGCCCCGGCGCAGCCGGCGGGGTCGAGCCCGCCGGCGTTCGTCACGATCTTGATGCCGCGGTCGAGGCACGTGCCGAGAACATCCTCCAGCTGCCTCAGGAACGTCGGGGCGTAGCCCGGACGCCCCTTGAGGCGGTTGCCGGCCAGGATGAGCATGGTCAGCTCGGCCAGCCAGTCGCCGGTGAGCACGTCGATCGGACCGCCCTCGACCATCTCGCGGGCGGCCGAGAGCCGGTCGCCGTAGAAGCCGCTGCAGTTGGCGACGCGCAGCATCAGGGCGTCCGCTCGCCCCGCGGCACCCACGCGGCGGGCCGTTTCTCCATGAACGCCGCGATGCCCTCCTGACCCTCCTCCGAGGTGAAGCGCTGCGCGGACAGCGCCGTCATCTGCCGCAGCCCCTCGTCGAACGAGATCCCAGGCAGGTCCCTGACCAGCCGTTTGGTGATGGCCAGCGCCTCAGGGCCGCCCTTGACCAGCATCCCGGCGTAGTGGGCGACGGTCGCGTCGAGCTCCTCCTCGGGCACGGCCCGGGTGAGCAGGCCGATCTCCACGGCCCTGGCCGCGTCGAACACCTCGCCGGTCAGCAGGTATTCGGCCGCCGCCCTCGCGTTCAGCCTGCGCAGCACCGGCACGGCGATCATCGCGGGCACCACGCCGAGGCGCACCTCCGAGAACGCGAACGACGCGCGCGCCGGCGCGATCGCGAAGTCGCAGGCGGCGACCAGGCCCAGCCCGCCCGCCCGGGCCGTGCCGTTGAGGCGGCAGACGACCGGCTTCGGGCTCTCCCAGATCAGCGAGAGGATCTCCGGGAACGACGCCGTCACCGGCGCGTCCGCGGCGCCCGAGGCGCGCTCGACCCGCTGCTCCTTCAGGTCGGCGCCCGAGCAGAACACCGGGCCCGTGCCGGTCAGCACGAGCACCCGCGCCTCCGGCTCCGCCAGCGCCCAGCCGAGCCGGTCCTCCAGATCCGCGAGCAGGCGCACGGACAGCGCGTTGCGGTTCGGCGGCGAGTCGAGCGTGATCGTCGCGACGCCGTTCGAGAGCTCCTTGTGGACCAGGCGCGTCATGAGTCCCCCTCCCGCACGCTCTCCCCGCCGTCGCTCTCTTCGATGATCGCCAGCACTGCTCCAGCCTCCACCTGCTGTCCCTCCTCGACGTGCACGGCGGAGACGACCCCGCCGGCCGGGGCGGCGATCCGATGCTCCATCTTCATCGCCTCGAGCACCAGGACCGGCTGGCCACCGGCCACCCGATCGCCCTTGCCGACCTCGACCCGCAGCACGCTACCGGGCATGGGGGCGAGCAGCGATCCGGGGGCGACGTGCGCGACCGGCTCCGGCAGCCGTGGCACCGGCGTCAGCTCGACGCACCCGGCGGGGGAGTCGACGTACACCTTGCGCGGGTGCGCGCCGCCGACATCGTTGCCGCCGTCGTCGCCGTACATGGCGATGTCGTAGGCCTGCCTGACGCCGTCGCGCTCCAGCACCACCCGGTGCGGCTCGGCGGCCACGACCGTGACGCCCTCGGGGAGCGGCCGATAGACCACCTCGGCCTCCTCGAACCTGGCCCGCCCCGGCTCCGACCTCACGTTGCGCCAGCCGGAGGGCAGGCTGCCGAGGACGCGCGCGGCGCGGCGGTTCGCGGCGGCCATGGCGAGCGCGGCGGCCAGGACGGGCCACTGCG
>NZ_QNFZ01000176.1 GCF_003313395.1 Nonomuraea lactucae | reverse complement strand
CGCCACGGCGCGCCCCGAGCCGAGCCCCGCCGGGACGCCCGGCAGCCCCAGCGGGACGCCCAGCGAGCACGGCGGCCACGACCACTGACGCGGGCGCGACAGCGGCGCGATAGAAAGGAGAGGTGATGTCACCCATCACCGGCGAGAGGCCGCATGGCGCCGTCGAGCTGTCGATCGGCGGCATGACCTGCGCGTCCTGCGCCAGCCGGATCGAGCGCAAGCTCAACAAGCTCGACGGCGTGAGCGCGACGGTCAACTACGCCACGGAGAAGGCCAAGGTCTCCTTCCCCGAAGGGCTCGACCCGCGTGACCTGATCGCCGAGGTGGAGAAGGCGGGCTACACCGCGGCCCTCCCCGCCCCCCCGCCCGTGACGGAGCCCGCCGGCGACGAACCCGCGGCGGAGGCGGACGCCGAGCTGAGCGCGCTGCGCCGGCGGCTGCTCACCTCGCTCGTGCTGGGCATCCCGGTGATCGCGATGGCGATGATCCCGGCGCTGCAGTTCGTCAACTGGCAGTGGTTGTCGCTCGCGCTCGCCGCGCCGGTCGTGGTCTACGCCGGCTGGCCGTTCCACAAGGCGGCCTGGACCAACCTGCGGCACGGCGCCGCCACCATGGACACCCTGGTCTCGCTGGGCACGCTCGCCGCCTTCGGCTGGTCGCTGTGGGCGCTGTTCTTCGGCGCGGCGGGCACGCCGGGGATGAAGCACCCGTTCGAGTTCACGATCGCCCGCACCGACGGCTCGATGAACATCTACCTGGAGGCCGCCGCGGGAGTGACCGCGTTCATCCTGGCCGGGCGCTACTTCGAGGCCCGCTCCAAGCGCCGCGCGGGCGCCGCCCTACGGGCCCTGCTGGAGCTGGGCGCCAGGGACGTGGCCGTGCTGCGTGATGGAGCCGAGGTACGCGTCCCCAGCGACCTGCTCGCCGTCGGCGACAGGTTCGTGGTGCGGCCGGGCGAGAAGATCGCCACCGACGGCGTGGTGGAGGAGGGCTCGTCGGCGGTCGACGCCTCCATGCTGACCGGCGAGTCGGTCCCGGTGGAGGTACGGCCCGGCGACCCTGTCACCGGCGCCACCGTCAACGCCGGCGGCCGCCTGGTCGTCCGCGCCACCCGGATCGGCGCCGACACCCAGCTCGCCCAGATGGCCAGGCTCGTGGAGGAGGCCCAGACGGGCAAGGCGCAGGTTCAGCGGCTGGCCGACCGCATCTCCGGCGTGTTCGTCCCCATCGTGATCGCGCTGGCCGTAGGCACCCTGGGCTTCTGGCTGGGAGCCGGCGCGGGGCCCGCGGCCGCCTTCACCGCGGCGGTCGCCGTGCTGATCATCGCCTGCCCCTGCGCGCTCGGCCTGGCGACGCCCACCGCGCTGCTGGTCGGCACGGGCAGGGGCGCCCAGCTCGGCATCCTCATCAAGGGCCCCGAGGTGCTGGAGTCGACCCGCAGGGTGGACACCGTGGTGCTGGACAAGACCGGCACCGTCACCGAGGGCAGGATGAGCCTGGTCGAGACGCACGTGGCCGACGGCCAGGACCCCGGCGAGGTCCTGCGCCTGGCCGGAGCGCTGGAGCACGCCTCCGAGCATCCCATCGCCCGGGCCATCGCCCGCGCCGCCATCGACCGGGCCGGCGACCTGCCCGCCCCCGGCGGCTTCGCCAACGTCGAAGGGCTCGGCGTCCAGGGCGTCGTGGAGGGGCACGCCGTCCTCGTCGGCCGCCCCAAGCTGCTCGCCGAGTGGTCGCAGCACCTTCCCGCAGAGCTCGAACGGCGCTTCGAAGCCGCCCAGGACGCCGGTCGCACGGCCGTCGCGGTCGGCTGGGACGGCGAGGCCCGCGCGGTCCTGGTGGTCGCCGACGTGGTCAAGCCCACCTCCGCCGAGGCCGTCCGGCGGCTGCGCGAGCTCGGCCTGACGCCCGTGCTGCTGACCGGCGACCACGAGGCCGTCGCCAGGAGCGTGGCCGCCGAGGTCGGCATCGACGAGGTCATCGCCGACGTGCTGCCCAAGGACAAGGTGGACGTGGTCAAGCGGCTGCAGTCCGAGGGCCGGACGGTCGCCATGGTGGGCGACGGCGTCAACGACGCCGCCGCGCTCGCCCAGGCCGACCTCGGCCTGGCCATGGGCACCGGCACGGACGTCGCCATCGAGGCGTCCGACCTCACTCTGGTGCGGGGCGACCTGCGGGTGGCGGCCGACGCCATCCGGCTGTCACGCCGGACGCTGCGCACCATCAAGGGCAACCTGTTCTGGGCGTTCGCCTACAACGTGGCCGCCCTGCCGCTGGCCGCCATGGGGCTGCTCAACCCCATGATCGCCGGTGCCGCGATGGCGTTCTCCAGCGTCTTCGTGGTCACCAACAGCCTCCGGCTGCGCGGCTTCGAGTAGGAGCGCGCCACGGGTCCGGTCAGGTCTCGGTGGCCGTGCAGGTCAGGCGCGGCTCTGGCTGGTAGACCGTGTGGAAGCGCTGCTTCCGCACGACCTCGCCGCCCTTCTTGAAGATCCGCCACACGTCGATGTCGAAGCCCTCGACGCCCTCCATCGGAAGGCAGTCGGGCGCGGAGTCCTTCTTCTTGGGGAAGTCCTTGACGTTGTAGCGCTCCGAACTCCTCGACTCGATGTCGAACCGCTTGGTGCTCCAGAACTGCACGGTGATCGACGTGTCGGTGTACGACGTCTTGATCAGCACCCCGTACGGGGAGTCGTTGCGCCAGCGGAAGTCCGGCTGCGGGTAGGAGACCGTCGACTCGCGACCGGCGGGGTAGCGGGAGATGTAGAACTGGTGCGGCGTGTGCTGCACGTCCTCGAACCCGCCGAAGAACACCGCGTTGAACATCGTGGTCGCGAACTGCGAGACGCCCCCGCCCACGTCGTTGACGAACCGGCCGTTCATGATCATCGGTGCCTTGACGAAGCCGCGCGCCCGGTCGCGCTTGCCCACCAGGCCGTTCAGGGAGAAGGTCTGGCCCGGCATGACCAGGTGACCGTCGACGATCTCGGCGATCCGGTGGATGTTGGTCACGCGGGGCGCGCAGCAGGGGTGGTTGGTGGTGTAGGTGCTGACCCGCTGCCTCACCCCGAGCCTCCTGGCCTTCTCGGTGGTCAGCCCG
This sequence comes from Nonomuraea lactucae, assembly GCF_003313395.1. Lineage (GTDB taxonomy): Bacteria > Actinomycetota > Actinomycetes > Streptosporangiales > Streptosporangiaceae > Nonomuraea > Nonomuraea lactucae. Next base: position 8,498 of record NZ_QNFZ01000176.1, on the reverse strand, counting down.
GGGCGGGCCTCGGTGACCGGGACGTTCACCGTGCGCTCACCGGTCGCCAGGGCGGTGCCGATGGCCTTGCCCAGCGCGTCGGGGTCGATGTCGCGGCCGGGGCGGCTCGGCACGACCTGCGGCCGGCCCTTCGCGATCCTGAACGTGGCGTCCCTCGGTCGCTGGTCCTCCTCGATGAGCTCGCCCCGCACGTCGTCCACGGCCTCGGACACGTCGTACGAGGGGCGCAGCCCGCCCCGTCCGTCGGGCACGAAGCGCAGGTCGGACGCCAGCCGGGAGCGGGACAGGGTCGCCTGCTCCGACCCGGCGACCAGGGTCAGCGGTGCGGCGACCGCGGAGCGCGCGGTGGTGTCGGCCACCTCGCGCACCTTGGCCGCCGGCACCGCCGGTGGCACCTCGCGCATCGGCAGGGTCACCTCGTCGCGGCGGGCGAGAAAGGCGTCCCGGATCGCCCGCGCGGCTGCCGGCCGGTCGAGCGCGCGGCCCGTCTTCGGCATGGTGGCCTGCGGCTCCAGGCCGCGGTAGGCGATGTGGCCCTCCTGAGGCTTCCTGTCGATCTTCCTCGCCAGTTCGGCGATCTCCCTGCTCAGCCGCCTGTCGTCCACCAGGATCGCCGGGGGCACGGTGCGGGTGCCGAAGAGCGACCGCGCGACGCCCGCGGGAGTGGTGGAGCCGTCCATGGCCCGCGCGACCGTCGCGCCCGCGTCGAGCGTGACGCCGAGGTCCCGGGGCCGCATCCTGACCGTCCTGCCCGCGGCCTCGACGGCCAGCGGTCCGAGGCGGCCGTACGCCTCCTCCAGCCTGGCCCGGGCCTCCTGCGGGGAGAGCCCGCCGATGTCGACGCCGCCCGCGCTGGTGTCGGGCGGCACCTCACCGGCCAGCGCCAGCGCGGGCATGCCGTACGCCAGGAGAGGGACGGCGACGACCACGGCGGACGCCGCGGCGACCCGGCTCCGTGCGGTGCCCAGGATGCGCTTCATCAGCCCTCCGCGGGGCTGGGGAGCAGGGGGAAACTGTGGTGGCCGGTGCGAAGGCTCAGCCGGACAGGGGTGGCAGACATGGACGACCTCGCTCGGGGAGACGGACGGTAGCAGTGTAGCCACGGTTACGCTGCGTGCCCGGGGCCGATTGTCGGAGGTTGAACAACTCGTGAAAGTGGGGCGCCGCTCTTAGATACGCGGCCGGGGGCTTGATCGGCTCCCGCGTGGCGGCCCTTTACCTACGGCGGCCATATCGCCCGCCGCATCAGGCCTTAGGTAAAGAATCGAGCCCCGAATCCCCCGTGGAGCAGGGGATTCCGTTGTGCTGTCCCAGCCAGCGTTTGCCATCCTCTATACGTTTCGCTTACGTTTGGGGGACTCGAGGCGCACGTCCGGCATTCGGCACAACCGCCGGGTGACGCCTCAGCACATCGCCGAGACCGCGCATGGACCACCCTGTACGACCACTTTCGCAGGGGGGCGGTGCGGCCGCCGAATCCGCGGTACTCCGCGGAACCGGGGACCCAATCTCCACTGGGGTGAATCGGGACGACCGCCACGAGCGGCTTCCCGTAGGGCACTTCCACGCCCGAATCCGTCAGCTAACCCGGTAGGCGGCATGGAAGCAAGGAGCAGACCCCAGCATGACCAAGCACGTCCTTCCCCGTACCCTCGTGCCCGCGAACCTCCCCCGGCTCGCCGTCGGCCTGACCGTCGTGGCGGGCGCGGCCCTCACGGGCACCGCCGCGTTCGGCGCGGACGTCCCGGCCTCCGCCGCCGGCCACCCCGCCCGGGTGCAGGCGTACGCGCTGCCGCAGGCCAAGGCCCACGCCCAGGCACCGGCGCAGGTCAAGGCGCACGTCAAGGCACAGGCGCAGGTCAAGGGGCACGTCAAGGCGTACGGCCAGGTGAAGGCCCGCTCCGCGAGTCCGAAGGCCGCCGTCGCGCCGAAGCAGCAGCGCGTCCTGACCGCGCAGGCCCTGCTGCGGGTCGCCGAGTCGCAGGTGGGCATCAAGGAGAACTCCTCCGGCGGCGGGACCCCCTTCCACCGCTGGTACATGTCCTCGCGCCGCGCCACCGAGACCGTGGCCCGCGACGGCGGGAGCGTCCGGTCCTACGCCAACGCGCCGTGGTGCGCGATGTTCGTCTCCTGGGTGGGCGAGAAGGCCGGTGGACGCCCCACGGTCGGCTGGGACGCCTACACCGTGGCCTACGCGGGCTGGTTCAAGGCCAACAGGCGCTGGGGCGCCGCCGCCAAGCCCGGTGCCGTCGTCTTCTTCGACTGGGACGGCGCCAAGCGGATCAGCGGCATCGACCACGTCGGCCTGGTCAAGAAGGACAACGGCGACGGCACGATCACCACGATCGAGGGCAACACCGGCGAGGGCAGGGTGGAGCAGCGCCGCCGGCCCAAGGCGCAGGTCGCCGGCTACGGCTACCCCGCCTACAAGGGCTGACCCGCCAGAGCTCCTCGGTCGCTTGACATCCCCGCTCCGCGCGAGGATAGTGACACTATCCACTATCGGATAGTGTCACTATCTAATTGGCAGGAGGAGCGCGGTGGAAACCACGATCGTTCTCTTGGTCGCCCTGCTGGGCTTTCGCGGGTCGGGCGCGCTGGGCGTGAGGCGGTTCGCCTCGTGGCCGGCCGCCGCGGCGCACGGCCTGGCCGTCATGCTGGTCATGACGGCCGGCGCGCACTTCGTCCCGGCCGGCGTCACCCTCATGCCCAACCACGCCGACCTGGTGCGGATGGTGCCGCCGTTCGTGCCGTTCCCCAGCGCCATGGTCTACGCCACCGGCGTTCTGGAGCTTCTCGGCGCGGTGGGGCTGGTCGTGACGAGGGCCCGCTGGATCGCCGGAAACGGCCTGGCGGTGCTCTTCGTGCTGCTGCTGCCGGCGAACGTCCACGCCGCCCTCGCGGACGTGCCGTTCAACGGGGGCGAGGCGAGCCCGCTCTGGCTGCGGATCCCCGAGCAGGTGCTCTACATCGCCGTCGCCGTCTGGGCCACCCGGTCGGCTCCGCGCGCCTTCCCCGCAGCGCGGGGCCCCGCGCGCCTGCCGGTGGACGCTCAGAGGTAACGCAGCCACAGGTACGGCGTCACCAGCGCCACGGTGACCACCGTGACGACCAGCCCGTACCTGGTGAACTCCCAGAAGCTGATCGGGGTGCGGTTGCGCGCGGCGATGCCGAGCACGACGACGTTGGCGGCGGCGCCCACGGCGGTGGCGTTGCCGCCGAGATCGGCGCCGAAGGCCAGCGCCCACCACAGCACCCGCGCGTCGCCGCCGCTCGCCTGCACCAGCTCGGAGACGATGGGGCTCATGGTGGCCACGTACGGGATGTTGTCCACGATCGCCGACAGCCCGGCCGAGGCCCACAGCAGCAGCATGGTGGTGAAGGCGAGCCTGCCCTCGGTGGCGCCGACGGCCAGCTCGGAGATCCGCTCGATGACCCCGGTCTCGACCAGCGCGCCGACCATGATGAACAGCCCGGCGAAGAACACCAGCGTCTCCCACTCGACCTCGCGCAGGGCCTGCTCGGTGGTGACCTTGGTGACGGCCACCAGCACCCCCGCGCCGAGCAGCGCCACGATCGACGGCTCGTAGTGCAGCACCGGGTGCAGCACGAACCCCGCCATCACCACCGCCAGCACGCCCAGGGACTGCCAGAGCAGGCGCGGGTCGCGGATCGCCTCCCGCTCGTCCAGCAGCATGATCTCGGCCGCGCGTCCCTCGTCGTGGACGAACGCGCGGCGGAACAGCACGCGGCACAGCCCGACGAACACCGCCATCAGCACCACGACCATCGGCGCCAGGTGCACCAGGAAGTCGTTGAACGTGAGCCCGCCCCGGCTGGCGATGATGATGTTCGGCGGGTCGCCGACCAGCGTCGCGGTGCCGCCGATGTTGGAGGCCAGCGCCTCGGCGATGAGGTACGGCGCCACCGGCAGCGCCAGCCGTTCGCACACCAGGAAGGTCACCGGCGCGATCAGCAGCACGGTGGTTACGTTGTCGAGCAGCGCCGAGGCGACCGCGGTGATCAGCACCAGCAGCACCATGAGCCGGAACGGCCGCCCGCGGGCGCGCTTGGCCGCCCAGATCGCCAGGTACTCGAAGACACCCGTCTCCTTCAGCACCCCGACGATGACCATCATGCCGAGCAGCAGGAAGACGACGTTCCAGTCGATGCCGGAGTGCTCGGAGAAGAAGGCCGCCCCGGAGTCGGTGGCGTGGATCAGCAGCATGATCCCGGCGCCGCCCAGCGCGGCGGCGACCCGGCGCACCTTCTCGGTGGCGATCAGCGCGTACGCGCCGAGGAACACCGCCACCGCCAGCCACGCGGTGACCGTCATCGGCCGGCCACCCGGTCGAGCGGGACGGTCAGAGGGGCGCGGACGGGAACACGAGCACGCACGGCGGACGGCCTTCCTGCACAGGGATCAGGACAATGCCGACCAGACTTCCCGGCTCACCACGGCCAACCTATCAAGACCCCGGACGCCCGCGTACCCCCAGGCGGCTGACCGAGGAGCGCGCCACCGGTCGTAATCTGGGCATTGCCGGCATGCCGCCCGGCAGCACAACCGGAGATCCATGAGCCGCATCCTCCTCGTCGACGACGAGCCCCAGATCCTGCGAGCGCTCCGCATCAACCTCGTGGCGCGCCACTACGAGGTCGCGGTGGCCGCCGACGGGGCCTCCGCGCTGCGCCAGGCCGCCGACTGGCGCCCCGACCTGGTGATCCTCGATCTCGGCCTGCCCGACCTCGACGGTGTCGACGTGATCCACGGCCTGCGCGGCTGGACCTCGATACCGATGGTCGTGCTGTCCGGCCGGGCCGGAAGCCCCGACAAGGTGGACGCGCTCGACGCGGGCGCCGACGACTACGTGACCAAACCCTTCTCCGTCGACGAGCTGCTCGCCCGCGTCCGGGCCGCCACCCGCCGGGCCGCCGTCCACGACGCCGAGCCGGCCTCGGCGCGGATCGGCGACCACCTGGTGGACCTGGCGGGCAAGACCGTCTCCGGCGGTGTCCGGCTCACGCCGACCGAATGGCGGATGGTCGCGCTGCTGCTCCGCAATCCCGGCAAGCTGGTCAGCCAGCGGCAGATGCTCGCCGAGGTCTGGGGCAGCGGGCACGTCAAGGAGACCCACTACCTGCGCCAGTACATGGCGCAGCTGCGCAGGAAGCTCGAACGCGACCCCGCCCGCCCGGTGCACCTGCTCACCGAGCCGGGCATGGGGTACCGCTTCCGACCCTGAGGAGGAGGCCCGTGGCCCGTTCCGGCACGCACCGGCCCGCGGAGCCGGGCGTGTCCCTGCGCGCGCTGCGAGGGACGCTCGCGGTGGTCTCGCTCGGCGGCGTGCTGGGCGCCCTGACCCGGTACGGGCTCGGCGTCACGTTCCCGCAGCCGCCCGCGGTGTTCCCGTGGACCACGTTCGCGGTCAACGCCTCCGGCTGCCTGCTGATCGGCGTGCTCATGGTGACCATCACCGAGCTCCGGCAGGCGCCCGCCTGGGTACGGCCCCTGCTGGGGGTGGGGGTGCTGGGCGGGTTCACCACGTTCTCCACCTATGTCGTCGAGACCGGATCGCTGCTGCTGGCCGGCAGCGCGCGCACCGCGCTGCTGTACCTGGTCGCCACCCCCGTCACGGCGCTGGCCGCGGTCTGGGCGGGCAGCGCGCTCACCCGCTCGACCGCCCGGCTGCTCGCCGGCCGCGCGGAGGAAGGACCGGCCCGATGACCGCCCTGCTCGTCGTGCTCGGCGCCGCGCTCGGCGCGCCGCTCCGCTACCTGGCCGACCGGCTCATCCGGTCCCGGTACAACACCGTCTTCCCCTGGGGCACCTTCACCGTCAACCTCGCCGGCTCGGCCCTGCTGGGCTTCCTGGCCGCGCTGCCCGCCCACCACATGGTGATGGCGGGCGCCGGTGCCGGGTTCTGCGGGGCCCTGACCACGTACTCCACCTTCGGCTACGAGACGCTGCGCCTGCTTGAGGACGGGGCGCGCGTCGTCGCCGTGGCCAACGCCGTCGTCAGCGTGGCGGCCGGGCTGGGCGCGGGCGCGTTCGGCCTGGTGCTGGCCCTGGCCCTCACCGGAGCGGGCGGCTAGGGTCTGCGGGCCCGCCTCCCGCCCGGATCGCGCGGGGCGACAGGCCCAGCTCCCGGCGGCAGGCCTTGTTGAACGCCTGCAAGTCGGCGATGCCCACCGCAGCCGCCACCGCCGGGATGGGCAGCGTCGACTCGCCGAGCAGGTGCCTGGCACGTTCCATGCGACGCCGCCGGACGTAGGCCACCACGGTGTCGCCCGTCTCCGCTCGGAAGAGCCGCCCCAGGTGGTTCTGCGAGACCCCGGCCGCCCGCGCGATGCGCGGCACGGTCAGCGGCTCGGCCAGGCACGCCTCGATGTGGGCGACCGCCGAGGCGAAGGCGGCGTGCGGCCCGCCGGCGCCCGACAGGTGGGCGACCCGCCACAACACCGTCCACACGTCGGCGGCGGCCTGGACGGGCGTGCTGGGCGCGACCGTCACGGCATGCCTCATCAGGCTGGACAGCAGCGGCGTCTGCGCGCCCGCGTGCTGCATCACGGGCACCGTGCGCGGCTCGCCCCCGGCGGGCAGGCGCAGGTGCGCGTACACGTGCTCCGACCGCCCGCCGTAGCGGTAGGTCACCTGCGCCCCGGGCGGGATCAGGCTCACGTGACCGGGCCTGATGGGGTGCGTGGTGCCCCCCACCGTCAGCTCGGCGGTGTAGCCGTACAGGTGGAGCTGCCACAGGTCGGGCAGCAGGAAGACGTCCAGCAAGCCGCTCACCCCGTGGACGCCGATCCCGGCGTTGACCACGACGGGTGGTTCGCGCAGCGGCACGTCCACCGTCTCCATGGTGACGAACCTACTGTTCCAGCTTCTCGAAGAAGAACTCGTGCTTGAGGAAGGACATGTCGTACTCGTGCCCCGGGTAGGGCGGGATGAGCTGGGACGCCTGCAACAGGCGCCAGCCGTCGCGGAGCGCGGCCACCCCCGTCCTGTAGGGCGGCTGGTCGCCGTCTCCCGTCGTCGGGTTCGTCCGGCCGGTGCCGTCGTAGGCGGCCCAGCCGACGACGTCGGCGTCCAGCGCCGAGGTGGCCAGGTACAGGACCAGGACCTGCTGCTTCATGCGGTCCTCCGCGGGCGGTTGCTCACGCGGGTCGCCCAGTGGTCGATGTCGAAGGTCGTGTCGCCGGTCATCGCCCGCCACAGGGCGACCCGGTTGTAGATCTCCAGGCGGCCGGTGGCGTCCTCGTACCAGGGGAACCGGGCGTCCAGCTCGGCCGCGACCGCCGGATCGGCCAGGTCGGCGGTGTCCCAGGTCCGCACCTGGGGCGCCGTCGGGTTGAACCGGATCTTGTACATGTACCTGAGGCGGTCGCTGTCGTTGCGCCGCCCGGCGTGCCAGATGCCGTGGTGGAGCAGGAGCACCGTGCCCGCCGGGCAGGTGAGCCGGATCTGGCCGCGCAGGTTCTGGTAGCGCCCGGTGTCGGTCTCGTTGGTGCGGCGCAGGTGGCTGCCCGGCACGAGCAGGGTGCCGCCCATCTCGGCGGTCACCTCGTGCGGGTAGTACATGAGCTGCACGTCGAACGCGTCCGGGCGGGTGTCGATGATGGCGTCGCCGTGCAGCGGCTGCGCCTCGCCGCCGTGCGGCTCGCGCACGTGCACGTGGTGGTGGTCGACGGTGGGGTCCGGGCCGAGGAGGCTCCGCAGCGCTCCGGCGACGGCGGGCAGGCCGATGAGGCGGCTCGTGAACGTCCCGGGAGGAAACGCCTCGGCGATCGGGATCCCGTACGGCACGTCCGGCATGCCCGCGGCCAGTGCGCTGATGCCTTCTGTGTTCAGCTCCTCGGGCACGACCGCGTCGAGGCGCAGGAACCCCTGAGCCACGAACCGCGCCACCCGCACGGAGGGGAGAAGGGGATAACTCGTGGTCATGCGTCCACGCTAGGGGGGACCGACCAGCCCGTTCGTGGCCTCGATTCACCATTTGTGGTGAATTCTCACCACAGCATCGCGTGTCCCGGCGATCGCCCGGGTACGATCCGGGCCATGCGCGTCCGTCCCACACCGAGGGTCGCCCGCCCGGTCATGTACCAGCGGTGGTCGCACATGACGTTCCTGCACTGGCGCTATCCGGTCGAGGCCGTGGGGTCGCTGCTGCCTCCGGGCCTTGAGGTGGAGCCGTTCGACGGCGCGGCGTGGGTGGGCCTGGCCCTGTTCCGCATGGAGGGGGTGCGCCCGCCGGGCGTGCCGGCCCTGCCCTGGCTGTCGCTCTTCCCCGAGACGAACGTCCGCACCTACGTCCGCGACGCGCGGGGCCGCAACGGGGTCTGGTTCTTCTCGCTGGACGCGGGCCGCCTGGTCGCCGCGCTCGCGGGCAGGGCCGGTTTCCGGCTCCCGTACTTCTGGTCGGACATGTCCGTGCGCGCCGACGGCCCGCGCTGGCGGTACCGGTGCGCGCGCCGCCGGCCCGGTCCGCCGGGCG
>NZ_QNFZ01000019.1 GCF_003313395.1 Nonomuraea lactucae | reverse complement strand
GCCATACCCCTTCGCCTATCAGGGCCGGATGGCACCGCGCAGCACAACCTCATGATCTGAACCCAGAACAGGCCCTAATCCCGGTGCCGGTGGCCCCTGTGGCTGCACGCGATCGGACCGGACCGGCGTTGACCGCAGTCGAGAGGTCGAGCACGGCGTGCTGACCGTGGTGACCGAGCTGCGCGAGCACGGCGTCAAGGTCCTCTCGCTGACCGAGAACTTCGACCTGGACACCAAGGAAGACATCCCATGTGCTGAGGTGTCCGTACGCTGGCATGCGCGTCGCCTTCGACAGGTGTCGCATGCTGAGTCGGCCGGGACACCCCGAGGTGTCATCAGCGGCGGTGTCCTTGTGGACACCGCCGTTTTCGCGTTGGACGTGCATGACGGGGGCGATGGGTGCGGTGGGGTCGTTTGCGGCGACTCGGCCTTGTCGGTGTCCGGTCGTCCGCTACCCTCACCGGCATGCCCCTTGCCTCGATTCCCAGCCCTTCCGAGGGGGTCTGGTATCTCGGATTCATCCCGATCCGGGCATATGCCTTGTGCATGGTCCTCGGAGTGGTCGTCGGCGTATGGCTGAGCGAGCGCCGCTGGCGCGCCCGTGGCGGCGTGAAAGGCACGATGATCGACATCGCGGTCCCCGGGGTGATCTTCGGCCTGATCGGCATCGACATCGCGGTCCCCGGGGTGATCTTCGGCCTGATCGGCAGCCGCCTCTACCACGTCATCACCGACTGGCAGACCTACTTCGGCCCGCGCGCGATCAAGGAGCCCTACCGGGCGCTGTTCATCTGGGAGGGCGGGCTCAGCATCTGGGGCTCGGTCGCCCTGGGAGGCGTGGGCGTGTGGCTGGCCTGCCGCCGCCGGGGCCTGTCCCTGAGCGCCGTGGCCGACACGGTCGCGCCCGGCATCGCGTTCGGACAGGTGATCGCCCGCTGGGGCAACTGGTTCAACCAGGAGCTGTACGGCGGGCCGACCACGTTGCCGTGGGGCCTGGAGATCGACCAGGCGCACGGTGGCGAGCCGGGCGTGCTCTACCACCCGGCCTTCCTGTACGAGTCGCTGTGGGACCTGGCGCTCGGCTTCGGGCTGATCCTGGCCGGCAGGCGGTTCACGCTGCGCCACGGCCGGCTGTTCGCCCTCTACGTCGCCGGCTACACGCTGGGGCGGTTCTGGATCGAGGGGCTGCGGATCGACCCGGTGGGCGGGGTGGACCACGCGGTGACCTTCCTGGGGCTGCGGATCAACCAGTGGACCTCGATCGTGCTGTTCGTCGGCGCGCTGGTCTACCTCTGGGTGACCCGTGGCAAGGACGGCGAGGAGATCGTGGTGCCCGCCTCGCGCCCGGATGACGGCGGGGAGGCCGCTGATCCGGCGCACCCGGCCGACCAGGCCGACGAGGAGGACAGCGGCACGCCGGGCTTGGTCACGCAAGTGGCGCGGCGGGCGGCCAGGTCATTGGAGCGGACAGAGCGGTCAGGAGGAGAGGTACAAGTCCTGCCTGCCGACAGCACGGAGAAACGTGGCCCTGAGTCCTGACCTCTCTGCCGTTCGGCATGGCGTCTCTCGCGGGCGGCTCGAGTGGGGGCTTCAGATCAGGACATCGTCCACTTCCGGTCTCTGGTCGTCCCGTTGTATGCCCATTGCAGGTGTGGAGCTGGACGGTGGTGCCGTCGGCCGTCCATGCACTTGCCCGCCAGACCGGTGACCACGGGCCGATCTGGACATGATGATCGATGACGAGCTACGCGATCCGTTCGACGGGACCGGCGCGAACCCCAAGGACTTCGACGCCTGGAACGGCTCGTGAACGTGGTCGCCCTGACGCGACCCAGGGCGCGACGAGCTGACCTCGGGAAGGCTCGGCGTCCAACTCGAAAACGGCGGTGTCCTCAAGGACACCGCCGTTGACGTTGATGGATCTTCGCCGCGCCCCGAGTTGGCGCCTTGGTGGGTGCGGTCGGTGAGAGCGCGGCCTGGGCGGGAACGCGAAGCGCGCCCTACCGGGTTGGGTGCTTCAGCTCATGGTTCAGCCAGTGGGGACGGTGTCACGGAAGGACGTGCCGCCGGAGCGCAGGGCGGCGACCCTGCTCACCACGTCGGCGGGCGCGA
>NZ_QNFZ01000173.1 GCF_003313395.1 Nonomuraea lactucae | reverse complement strand
CGAGGGCGGCCGAACACCCGCGGCAGGGACTGGCGGCGGCCGGACACCGGTAGCAGGGGTCGGCGGCGGCAGGCCATCTGCGGCAGGGGCCGGGGGCGGCGCGGGCGCGGAGCGCGTGCCGTCCAGTCTGGCGATCTCCGAGCCCGGACAGCACATCGTGGTGCAGCCGCTCGGGGGCGGGGCGCGGCCACGCGGGTTCTTCGCCGTCGGGGCGGCGCGGGCCTTCTCGCCCGTCACCCACACGGTGATCAACGCCGCCGGGTCGCTGCTGACTCTGGCGCTGGAACAGGGAGGCGCCCGGCTGGAGGCCGAGCGCCGGGTCCGGTCCTCCGTGCTCGAACTCCTGCTGGCCGGAGCCCACGAGCAGGCGGTCGCGGCGCTGGCCCCGCTCGGCGGGCGGCTGCCCGAGGAGCCTCTGGTGGTGCTGGCCGCCGCCGGCGAGGCTCTCGACGTCCTCGAACCGCGCGCCTTCGCCGCCCGGATCCCGTCCGAGCCGCCTGCTCCGCCGCCCCGCTTCCCGTCCGACCCGGACGAGGGGGCGGCGGGTGTCCCGCCCACCAGGGGAGCGGCGGGTGCCCTGCCCGCCGGGGGAGCGTTGGGTGCCTCGCGCCGGGCTGCCGGGGGTTCCTCGTCCGGAGGCCCCGCGTTCTCGGGGGCGTACGCGCCGGCAGAGCCGGAGGGCGAGGAGCTCGTGGTGGCGGTCGTCGGGGAGAGCGCGGCCGAGGAACTGGCCGGACTGGCCGGGGCTGCCGGGGCGGCCGTCGGCATGAGCGGGTCGTGCTCGTACCTGGAGCTGGGCGGCGGCCTGGACCAGGCCCGGCGGGCACTGGCCGCCGGGGGAGGCGGGGTCGTGAGGTTCGCCGACCTGGCGGGGCAGGGACTGCTGAGGCTGCTCGACCCGGCGGCGGCGCGCGCGTTCGCCGCCGCGTTGCTCGCCCCCCTCACCAGGTACGGCTCGCGGGCCGACCTGGTGGAGTCGCTACGCGCCTACCTCGACAGCAACGGCCACTGGGACGCGGCCGCGCAGCGGCTCGGCGTGCACCGCCACACCTTGCGCTACCGGATGAAGCGGGTGGCGGAGCTGCTCGGCCGCGACCTCGACGACCCGGGAGTGCGGGCCGAGCTGTGGATCGCGCTGGCCGCGACGCCCTCGCCGGCTACTTCTTCGCCAGATAGCAGCAGATCGTCGCCGTCGTGACCGCCTCGTAGGTGCGGCCGTCACGAAGGTGCCCGGCACGTTCCAGGCTGATCGCTCCCTGGGCCGCCGCCCAGAGCGCGTCGGCGATCTTGCGGGGCTGGGTGGGGGCGAGGTAGCCGGCGGAGATGCAGTCGGCGATGGCCCGGTCGAGGATGTTGAGCGCGGCGCGGGCGAGGGTGCGGGCCCGCTCGCTCGGTTCGAAGCCGGGGATCGCCCGCTCGAACATGAGGCTGTAGTAGCCCGGCTCCGACAGGCACGCCTGCCGGTAGGCGGGGCCGAGCGCGGTCAGGTACTCGAGAGGGTCACGCCGCTGCGGCACGGCCTCCAGGAACCGCCTGAACCGCTCGAACCCCTCCAGATAGAGGGCCTCGGCGAGCCCTTCCCGGTTGCCGAACATCGTGTAGATCACCGTCGTGGTGCAGCCGGCTTCGGTGGCGATCCTGCGCGTGGTGAGACTCTCGGGTCCTTCGGTCAGCAACAGGTTGACCGCGACGTCGAGAAGGCGCGAGCGGAGCTGGTCGTGAGTGGCCCGTTCGCCCAAAAGGTAGGCGCCCTGAAGCCCAAGCGGCGCCGAGGAGGTCATGGGCCCACGCCTTTCTGCTCGGGGGCCCGCCGCACTTGGAGACCCGCACACATGACTTAGCCACGGCGGAGCTCGTTCAAACCGCTCCGCATGGTAAACATCCCGAATTAGGTCTACTTCTGTTACATGGTGGGTAAAGGAGAGGGTTGGTTGGGGGTCGGCGGGTGTCGAGGTAAGAGCTGCGAGCTGCGGCGACCGTCCGTAGAGGGGGGAGCTGTCCGGGGGAGTCGGCCTACACTGGCTCCCCCGTTTGGCTCCCCATATGGGGTCCGGGAGTACTTCCGCAGGTGACCGCGTCGATCCGGGACGTCCAGACGAACCCCACCCCTGCCAGCCAGCCGCCCGCAGTCATGCCGAACGCGCGTTGTGCAGGTTCACTGAGTTCTCCCGCGTCCGGTGGTCAAGATGCCAGCCCGCCAGTGGTGGGTCTGCCCGGGGACTGCCGGCACTCTCCCAGTGCTCGATCCTCTCGGGAGAGACAATGAGCATGGATCCCTCCCAGAGTAGGCGTTGATCGATCCCGGGCTCGCGTACATAGCCCTTCTCGCTGGGCAGCGTGTGAGATAGGGAGGCGGTCGTCGCTGGGACCTAGAGTCCTAAGTCGGATCAGTGGTCATAGGCGATCAGTGATCGTGTGACGGGCTGCCCGGTGGCTTGGTTGTGCCAGATCGCGGCAGTCACCGCCAGGATGCGTTGGGCGATGCGAGCGCCGACCCCCTCAGGGCTGCGTCCGCCGTGGAGTTCCAGGTCGAGCTGGCCCTTGAGGGTGTCGTTGACCGATTCGATGAGCTGGCGGATCGGTTTGAGGAGTCGTTCGCCGAAACGGGGTGTGCGGTTGCGGGAGGAGGGCCGTAGCAGCTGTACCCCTCGTTCAGCCAGGTAGCGGTCCAGCTCAGCCGCCACGTACCCCTTGTCGGCAATGATCAGCAGGCCGGGCCGTTCGGCGAGCAGGTCAGGGTCGTGGTCGCAGATGGCCATCAGCACCTGGCGTTCATCGATCTTCGGAGTGGCCAGAGCCCAGGTGATCGGCAGTCCGGCCGGAGTGCAGATCAGATGCAGGCGCAGGCCCCAAATCCAGCGGGAGTGAGAGCGGCAGTAGCCGTAGCCGGCCCAGCCTGCCAGGTTCGAGTGCTGGGTGGTGGGGCGGGAGCGGCCGCATTCGACCGGGGTGGAGTCGACGACCCATACCGGATCTGCCCACAGGTCGGTGTCGCGGGCCAGGACCCGAAGCGCGCGCTGGAGCAGGGGCAGTGCCGCGCGCAGCCGTTTGTTGTAGCCGGACTGACCTGGCAGGTACGGGAATGCGCCGGGCAGATGCCGGGGACGAACCGCAGCCAGCGGGCCTCGGAGCGGATCCCGAGCAGAACCTGGGCCGCAGCTAAGGTCAGCAGCTCGGCGTCGGTCAGTTTTGGTGGGCGTCCGATGCGGGGCGGTTTGCCGAGCCAGTCGTCGATCTTCACGTACATTGCGGTGAGAAGGGTGTTGATGTCTGTCGTCACCAACAGATCGTCGACACCCTTCGCTGTTCCTGCAGCCGAAACGACACAGGACTTACTCGTCTAGCGGCTCGTCTCCCGCTGTCTTGATCACTTTATGTGTGCCTTATGTGACTTAATTGGATCTTGTCGCTTTTTCGGGTGGAAGTTACGCTTCGTCCGTTTGGCAACATGCTCCGAGTCGCGCGGTGGTTCCGGGCTGGGCGGGTGGAGCTTCGTCCGGCGCCTCCGGGCGCCCCGCGTGGTTCGGAGTGTGACGGCGTATGCGCCGGTCTTTGGCACGGGCTCGTTGCTGGGTCGCGGCGTTGCTGGTCGCCGCCCTGCCCGGTCTGCTGTCGTTAGCCGTGCTGCCGGCATACGCCCAGGCGGGTGCGGTGAGTGGGCCGGCCGAGTCTCAGGGGCCGGTGACGACGCCCAGGCAGATGGCGGGTACAGCGGGCCGGCTGCCGAGCCTGGTGGACGCGTCGGTCACGCGTGAGGGAGGCGCTGCCGGCACTCGGCAGGGGCGGCGACCTTCAGGGGCCCTGGCTCTGGAGTCGCGTTCAGCGACGCCGGAGAAGAGGTCGAAGCTTGCGGCGGGGGTGGAGCGGGCGAACCAGCTTGATCGGATGACGCAGGCCGGCCCCACGTTTCCGATCATCGATGATGTGTATCCCGAGCACGGGATGCTGGTCGGGACGGTGACGCCACTGCTGACGGTCGAGGCCACCCGGTTGGGAGGTGGGACGGCGGCGAGCTTGCGGTTCTTCTTCAAGATCTGCGAGAAGCCGGAAGAGGACGACCAGTGGGTGCCCGGGGATCCTTTGCCCACGCCGGTGTGTTTCGAGTCCGGCGGCATGGTGGGGGTGAACACCTGGCGGGTGCCGTCGGGCAAGCTGCAGTGGGGCAAGCAGTACGAGTGGTGGGTGCGTGTCGTCGATGTGGACAGCAGCGAGTCGGCCGAGAGTGACAAGCTGCTGGTGACGACGGGTGCGCGTCAGCCGTTGACGAGCGCGCACCTGGGGGAGGGGAGCGGTAATGGGCGGGAGTTCACGCCGGTCACAGGCAACTACACGAGTACGTTCGTCGATGCGAAGGTCGCGGTCGCGGGGCCGCCGCTGTCGGTGGCCCGTACCTACAACAGTCTGGACGCCCGTACGGGCGGGATCTTCGGAGCTGGATGGTCGACGCAGTGGGACATGAAGATCACTGCGGAGGGAACGGCGGGGGCGAGCGATCTGCTGGTCACCTATCCCTCCGGCCGGCGGGTGCGGTTCGCCGGCAAGGGCGACGGCACCTATCAGGCTCCGCCGGGGATGCATGCGGTGCT
>NZ_QNFZ01000174.1 GCF_003313395.1 Nonomuraea lactucae | reverse complement strand
GGCCGCGGGCCAGGCCACCCGGCCGACGATGGGGCGCAGCCGCGGCGGGAGGGCTTCGGCGGCGGCCTGCGCGACGCGCACGGGGTCGGACTTGACCTTCGTGTAGACGACCCGGGAGACGAGGATCGGGTGCTGGACGAAGCCCTTCAGAAGCCCACCGACACCGGCACGCGCGGACTTGGCGGAGACTTTGGGGGAGTCTGGACGACTGGCGTCGGATACCACGCGGTGACCGTACCATAGGCAGCGTTTTTCCCCTTCCGCTATGAAAGGCGAGGTCAATGAGGGAGAACCCCCTGGTCCTGCACGTTCTGGGAGCTCGTCCCAATTTCGTGAAAGCGGCCCCGGTGGTGCGAGCACTCGGTGAACTCGGCATGCGGCAGGGCATCGTCCACACTGGTCAGCACTATGACGCGCTGATGTCCGACGTGTTCTTCGCCGACCTCGGCCTGCCCGAGCCGGTGGCGAACCTCGGGGTGGGCTCCGGCACGCACGCCAGGCAGACGGCGGCCCTGCTCGTCGGCATGGAGGAGGTCGTGCTGGCGCAGGACCCCGACCTCGTGGTGGTCTACGGAGACGTCAACTCGACGCTGGCCGCGATCCTCGTCTGCGCCAAGCTGGGCGTGCGCACCGCGCACGTGGAGGCGGGGCTGCGCTCGTTCGACCGGGGCATGCCCGAGGAGGTCAACCGGATCGTCACCGACTCCCTGTCGGACCTGCTGTTCGCCACCTCCCCCGACGCCCTGTCGCACCTGGCGGCCGAGGGCGTGCCGGCCTCGAAGGTCCACCTGGTGGGCAACCCGATGATCGACAGCCTGTTCGCGGCGCTGCCGTCGCTCGATCCGACACCGGTGGTGGAGCGGCTCGGCGTGCCCGGCCGGTACGCCGTGGCGACGCTGCACCGCCCGGCGAACGTGGACACCCCGGAGGCCGCGCGGGAGCTGGTCTCGGCGGTGCTGGAGGTCGCCCGGCAGATCCCGATCGTCGTGCCGATCCACCCGAGGGGGCGCACCCGGCTGGCGGAGGCCGGGCTCGTCGACGGGCCCTCGGTCCGGGTGGTCGATCCGCTGGGCTACGTGGACTTCCTCTCGCTGGTACGGGGGGCCGCGTTGGTCGTCACCGACTCGGGGGGCGTCCAGGAGGAGACGACCGTGCTGGGCGTGCCGTGCCTGACCGTCCGGCCCAACACCGAGCGGCCGATCACGATCACCCACGGGACGAACCGCCTGGTCACGCCGGCGCTCCTGCCCGCCGCGGCCGGGAAGGCGCTGGCCGACGGCGCGGCGACGCCTTCGGGCGAGCTGCCTCCGCTCTGGGACGGCGCCGCCGGCCCGCGCATCGCGCGGGTGATCTCCGCCTGGCTGAAGGGGGACAACCTCTCGCCCGCGGCTCAGGGCACGCGTTCCGAATAACGCCCACATTAGGTACGGCCCGCCCCGTACCATGACATATCTCCGCTACGCGATAGGTGAGCATCCTCATGGCCGAAACCCCCGAAGAGCCCACCTACCAGCGGCTCGGCCCCGTCAACTGGCTCCCGGAGGAGCGCAAGGCCGTCGAGCGGTACGAGGGGGAGATCAGGGAGCTGCGACGGCGCCTGGAGATCGCCGAGGCCAGGGCCGCCTACGCCACCTGGAAGCTGGAGGCGACCCAGGCCAAGCGGACCTTCAAGCTGGGCGAGGCGCTCGGCTCCAGGCGGCCGGGCAAGGTGCTGGAGGCGGTCCGGTCCAAGGAGCGCGCGCCGAAGCCGCCCGTCCCGGTCACCGAGGCGATCGAGACGGCCAACGGCAGGCCGCCGCTGGTCGAGGTGCCCGCCGTGAAGTGGCCGGCGGGCCCGGTCAACCGGCCCGAGCTGCGCGTCGCCGTGATCCTCGACGACTTCTCCCGGATGGCGTTCCGCTACGAGTGGGACCAGATCGAGTTCGGGCTGAAGGACTGGCCGGAGATCTTCGCCGAGAAACGGCCCGACCTGCTGTTCTGCGAGTCGGCCTGGCACGGCAACCAGGGCCGCTGGCGCTACCAGATGACCGGCACGAACGCGCCGAAGGAGCCGCTGCGCGACCTGGTCGCCTGGTGCCGGGCCGAGGGCATCCCGACGGTCTTCTGGAACAAGGAGGACCCGCCCAACTTCGACTTCTTCATCGACACGGCCAAGCTGTTCGACCACGTGTTCACCTGCGACGGTGACATGCTGCCGAAATATCGCGAAATATTGGGCCACGACCGGGTGGACGTGCTGCAGTTCGCCGCCCAGCCCCGCGTGCACAACCCGGTGCAGCAGAAGCAGGGCCGTCTGCACGACGTGGTCTTCGCCGGCATGTACTTCCGCGACAAGCACCCCGAGCGCCGCGAGCAGATGGAGACCGTCCTCGACCCGGTCCGCGAGCTGGGCCTGCACATCTTCGCCCGCAACGGCGAGGTGGACGAGAAGTACGCCTGGCCCGGGAAGTACCGGCCGCACATCGTCGGCGAGCTGCCCTACGACCAGATGCTCGCCGCCTACCGGATGTACAAGGTCTTCCTCAACGTCAACTCGGTGCTCGACTCCCCCACCATGTGCGCGCGCCGCGTCTTCGAGCTGTCGGCCTGCTCCACCCCGGTCGTCTCCGGCTGGTCACGGGCGATCGAGGAGACGTTCGGCGACCTGATCCCCATCGCCCGCGAGCCGGTCGAGTCGTACAACCAGGTGCTTCATCTGATCAACAGCCCCGAGCTGCGCGCCCGGATGGGGCACCTCGCCATGCGGGAGGTGTTCGACAAGCACCTCTTCTCCCACCGCGTGGACCAGATCCTCCAGATGCTCGGGCGGCCCGTCGAGGCCGGGACGCGGTCCGTCTCGGTGGTGCTGCCCACCAACCGCGCCTCCCAGATCGAGCACGCGATCTCCTCGGTGGCCAGGCAGATCCACCGCCCGCTGCAGCTCGTCATGGTGCTGCACGGCCTCGACATCGACCCGGTCGTGGTGGCCGACAAGGCGCGCATGGCGGGCATCACCGACGTGGTGGTGCTCCCCGCCGCCCCCGAGCTGTCGCTCGGCGCCTGCATGAACCTCGGCATCGCCGCCGCCGAGGGCGAGCTGATCGCCAAGATGGACGACGACAACTTGTACGGCGAGCACTACCTGTCGGACCTGGTCAGGGCCTTCGACTACACCGACGCCGAGCTGGTCGGCAAGGGCGCCCATTACTCCTACTTCGAGGGAAGCAACACCACCATGCTCCGCCTGCCCGGCCTGGAGCATCGCTACTCGTTCCTCGTTCAGGGCGGCACGTTCCTCGGCACGACCGGCATGTTCCGCTCCTACGGCTTCGCGGACATCACCCGTGGTGAGGACACGCACCTGGTGCGCAGGCTGAAGGAGGACGGGGTCAAGATCTACTCGGCCGACCGGTTCAACTTCGTCTACTGGCGGAGCGCCGACGCGAGCATGCACACCTGGCAGGCCGACCACATCAAGCTGACCCGCAACGCCCAGTTCTCGTTCGTCGGACGGCCCGACGACCACGTGCTCATCTAAAGGACGGGCGAGGCCGCCGGGACTTCAGCCGAGAGTGCCGGACAGCTTCCGGTCGGCGAGGCGGCCGAGCTCGAACAGGCCCGGCGGGTCCACCTTCCGGCCCACCACGAGCAGGCTCATGACCACGTTGCCGCGCCGCAGCACCACCGAGCCCACCTGGGCGTCCTGGGCGCCGCCGGAGGCCGTGGTGAGGTAGGCCCGCGACTGGTCGCCGCGCCTGGGCATGTCCAGCTCGCGGGTCCGGTAGGTCACCCTGGCGCCGTTGACGTCGGCCTCGTACGCGGCGCACCGCCTGGGCAGCGACGGTGGGAAGGCCGGCGACGGCATCGAGACCAGTGCCTGGGTGATCGACCCGGTTTCCGAGGCGTACGCGACGACCGCGGCCGGGGCTCGGGCGAGCGCGGGCTCGGCGGCGTCGAGCTGGGCGGCTCCGGCGCACTCCGGCCGCTCCAGTTTCGCCTGGCGCGCTGCTTCGATGCCCTGGCGGGTGGCCGCCAGCGATCCGAAGGCGCCGGTCTCGGGGCCGTGGACGGTGCGCATCCCGCCGGGGGCGGGCAGCAG
>NZ_QNFZ01000172.1 GCF_003313395.1 Nonomuraea lactucae | reverse complement strand
CGCTGCCCGGGCCGGCGCCCGCCGCGAAGACGGCCGCGTCGGCGCCGTGCAGGATCGCCGCCACCTCCTCGACGCCCGCACGTTCGAGGTCGCACAGCACCGCGCCGGCGCCGGTCGCCTCGACGTCGGCGAGGTGACCCGGGTCGCGCACGAGGCCGATCGCGTCGGCGCCGAGGAGCCGCTCGAGCCGGAGGGCGATCTGGCCGTGCCCGCCCGCGATGATGATCCGCATCCGGCCATGGTGTCATGGAGCGATGACCGAACTTCCGCACGCGCCCGTGCCGGCGTTTCTGTTCGACCTCGACGGCACGCTCATCGACAGTGTCTACCAGCACGTCATCGCCTGGCGGCAGGCACTGTCGGGGATGGACATCGACCTGTCGGTGTGGCGGATCCACCGGCGCATCGGGATGAGCGGCGGCCTGTTCGTCAACGCGCTGCTGCGCGAGACCGGGTTGAAGCTCACCCTGGAGCAGATCGAGGAGTTGCAGGACGCCCACGCCGACGCCTACACCGAGCAGGCCGACTCGGTCCGGCCGCTGCCCGGAGCCGCGGAGCTGCTGGCCGAGCTGACCTCGCGGGGCGTGCCGTGGGCGATCGCGACGAGCGGCCGGGCCCGTACGGCGCGGCTCGCGCTCGGCATGCTGGGCCTGCCCGAGGACACGCCGATGGTCACCCGTGACATGGTGCGCCGGGCCAAGCCG
Organism: Nonomuraea lactucae; assembly: GCF_003313395.1. GTDB lineage: Bacteria > Actinomycetota > Actinomycetes > Streptosporangiales > Streptosporangiaceae > Nonomuraea > Nonomuraea lactucae. The sequence continues at coordinate 1,797 of NZ_QNFZ01000172.1, read as the reverse complement.
GATCCCGACCTGTTCCTGGCGGGGGCGGCGCTGCTGGCGGTGGACCCGCGGCACGCCATGGTGGTCGGCGACAGCGTCTGGGACCTGCTCGCGGCTCGGCGGGCGGGCGCGCTCGGGGTGGGGCTGCTCTCCGGCGGCTACGGCAGGGACGAGCTCGAACGTTGCGGCGCGTTCCGGGTGTACTCCGACCCGGCGGACATGCTGAACCGGCTCTATGAGCTGGGGGTGCGCCCGGGTGACTGAGCCCGGGAATATCCTGCCGAACGGGCGGGGCTGCAGCGTGCGTATCTCCTGAGGAGGAGTTGAGATGGACTTGGCAGACATCGGCGTCACAGGTCTGGCGACCATGGGACGGAACCTGGCCCGCAACCTGGCGAGGCACGGTTACGCGGTCGCGGTGCACAACCGTTCCGCGAGCCGTACGCACCAGCTGGTGAAGGAGTTCGGCGGCGAGGGCACGTTCGTGCCGGCGGAGGAGCTCGCGGACTTCGTGGCGTCGCTCAAGCGGCCACGGCGCGCGATCATCATGGTCAAGGCGGGCGCGGGCACCGACGCCGTGATCGACCAGCTCGCCGAGCTGATGGAGCCCGGCGACATGATCGTCGACGGCGGCAACGCGCACTTCGCGGACACGCGGCGGCGCGAGGCGGCGCTCCGTGACAAGGGCATCCACTTCGTCGGCACCGGCATCTCCGGCGGCGAGGAGGGCGCGCTGAACGGCCCGAGCATCATGCCGGGCGGGTCAAAGGAGTCGTGGGAGGCGCTGGGCCCGATCCTGCAGGACATCTCCGCCAAGGTGGACGGCGTGCCGTGCGCGGTCCACGTGGGGCCCGACGGCGCCGGGCACTTCGTGAAGATGGTGCACAACGGCATCGAGTACTCCGACATGCAGCTCATCGCCGAGTCGTACGACCTGCTGCGCCAGGCGCTCGGCGCGACGCCGGCGGAGCTGGCGGGCGTGTTCCGGGAGTGGAACCGGGGCGAGCTCGACTCCTACCTGATCGAGATCACCGCCGAGGTGCTCGACCAGGTGGACGCGGCGACGGGCAAGGCGTTCGTGGACGTGGTGGTGGACCAGGCCGAGCAGAAGGGCACCGGCCGCTGGACCGTGCAGAGCGCGCTGGAGCTGGGCGTGCCGGTGACGGGCATCGCTGAGGCGGTCTTCGCCCGCGCCCTGTCGGGCCACCCGGAGCAGCGCGCGGCCGCCGCCCGCCTGGAGGGCCCGGAGCTCTCGGGCGTGGGCGGGCGTGAGCTGATCGAGGACGTACGGCAGGCGCTGTACGCTTCCAAGATCGTCGCCTATGCGCAGGGCTTCGACCAGATGGCCGCCGCCTCCAAGGAGTACGGCTGGGACATCGACCTGGGGGCCATGGCCACGATCTGGCGGGGCGGCTGCATCATCAGGGCCAAGTTCCTGGACCGGATCCGGGCCGCGTACGACGCCGACCCGGCCCTGCCGACGCTGCTCGCGGACCCGACGTTCGCGGCGGCGGTCAACGTGGCGCAGGACGCCTGGCGGCGGGTGGTGACCACGGCCGTGCGGATCGGCGTGCCTACTCCGGGCTTCTCGTCGGCGCTGGCCTACTACGACGGGCTGCGCCGCGAACGGCTGCCGGCCGCGTTGGTGCAGGGGCTGCGCGACTACTTCGGCGCGCACACCTACCAGCGGGTCGACAGGGAGGGCGCGTTCCACACCGACTGGTCGGGCGACCGGGTCGAACGCCCCGCGTAACGGGCGGCGCACACCGTCCCCGCCTGACCGCGCGCCGAGCGCCCGCGCCGGGCGGGGCCGGGCGG
>NZ_QNFZ01000180.1 GCF_003313395.1 Nonomuraea lactucae | reverse complement strand
CGCGCCGCGCCGCCCCCTGCGAGGCGGCGGCCCAGGACGCCGTGCGGATCGTGCGGGCCGCGCGCGACATGGCCACGCGCTTCCAGCGGAAGGGCAGGCTGCTCACGTTCGGACAGGGCGCGACCGCCGCCGACGCCGGGCATCTGGCGGTGGAGTTCACGCATCCCGTGATCGTGGGCAAGCGCGCGCTGCCCGCGATCTCCCTGGCGGGCGACGCCTGCGCGCGGGGCTCGGCGTTCGCCGACCGGCTGCGCGCGCTGGGCAGGCCGGAGGACATCGCGGTCGGCCTCTGCGTGGGCCACGGCGACGTGCTCGCCGCGCTCGCGGCGGCCCGCGAGCTGGGCATGCTGACGGTCGCGCTGACGGCGGGCACACCCGCGGACGCAGCACCGGCCGATCACCTGCTCGCCGCCCGGTCCGACGACCCCCTGATCGCCCGCGAGACGCACGTCACCACCTACCACCTGCTGTGGGAGCTGGTCCACGTCTTCCTCGACGACCCCGGTCTCACCCCGCTGACGCCGCCGGCCTGCGACGAGAGGGGCACCTGCGTCACCTGCGCCGACACGGCGGTGCCGGTCCGCGTCACCGAGCTGCGGCCGGACGGGCTCGCCCTCGTCGACACGGGAGCCGGGATCGAGGAGATCAGCGTGGCGCTGGTCGCGGCACGGGTGGGCGACACGGTCCTCGTGCACGCCAAGGAGGCCATCGCGGTGCTGGGCGGTGACGGCTCGTGACCGAGGCGCTCTACCCGTTTCCCGGCCCCGGCGGCGGCACCGTCGAGGACGTCACCCGTTCCACCATGGACAAGGCCGCGGAGAGCCTGGAGCTGCGCCTGCGCGTGCTGAACGAGCTGGGCCCGTCCCTGGCCGCCTGCGCCGAGGCGGTCGCGGCCGCCTTCCGGGCCGGAGGGACGCTGTTCGCGTTCGGCAACGGCGGCAGCAGCACCGACGCCCAGTCCGTGGCCCAGCTCTTCCTGACGCCAGGCCCGGACGGGCGCAGGCTCCCGGCGATCTCGCTCACCGCGGACGCCGCGCTGCTGACCGCGCTCGCCAACGACGTTCACTTCGACGTGGTCTTCGCCCGGCAGCTCGCCGCGCTCGGCCGGCGCGGCGACATCGCCGTGGCCCTGTCGACCAGCGGCGGCTCGGCGAACGTACTGCTCGGCCTGGAGACGGCCAGGCGCGCGGGCATGGTGACCGTCGGACTGGCCGGTTCGGGCGGCGGGCGGATGGCAGAGGACGCTCTCGCCGACCACCTGTTCGTCATCCCGTCGTCGTCGGTGCACCGCATCCAGGAGGCGCAGACCACCGCCTACCACGTGCTGTGGGAGCTGGTCCAGCAGGCGCTGGCGGAGGCGTGACCGGGCGGGTGCGCTCGAGGATCCAGGTCGAGGGCATCGTCCAGGGCGTCGGCTTCCGCCCGTTCGTGCACGCGCTCGCCTCCCGCTACGGCCTGGCCGGGCTGGTCGGCAACGACGCCGGCGGGGTGTTCATCGAGGCGGAGGGCCCGGTGTCGGCGGTCACCGCGCTGGTGGAGGCGGTCCGCGACCGGCCGCCCGCGCTGGCCGTCGTCGAACGGGTCAGCGTGACCGCCGTGCCGCCGACCGGGGCCCGCGGGTTCGAGATCGTGCCCAGCGTGACCGGCGGGGCCGCGCGCGTGCTGGTCCCCCCGGACGTCGCCACCTGCGGTGACTGCCTCAAGGAGTTGTTCGACCCGGCCGACCGGCGCTACCGGTACCCGTTCGTCAACTGCACGAACTGCGGGCCCCGGTTCACGATCATCACAGGTGTGCCGTACGACAGGGCCGCGACCACCATGGCGGGCTTCACCATGTGCGCCAGGTGCGAGCGGGAGTATCACGACCCGGCTGACCGGCGCTTCCACGCCCAACCGGTCTGCTGCCCTGCCTGCGGCCCCGCCCTGGCGCTGAGCACGCCGGACGGCACGCCGGTGCCCGGCGATCCCCTCGCGAACGCCGCGGCCATGGTCTCGGCCGGCGCCGTGCTGGCGGTCAAGCACGACCCGGCTGACCGGCGCTTCCACGCCCAACCGGTCTGCTGCCCTGCCTGCGGCCCCGCCCTGGCGCTGAGCACGCCGGACGGCACGCCGGTGCCCGGCGATCCCCTCGCGAACGCCGCGGCCATGGTCTCGGCCGGCGCCGTGCTGGCGGTCAAGGGCCTGGGCGGCTACCACCTGGCCGTGGACGCGACCGACGAGCCTGCCGTCGCGGCGCTGCGGGCCCGCAAGCGGCGGGCCGACAAGGCGTTCGCGGTGCTGGCCGCCGACCTTCCCGCGGTGCGGGAGCTGTGCGAGCTCGACGAGGACGCGGCGCGCCTGCTGTCCGGCGCGCGCGGGCCGATCGTGCTGCTTCCCCGGCGGCCCGGCGCGCCGCTCGCGCCCTCGGTGGCCCCGGACAGCGACGAGGTGGGCGTGCTGCTGCCCTACACGCCGCTGCACCACCTGCTCGCCCGCGAGATCGCCCGGCCGTACGTGCTGACCAGCGCGAACGTGTCCGACGAGCCGATCGCGTACGACGACGCGGACGCCCGCGAGCGGCTGGGCGGCGTCGCCGACGCCTTCCTCTCCCACGACCGGGCGATCCACGCACCGGCCGACGACTCGGTGGTCCGGTTCTTCCGCGGCGCCGCGCTGCCCGTCAGGCGGGCCCGCGGGTACGCGCCCGAACCGTTCACGCTGCCCTGGTCCTTCCCCCGCCCGGTGCTCGCCTGCGGCGCGGAGCTGAAGAACACCTTCTGCCTCGCCAGGGACCGTCACGCGTTCGTCTCGCAGCACCTCGGCGACCTGGAGAGCTACGAGACGACACGCGCCTTCACCAGGGAGATCGGGCGTTACCAGCGGCTGCTCGGCATCGAGCCCGCGCTCGTCGCCCACGACCTGCATCCGGAGTACCTGTCGACGAAGTACGCGCTCGGCCTCGACGGCGTGGAGCTCATCGGAGTCCAGCACCACCACGCCCACATCGCCTCGTGCCTGGCCGACAACGGGGAGCGGGGGCCGGTCATCGGCGTCGCGTTCGACGGCACCGGCTACGGCGCCGACGGCACGATCTGGGGCGGCGAGCTGCTGGTGGCCGGCCTTGCGGGGTTCGAGCGGGCCGGGCACCTGGAGCAGGTGCGGATGCCGGGCGGCGCCGCGGCGATCCGCCAGCCGTGGCGGATGGCGGCGGCCTACCTGCACGCCGCGTCCGAGCCGGCCGCGGGCCTGGACGTGGCCGTCCGCAACGCTGAAGGCTGGCG
>NZ_QNFZ01000171.1 GCF_003313395.1 Nonomuraea lactucae | reverse complement strand
CGTCGCGCCCAGCCGAGCCGCTGCCGCCCGGTACGGCCGGTCCGCCGGGCGGTGGCCCGGGCCCGCGGTCACGTCACGCCATCGGCGGCGCAGATGGACGAGGGAGGTGTCCGGGGTGTGCGCGGTCCGCGCCGGCATCAGCGCGGTGGCCGCGGCGGCGCCACCCAGCACCAGGAACAACCGCCTGGAGTATCCGCCCACATCTGGATTATCCGGTCACGAGGCGGGGGTGTCGTAGGAGGGGGAGGGGGTGGGGCGCCGGTGCCGAGCCGCGTGCGGTGAACCGCTCGGTGCCCGGCGCCCCCTCGGGGGTTCCTGAATGGCCCTCAGGTCTGCCGTACGGCGAGGCCGGTCAGCCCGGCTCCGCGCTGAGCACGGCCAGGGGGGTGCTGGGGGTGACGACGGCGGCCAGCGGCTCCTCGGGCTGCGTGAGCGTCGGCAGCTCGAACCAGACCACCTTCCCGCGGGAGGTGCGGGCCCCGCCCCAGCAGCACGAGAGCATGTCGACCAGGTGCAGTCCGCGCCCTCTCTCGTCGTCCAGGGTCGCCTCGCACAGGTGGGGCAGCGCGGGATCCTCGTCCTCCACCTCGCCCCGGAGCAGCCCGTCCTCCACGGACAGGATGAGGCGGACCGTGCCGTCGGTGTGCTCCATGGCGTTGCCGACGAGCTCGCTGACGAGCAGCTCGACCACGTCGCTCTGGTCCTCGAACCCCCAACCGGCGAGCTTCTGCCGAGTCAGGCGGCGCGCCTTGCGCAGCGACGCCGGCTTGCGGGAGAACTGCCATGTGGCCGTGTGACTTACTGGGTAACCACTCATGGCGCTCAGAAACCTGTCCCAGAATGCGTTCATGACGCGCTCCCGGCGTAGGCAGGGAAGCTCCGCCCGTCAGGCAGGAGCTCGCCGCGGTCGTCGAAGCACACCAGGCCGTTGCAGCGCAGCCCCCATCCCTGCTCCGGGTGGTAGGCGACGAGGCGGGCGGCCTCGCGGTCCGGAGCGATGGCGGGTGGGCAATGGGGCTGGTGCTGGCACATGGCGTGAACCCTTGACGTTTCTCTTCTCTGACGAGCGTTTTGTACTTCAGGTCACCAGCTTGCCTCCGGGATCCCCGCGGGGGGACGTGAGAAATCCCGATATGGGTACCTATTTCACCTACGTACGTAGTCCTCCCCGGCTACGGATTACCCAGGGCGGCGGGGGTAGCGGCCCAGGCCGGTCACTGGCCGCCCGTCAGCAGCCGCGCCGCGAGCAGGACCGCGAAGGCGAGCAGGGAGAGGCCGCAGCCCGCTTCCAGCACCCGTACGGCCAGCGGCGGCAGCGCCCTGCGCAGGAGGGCGATGAGACCCGCCGAGACGAAGCACCAGGCCAGCGAGGACAGCATGAACCCGGAGAAGAACGTGGCCAGTCCGGCGAGATCGGCGTGCCGGTCGAGGACGGCGCCGACCGCCCCCGCGACGCCGGACCAATAGACGACGTTCCAGGGATTCCCCAGCGACATCCCGGCGCCGACGGCGACGGCGGCCCCCCGGAGCCCCCCGTCCCGATGACCGTCCGGCACGGCGTCCCGGGAACCGCCCGTCTCGGGGGCACGCCATGGAGAGACGGTGTCCCGGGAACCGTCCGGCTCGGGGGCGCGCCGTGGAGAGACGGCGTCCCTGATCCCCGCGACCCCCAGCCAGCCGAGGAGCAGGCAGCCCGCGGCCGTCAGCGGGACGCGCAGCGCGGGCACGGTGAACAGCGCCCCCACGCCCGCCAGTCCCAGCAGCGCCCACACGGCGTCCCCCGCCAGCGACCCGACCTGCACGGCGAACGCCGGCCGGAACCCGCCGCGCATGCCCCGGCGCAGCGACTCGCTGAAGACGGCGCCCGGCGCCGCGTTGAACGCCAGTCCCACCCAGAAGGCCAGCCCGAACACCTCGACCACGGGCACCATTCTCCTGGCATCTTGACCCGCGAGTAACAAGGGCGGACCATGAGGCACCCCCAGTTTGTGAGGTGCACTCATGTTACGTAAGGTCGTTGGGGCGGCCATGCTGGCCGCGCTCACTCTGGCGAGCACCGCCGCCACCGCGCAGACGGTCCCCGAATCCGAGGTAGGAGCGGTCGGTCAGCCCGCGGGCTCCGCCGCCCCGGTACGCGGTTTCGTCGACGCCCACAGCCACCTCATGTCCCACGAGGCGTTCGGCGGCAGCCTGATCTGCGGCAGGCCGTTCGACCCCGACGGCATCGACCACGCCCTGGTCGACTGCGCGGACCACCGCCCGAACGGCGAGCTGGCCTGGTTCGAGAACTTCACCCGCCACGGCACCCCGGTCGGCACGCACGACCCGGTCGGCTGGCCCACGTTCAAGGACTGGCCGGCCCACGACTCCCTGACCCACCAGCAGGCCTACCACAAGTGGATCGAGCGGGCCTGGCGCGGCGGCCTCCGCGTCATGGTCAACGACCTGGTCGCCAACCGGCAGCTCTGCGAGATCTACCCGCTCAGGCGCAACGGCTGCGACGAGATGGCCACGCTCAGGCTGGAGGCGCGCCGCACCTTCGAGTTGCAGGACCACATCGACGCCCAGAGCGGCGGCCCAGGGCAGGGCTGGTTCCGGGTCGTGAAGTCGCCCGCCGAGGCCAGGCAGGTGATCGCCGCGGGCAAGCTGGCCGTGGTCCTCGGCGTGGAGACGTCCGAGCCGTTCGGCTGCCGCCAGACGCTGGGCATCCCGCACTGCACCAAGGCGCAGATCGACCGCGGTCTGGACGAGATGCACGCGCTGGGCGTGCGCAGCATGTTCGTCTGCCACAAGTACGACAACGCGCTGTGCGGCGTGCGGTTCGACTCCGGCACCACCGGCGTGATCGTCAACCTCGGCAACTTCCTGTCGAGCGGCCGCTTCTGGAACGCCCGGACCTGCACGGGACCGCAGCACGACAACACCATCGAGGCGGCCGGAGCGCTCCCGCCCCAGCTCGCCAGGTGGCTGCCGCACGGGGTCGGCCTGCCCGTCTACCCGCCGGCGCCCCACTGCAACCCCAAGGGCCTGACCTCCCTGGGCGCCCACATGGTCCAGGGCATGATGCGGCGCGGGATGATGATCGAGATCGACCACATGAGCGTCAAGGCCGCCGGCCAGACGCTCGACCTGCTGGAGAGCGCCGGCTACCCTGGGGTCATCTCCTCCCACAGCTGGGCCGACCCCGGCTACCTGCGCCGCGTCTACCGGCTCGGCGGCATGGTCACCGCGTACGGCTCGCCCGCCCCTTCCTTCACGGCCGGCTGGCAGGCCACCAAGCCGTTCCGCGACGAGTTCGGCCGCCCCGGGTACGGCTACGGCCTGGACGCCAACGGCATGGGCCCACTCCCCGGTCCCCGTCCGGGCAGCGCGGTCACGTACCCGTTCACCTCGCTCGACGGCGCCGTAACCCTCGACCGGCAGCGCACCGGCGAGCGCGTGTGGGACGTCAACACCGACGGCGTGGCCCACTACGGCCTGGTCCCCGACTGGATCGAGGACATGCGCCGGTACGCCGGGGACCAGCTCGCCCAGGACATGCTGGCCGGGGCGGAGGCCTACCTGAAGTCGTGGGAGGGAGCCGAGCTCCGCAGCCGAACGTGACCCCCGGCCGGGGCGAATGTCTGATCTGCACGGCACCGTCGATGATCGTGCCCTAAGGTGACCGCAGAAGCAGTCGTGAGCCCCGAACGGAGCCCCATGGACGACGAGAACGCCCGTTCCGCCTGGGATCGAGTCGACACCACCAAGCCTCACTCGGCGCGCGTGTGGGACTACCTGCTCGGCGGCAAGAACAACTACGCCGTGGACAAGGAGGCCGGTGACACGATCCTGAGGGTGTTCCCGGCCTTCGCCCAGGTGGCCCGCCTCCAGCGGCAGTTCCTCAAACGGGCGGTCACGTTCCTGGCAGGGGAGGCCGGGATCCGCCAGTTCCTGGACATCGGCACCGGCCTGCCCACGGCGAACAACACCCACGAGGTCGCCCAGTCCGTGGCGCCCGACTCGCGGATCGTCTACGTCGACAACGATCCGCTGGTGCTCGTGCACGCCAGGGCTCTGCTCACCAGCACCCCCGAGGGCGCCACCGACTACATCGACGCCGACGTACGCGATCCCGAGCGCATCCTGGACGGCGCGGCCAAGACACTCGACCTCACCCGGCCGGTGGGGCTGACCATGCTCAGCATCGCCGGCCAGGTGTCCGACGCCGACGACCCGAAGGGCATCATCCAGCGGCTGCTCGCGCCCCTCCCCCCGGGCAGCTATCTCGCCCTCAGCGACGGCACCAATACCAACCCCGCGCTCGTCGCCGCCGTCGAGAGCTACAACTCCCGGGCCGCCTACCCCTACCACCTGCGCGATCCGGAGGCGATCGCCTCCTTCTTCGAGGGGCTGGAGCCGGTGGAGCCAGGAGTGGTGCCGACGCCCCAGTGGCGGCCCGGTCCGGAGGGCTGGGACCCCTCCGACCAGGTGAGCGCCGTGTGCGGCGTCGCACTCAAGCGCTGACGGCATCTCCCCGTGACGCATGTCCTCGTTTTGCGTGTCCTTGGCGCCTGCCCTGCCACTGTGGACCTGTGGAAAACTCGGGGGACGAACGCTGGTTCGAGACGTTCCGCATGCAGGCCGCCCACATGGCCTTCCCGGACTGGAGCCCGCGTCCGGACGAGTGGGTGAGCTTCTACGCCTCCCTGGTCGGCCAGGAGGCCGCGGTCACCGCGGAGATCGCCGTCTACCGGGACAACGAGCGCATCCGCTTCCGCCACTACAAGGGCGAGGAGGCCAGGTCCTTCTGGCTGGAGCTCATGCACAGGATGGCCGAGTGAGGCCCGGCCGCCGCGTTCTGCGCGCCACGGTGGCCGGGTAGCCGGAGATACGCGGGAGGGCCGGGGCGGGTTCAGAATCGCCGCAACTCCCACGGGTCGTGCGCGCAGAACACGTCCACGCCGTGCGCGTGGGCGAGCGTGCGCAGCCTGGCCTGGTTGGCCGCGCGCAGCTCCGCGTCCACCTGGGAGTCCACCTGGACGATGTCCATCAGCGGGTGCGGCCGCGGATCCGGCTCCAGCTCGCCGTGGTAGAAGTACGCGTCGCCCGCGTGCAGCAGCCAGCGGTCGCCGTCCCTGACCGCCACCCCGGCGTGGCCCACGGTGTGCCCGCCGAGCGGCACCAGCAGGATGCCGGGCAGGTCGTCGAGCGGTCGCACGCCCTCCATGCCCAGCCACGTCTCGCCGCGCCCCTCGCCGTAGGTGACCCAGCGCGGGCCGTGTGCCCAGTGGCCCGGCCGGTAGCGGCGGCTCGGGGCCTCGGCCAGGGCCGCTTCAAGCTCGGCCGCCATGACGTGCACCCGCGCGCCGGGGAAGTCGGGCAGGCCGCCGCTGTGGTCGACGTCCAGGTGGGTCAGCACGATGTGGCGTACGTCGGCGGGGTCGTGCCCGAGCCGGGCGAGCTGCCGTACCGCCGTCTCGGCCGGCTTCAGCGCGGGGTCCACCAGGTCCACCCACTCCTTTTCGAGCAGCTCCGCGGGCCGGGTCACGTCGTCGAGGCCGAGGCCGGCCTCGACCAGGACGAGTCCGGAGGAGGGCGTCTCGATGAGCAGGGCGTGGCAGACGGCGCGGGCGGAGGGCAGGCCGGTGGTCGAGTCGATCTCGCGCATCGAACCGAGGTTGAGGTGGTGAATCTTCATGCGGCTAGACTGCGACTTGAACCACGGTTCAAGTCAAGGAGCTGCCCGTGGACGAGACGCTGCTCGACATCGGCGAGGTGGCGACGCGGTCCGGCCTCGCGGCCTCGGCGCTCAGGTTCTACGAGCGCAAGGGGCTCATCGCGCCGGCCGCGCGCAACGGCCTGCGTCGCGCCTACCGGCCCGAGACGCTGGACCGGCTGGCGCTGATCACCTGCGCGCGCGACGCGGGGTTCACGCTGGCCGAGGTCGGCAGGTTCCTGGCCGCCCGGCCGGACGACGCCGTGCTGCGCGAGCGGATGGCCGCCAAGGAGCGGGAGGTGGACGAGCTCGTGTCCAGGCTCACCCGGCTCCGTGACAGCCTCCGGCACGCCGTCGTCTGCGACCACGACCCGATCGTCGAGTGCCCGGAGTTCAAGCAGGCCGTACGCCGGGTCAGCGTGCCGGAGTGAACCGTCCGCCGAGCCCGCGACGGGTCAGGCGGAGCTGACGTACTGCCGGGGGCGGAGGGCATGGGCGCGCAGCGCGGTCAGGGCCGCCAGTTGGCCGACCCTCGACATCCGCACCGCGAGCTCGTCACCGAAGGCGAGGCCGAGCGCGGTGAGCTGCCCGACCAGGTGGGTGACCGGCTCGGCGATGTCGGCGTGGCCCGTGGCGGAGTGCCATCCCTCGCCCCCGACCACCTCGGCGACCCGGCGCCGCAGCTCCGTGGGAGACATGAGGGCGCCGTCGGCGAGAAGCAGGAGCGCGGCCTCGCGGGCCGACACCTCGCACTCGTGCTCGCCCTGAGCCAGCAGCAGCCCCGTGATCGCCTCCCACATGGCCTCGCATGAGTGGAGCAGCCGCCTGCCCTCTGGTGTGATCGACAGCCTGGCGCCGTCGCGGCGCAGCGCGCCCAGCTCACGCTCGGCCATCTCGCGCAGCCTGAGCGCCTCCGGCGAGGGCGCCAGCCGCAGCGGCAGGCTCTCCTCGGAGGCGGCCAGGGACAGCAGCCCGTGCAGGGCCGGGACCGGCTGGGCGGGCACCGGCGCGTGCAGCCGCACCTCGAACGGCTGCGCCAGCTCCCGCCTGGCCGGGCCTCTGCCGAGCACCCAGCGGTTGAGGCGCTCGCCGTGGACGCGGTGGAGCCAGCTGTCGCCGCCCAGGTCGGCCCGGGGCTCGGTGAGCCAGCGCCGGGTCAGCGCGACGTGGTCGACCTCGTCGCCGGCGACGATGGCCAGCTCCAGGGCCGCGGAGCAGGCCACGTGCGCGCCCAGCTCCTCGGGGCCCATGATCGTGCTCCACCGCAGGTCGGGCACGTCGGGCGGGAGCACACCGGTGGCCTCCAGCGCCGCCTGGTAGGCGCCGGTGCCCGCGTCCTCCCCTTCGCGGGCGTACGTGGACAGGATCCGCGCGGTGGTCGGCGAGTCGCACAGCTCCGCGTAACGCTCCAAGCCGCCCAGGTGGAGCAGCCGGCCGAGCGAGCGGGCGAGCCGCTCGGGATCGCCGCCGACCTTCAGCGGCAGCGTGTACCAGAGGAACTCGCAGACGTCGAGCTGGGTGACCGTCTCCAGCGGATCGCCACCGGTCAGCCACTCGATGGCGGTCCTGGCCTCGTCGGCGAGATCCGGCTCCGAACGTTCGAGTTCGGCCAGGAGCGCGGTGACGTCCGGTGCACTCATGCCTCGAAGTTTGCCGTATCGAGCCCTGGCCTGACGATGCCCGAAACCGGCGCGTTTTGGGTCTTGCACGGTGATTGCCCTAGGAAAGCATTTGTTCGGAGGGATGTCGTTCGGACTAAATCCACCGTTTGTCGAACAGCATCCTGGCCTTCCACTCGGTGTAGGGGATGAGCTCGGCGGACAGGACCGGGTGCAGCCACCAGAAGTTGATCAGGGCGAGGAGCGCGAAGGCGCCGACCACCGCTGCGCCGAGCGTGCGCCGCACGCCCGGCGAGGCTTCCGCACGCCGTGCCGCCGGCCCGATCAGCAGCCCCGCGCAGAGCGTGATGGCCAGCACCATGAACGGCACCATGGGGATGGCGTAGAACAGGAACATCGTCCGGTTGGACGCGATGGCGAAGTAGAACCAGGGCAGCCAGCCCATCGCGTAGGCCAGCAGCACCGCCCCGGCCCGCCAGTCGCGGGTGGCCACGTACCACGCGATCAGGCCGACGAGCGCCAGCAGCGCGCCGAACCAGATCACCGGCGTGCCCACGCCCAGCACCGCCTCCGAGCAGTCCTTGACCCCGCAGGCGTCCTGCCTGCCCTCGTAGTGGAACGCGACGGGACGCAGCAGCAGCGGCCACTGCCACGGATCGGACATGTAGGGATGCGAGGTCTCGAGCCCGTTGTGGAACGTGAAGACCTGCCACTGGTACTTCACCCACGACCGCGCGGAGTCGAAGAGGAAGTAGAACGGGCCCGAGGAGGTGGACTGGTCCCAGTTGCGGCCGTAGCCGGTGGCGGTGGCGAACCAGCCGGTCCAGGTCGCCATGTACGTGACGAACGGGGCCACGGCGAAGGCCAGCAGCCCGTTCGGCGCGTCCTTGGAGAAGACGCCCGCGTACGGCCGGCGCACGCCGACCGCCCGCCGCGCCCCGACGTCCCACAGCAGCGACATGACCGCGAACGCGACCGCGAAGGCCAGCCCCGACCACTTGACGCCCATCGCCGCGCCGAGGCAGACGCCCGCCGCGATCCGCCACGGCCGCAGCCCGAGGCCGGGGCCCTGGGGAGAGATGGGGGAGTTCTCGTACCAGTCGACCAGCCGCTGCCTGGCCTTGTCGCGGTCGACCACCAGGCAGGCGAACGCCGCCAGCACCCAGAACATCAGGAAGATGTCGAGCAGGGCGGTGCGCGAGAGCACGAAGTGCAGGCCGTCGAGGGCGAGCAGCAGCCCGGCGAAGCAGCCGAGCAGGGTCGAGCGGGTCATCCGGCGCGCCAGGCGGGCCAGGATGAAGATCGACAACGTTCCCGCGACGGCGGCGGCGAACCGCCAGCCGTACGGGTTCATGCCGAACAGCCACTCGCCCGCGCCGATCATCCACTTGCCCAGCGGCGGATGCACCACGTAGGAGGCGCACTTGTCGAGCGTCTCGGCGGTGCACTTCTGCCAGATGTCGGTGTTGCCGGCCAGGATCGCCTTGTCGGCGTCCTTGATCGCGACCCGCTCCACCAGCCAGCTGATCAGGGAGAAGGCGTCCTTGGCGTAGTAGGTCTCGTCGAACACGACAGCCCTGGGATGGCCGAGCCCGGCGAAGCGCAGCACTCCGCCGAAGACCGTGACGAGCAGCGGCCCGAGCCAGCCCCACAGCTCGCCGCCGCGCATGGGCGGGACCATCCGGTCGCGCACGGATCGTGCCCGGGGACTGCTCTCGTCGGCCTTCGGCTCATCGAAGGCTTGGTACGCGAAGTCGGTCACCGCCATTCGGACATCGTACGGGCCTCAAGCCGGTGGTTACCCAGGAAACTCTGCCCAATCGGGATGCCCTGCCACAATGGTCCAGTGAGAGCAGACGGCAGGTTGGTGCTGGCGGGAGCCCCTATAGGGCAGGCGGGTGACGTCTCGCCGCGGCTTCGGGAGGCGCTGCGCGACGCGGACGTGGTGGCCGCCGAGGACACCAGGCGGTTGCGCAGGCTCGCCACCGAGCTGGACGTGGAGATCGGCGGCCGGATCGTCTCCTACTACGACGCCAACGAGGCGGCCCGTGCCCAGGAACTGGTCGAGACCCTCAAAGAGGGGCGCACGGTCGTAGTGATCACCGATGCCGGGATGCCGGGCGTGTCGGACCCCGGCTACCGCCTGACCAGGCTGGCCGTCGAGGAGGGCGTCACGGTCACCGCGCTGCCGGGGCCGAGCGCCGTCACCACCGCGCTGGCCGTCTCGGGCCTGCCCAGCGACCGCTTCTGCTTCGAGGGCTTCCCGCCGCGCAAGCCGGGCGAGCGCGCCCGCCGGCTGTCCGCGCTGGCGCGCGAGGAGCGGACCATGGTCTTCTTCGAGGCGCCCCACCGGCTGCACGGCTCGCTGGAGGCGATGGCGGAGGCGTTCGGCGCCGACCGGCGGGCCGCCGTCTGCCGCGAGCTGACCAAGACCTACGAGGAGGTGCGCCGCGGCGGCCTGGCCGAGCTGGCCGAATGGGCGGCGGCCGGGGTGAAGGGCGAGATCACGGTCGTGGTCGCGGGCCACGTCGCCGACGAGCGCCCGCCTGACATGGCGGCGCTGGTGGCCGAGGTGGAGCGCCGGGTGGCGGAGGGCGAGCAGCGCAAGACGGCCGTCGCCGACGTCGCCAGGGCCGCGGGCGTGCCGAAGAGGGAGCTCTACGACGCGGTTCACAGAAGATCTTCCAGCCCGTAGATTGCGCTTCGTGAAGAACTGGGGGGTTTCATCGCAAAGGCTGGTTCCGCCGTTTCAGGGCGGCGCCCTCTGGGGCTGGCTGGGGCCGCTGCTCGTCACGGTCTTCGGCGGGATCTTCCGCTTCGCCGGGCTCGGCCATCCCAGGGCCGTCGTCTTCGACGAGACCTACTACGCGAAGGACGCCTTCTCCCTCCTCACGTTCGGCATCGAGCGTTACACGCTGGGCGACACCAAGAACCCCATCGCCGACCGGCGCCTGATCGCCGGCGACCTGGACATCTGGAAGCAGTGCGCGGAGCCCGCCGACTGCGCCGCGTTCGTCGCGCACCCGCCGCTGGGCAAGTGGATGATCGCCGCGGGGGAGTGGCTGTTCGGCATGAACCCGTACGGCTGGCGGTTCGCCGCCGCCGTCGCGGGAACGTTGTCGAT
The DNA here is from genome assembly GCF_003313395.1 of Nonomuraea lactucae. GTDB lineage: Bacteria > Actinomycetota > Actinomycetes > Streptosporangiales > Streptosporangiaceae > Nonomuraea > Nonomuraea lactucae. Next base: position 1,051 of record NZ_QNFZ01000171.1, on the reverse strand, counting down.
CTTCATCCTGGCCCGCCTGGCGCGCCGGATGACCCGCTCGACCCTGCTCGGCTGTCTGGCCGGGCTGCTGCTGGCGCTGGACGGGCTGCACCTGGTGCTCTCGCGGACCGCGCTGCTCGACATCCTCCTGATGTTCTGGGTGCTGGCCGGGTTCGCCTGTCTGGTGGTCGACCGGGACAAGGCGCGGCAGCGGCTGGTCGACTGGCGCGAGACGGTCTCGACGGCGGGCCTCCGGGACTGCGGGCCCCCGCTGGGACTCCGGCCGTGGCGGATCGCGGCCGGCGTCTGCCTCGGGGCGGCGTGCGCGGTCAAGTGGTCGGGGATCTTCTTCCTGATCGCGTTCGCGGTGCTGAGCCTCGTGTGGGACATGGGGGCCAGGCGCGCGGCCGGGATCCGCGAGCCGTACCGGGGGACGTTCCGGCTCGACCTGCCCTCAGGCCTCGCCGCGCTCGCGCTCGCGCCCGCCCTGGTGTTCCTGGCGTCGTGGGCGAGCTGGTTCGTCAACGACGACGGGTGGGGCCGCAACTGGGAGCGGGCCACCTCCTCGGGGCCGCTGTTCTTCGTGGTCGACTCGATGCGGTCGTGGCTGAAGTATCAGACGGAGGTGCTCGGCTACCACACAGGGCTGACGAAGTATCACCCGTACATGTCGGATCCGTGGTCGTGGCCGTTGCTGATCCGGCCCGTCACCTTCTACTACGAGGGCGGGCAGGGCACGTGCGGCGCCGCCAAGTGCTCGGAGGCGGTGGTCGGCGTCGGCACGCCCGCGCTCTGGTACGCGGCCGCCCTGGCCATGCTCGGGCTCGTCGCGTGGTACGTGGCCACCCGCGACTGGCGCGCGGGCGCGGTGCTGCTCGCCTACGCCGCCGGCTGGCTGCCGTGGTTCTACTACGCGGTCGCCGACCACCGCACCATGTACCTCTTCTACATGATCCCCGTCGTGCCGTTCATGGTGCTGGCGCTCGTGCTGGTGGCCGGGCTCGTGCTCGGACCGGAGAGCGCCCCGCCCGCCCGGCGGGCGGCGGGGGCCGCGGCCGTGGGCGCGCTCGCG
>NZ_QNFZ01000178.1 GCF_003313395.1 Nonomuraea lactucae | reverse complement strand
CGCGATCAGCCCGCGGGCGCGGGCGTCGCCGCGGCCGAAGACGCGCTGCAGGATCTGGGTGCCGCGGGCCGCCGCCGAACCGGCGGCGAGCTCGCTGGTCTTGGCGAGCACCTCGGCGCCGTACGCGCCGATGGCCGAGGTGGCGTACGGCATGGCGTCGTTCGCGACGCTCTCGCTGTCCACGGGAGCCTCCGAGGGTCACAACCGGGATGGAGGCGATGCTAGCGCTCCCGGCCCGGCCGGGGCGGGACTTTGGCCGCCTACGCGCGTGGCGGGAAGCCAAAGGGGGCACCGCTGCTGATCTACACTGTAAAGGCGGTAGCTTGGCGAGGTGACCTCCTCCTACCTCACCCTCAAGAACAGCGTCGAGCACGAGACGGAGGCCCGGCGCTCGCGGTTCGTCTGCGCGATCGCGCCGGCTTCCACGGTGGAGGAGGCGACGGGGTTCATCGCCGGGCGGCGCCGGCTGCACCCGGCCGCCACGCACAACTGCACCGCGTACGTGATCGGGCAGCGCGTCCAGAAGGGCGACGACGACGGCGAACCGGGCGGCACCGCGGGCACGCCGATGGTGCAGGCCCTGGTCGGCAGGGGGTTCAGCGACGTGGTGGCGGTGGTCACCCGCTACTTCGGCGGCGTCCTGCTGGGGGCGGGCGGCCTCGTCCGCGCGTACGGCTCGGCGGTGACGGAGACGCTCGACCGGGCCGAGCCGCTGGGCCTGGTGGCCCGCATGGTCCCGGCCAGGCTGGTGCGCGTCTCGGTGGCCCACGACCAGGCGGGCCGGGTGGAGAACGACCTGCGCGCCTCGCGGTACGGGGTGCGCGAGGTGGCCTACGGGCCCGCGGTGGACTTCGCCGTGGCGGTCGGCGATGACGAGGTGGCGGCGTTCGCCGAGTGGGTCGCCGCGCTCACGGCGGGCCGGGCGCGGGTCGAGCCAGGCCAGGCCATCCACGTCGCGTGCTGAGCCGCCCACGCGCCGGGCGGGACCATCCACGTTCCGGGCGGGACCCACCCACGTGCCGGGCGGGACCCACCCACGTTCCGGGCTGAGCTGCCTACGTTCCGGGCTGAGCTGCCTACGCCTGGGGCGGGACCACCCACGTCGCGGGCCGGACGTGGGGCGTCAGCCCTCCAGGGCGTACTGCATGACGCGGAACTTGGCCTGGGCCTCGGCCAGCTCGGAGCTCGGCTCGGAGTCGCCCATGATGCCGCCCCCGGCGAACAGCCTGGCGCGGCGCCCCTCGACGATGCCGGAGCGCAGCGCGATGCCCCACTCGCCGTCGCCGTGGGCGTCGATCCAGCCGACCGGGCCCGCGTAGCCCGCGCGGTCCATGCCCTCCAGCTCGCGGATCAGCTCGATCGCGGTGCCGGTGGGCGTGCCGCCCACGGCCGCGGTGGGATGCATGGCGGCGACCACGTCGAGGACGGAGGCGCCGTCGGCGAGCCGGCCGCTGACGTGGCTGGCGAGGTGCTGGACATTGGGCAGCACGAGGAGCTCGGGCTCGGCGGGGGTGTGCAGCGCGGAGCAGAGGGGGGCGAGGGTCTGGCGCACGGAGGCGATGGCGCACTCGTGCTCGTGGCGGTCCTTGTCGGAGGCGAAGAGCGCGGCGCCGCGGGCGAGGTCGTCGGCGGCGCTGGTGCCGCGCGGGGTGGTGCCGGCGAGCACGAGGGATTCGATCTGCTTGCCGGTGCGGCGTACGAGCAGCTCGGGGGTGGCCCCGACGAGGCCCGCGACGGAGAAGGTGTAGCACTCGGGGTAGCGGTGGGCCAGGCGGGCGAGGAGCAGGCGCACGTCGATGGGGTGCTCGGCGACGGCGAGCAGGTCGCGGGCGAGGACGACCTTCTCGAGTTCGCCGTCCCGGATGCGCCGGGCCGCGCGGGCGACGATGTGCTCCCACTCGGGCGCGGTCAGGCTGCCGTCGCCGTAGCGGATGCGCCCAGGCCGGCGTGGCGGGGTGAAGACGTGGAGCTGCGGGTCGCCGGAGCCGTTCGCCGGCACGGAGCCGACGGTGGTCAGCCAGGCGCGTCCGCCGCGGCGGGCGAGGATGGTCTGGGGGACGACGAGGGTGGAGCCGGGGGAGTCCTCGTCGAAGGTGAACGTGCCGAACGCGACCGGCCCCGAGCCGGGGGCGTCGACGGCGTCGTCGACGTGGGCGTCGCCGAGGACGGCGGCGAGCCATCGGCGGGCCCACGCGAAGCGGCCGGGGCCTGGCGGCACGGTGACGCGGGCGGCCTCCCCCCAGCCGACGAGCCCTTCGCCGTGCCGGACCCACGCGTAGGGCGCGGTCCTGGGCAGGGACGCCAGCAGGTCGCCGGGGGCGCGAATGGGGGTCGTGCGAACCGGCAGCGGGCTGGTTGTTCCGAGCGCGACACTCACCCAAGACACTCTATGCGGGAACTGAACACGTTCGACTGGGACCCCCGTGATTGAGGCGTTACGGTCTCCGCTCCGGCTATGACATGGATTGAGCGGAAATCATGGGGCAATCCGCACCCGCCGGCACTGTCAAGCCGCGATATGAAGTGGGTCCTGAATTGGCTGTCGTTGCCTTGAGGTCATAGTGGGGCGGTGATCGGCTCCCTACCTTGGGGCCCATGATCAGTCGCTTGTCGCCCATGGTGGCCGCCGTTTTGGTCTTCGCCGGTTCGGGGGCCGCGCAGGCCGAATCCTCGCGGGTTCCGGTTCCGGGGACGATGGTGGCGCTCGGAGACTCGATCACGGCGGGGTTCAACGTGTGCGGCTGGTACGTGCCGTGCACCTCCCGGTCGTGGGCGACGGGCGACAACGCCGAGGTCGACAGCCACTACCTGCGGCTGCTGCGGCTGGACGGCGGCATCCGGGGGCACAACGGCAACCTGGCGGCGCCCGGGGCGACCAGCGCGAGCCTGATGGGCCAGGTGCGGCGGGCGATCGAGCTCAAGCCGGGCTACGTGACGATCCTGATCGGCGCCCAGGACGCGTGCGTGCCCACCGAGCGGGAGATGACGCCGGTCGAGGTCTACCGGCGGCGGATGGACGAGGCGCTGACCGCGCTGCGCGACGGCGTGCCGGGGGTGCGGGTGTTCGTGGCGAGCGTCCCGGATCTGCGGCGGCTGTGGCAGGTGGGCAAGGTCAACGGGCTGGCGCGGACGTTCTGGACGGTGGGGCGGATCTGCCAGGCGATGCTGGCCCGGCCGACGTCGGTCAAACGCGCGGACGTGGAGCGGCGGGCCCGGGTGCGGGAGCGGGTGATGGCCTACAACCGGGAGGCCGCCGAGGCGTGCGCGGCGCTGGGGGAGGCGTGCCGTACCGACGGGGGCGCGGTGTTCCGCTACAGGTTCGCGCTGGACCACATCAGCGGCTGGGACTACTTCCATCCGAACGCGGCGGGGCAGCGGGTGCTGGCGGAGCTGACGTTCAGGCGGAGCTTCGACTGGGCGGACGCGCGATAGCCGTACGGGGGCGCGGACCGGCTCGGCGGCGCTCCCGGGCGGGCTCATCGGCACTGGGCGAGCATGGCGTCCTTGTCGGGCCTGGTGACGGGCACGTCGTACCTGAGCGCGACCTGCGCGAAACGGGTGGCATAGGCGCAGCGGACGCGGCGCCGCGGCGGGAGCCAGGAGGCGGGGCCCGAGGCGTCCTTCTGCTCGTTGGCCGCTCCGTGGACGGGCAGCAGGTTGAGCGGGTCCTGGGCGAAGTCCAGGCGCTTGGACATGGGCCAGCGGGAGGCGCCCATGCGCCAGGCGTAGGCGAGGGGGACGACGTGGTCGACCTGGATCTCGTCGGGGTGGCTCTTGCGCCACTCGATGGTCCGGCCGGTGTAGGGGTCTTCCAGCCGCATGGCGACGACCTCGCAGCTGGAGCCCTCGCGGTAGCGGATGTCGTGGCCGTCGCGGGCGAGGAGGTCGTCGCGGGTGCGGCAGCCGTTGCGGGAGTAGGGGACTCCGGTGGCGGTGTCGGCCCAGTTGTCGCCGAACCGGGTGCGCGCGTAGCGCGTGGCGGGGCCGCGTCCCTTGACGCGCAGGGCCTTGATGAGGTGGCGGGCGGCTGCTCTGTCGGAGCGGGAGGTCAAGGGGGCGAGGCCGGGCAGGGTGCCGCTGGGGTTGGCGAGGGGGCTGGCGGAGCCGGCCCGGTCGGCGGTGGCCTTCCCGGCGGGGGTGGCGGTGCCGGCCAGGGCCGTGACGACGACGGCGCCGGCCACGAGTGCGAGGACGTCTTTTGTGCTCAAGCAGGTCTCCGGGGGCGAGGCGGCCGGGCACACTTCTCTGGAGAGATTCCCGGGCATGGAACGTTTGACACGGTCGGGGCGCGCCGGCGGGCGGTCGGCGGCGCCGTCCCGGCCGGGTGCCGCAAAGCCGCGGGCCGGGTGCTCTAGGCGCTGCTGCTCCTCCCGCAGACGATGGAAGGATGGCCACAGTGTTCGTGGGACGCGCAACCGAGATGGAGCGGCTCGGCGGGATTCTCGAACAGGTCCGCTCGGGCACCCCGCGCCTGGTGCTCGTCGAGGGGGCGGCCGGCATCGGCAAGACCGCCCTGGTGCGGCGATTCTTATCCGCCCGGCCGGAGCTGACCGTGCTGGCGGCCAGCGGCGACGAGTGCGAGACCGGGCTCCCGTACGGCGTGCTGGCCCAGCTCACCGAGGAGGCGTGCCCGGCCGACAGCGGTCCCGTCTCGGCCGGCGCCGAGCTGCTCGACCGGCTGGGCCGTCTCCAGGACGGCGGGCCCGTAGCGGTCGTCCTGGACGACACCCAGTGGGCCGACGTGCCGTCGCTCCAGGCGGTGACTTTCGCGCTGCGCCGCCTGCGCGCGGACCAGGTGCTCGCGATCGTGATCGCGAGAGAGCTCGCCGCCGCGGCGATCCCCACCGGCCTGCGCAAGCTGCTCGGTGACGAGCGCACGGCCCGCATGCGGCTCGGCGGCCTGCCCGCCTCGGACTTCCGCGCCTTCGGCCGGGGCGTCGGCGTGCGGTCGCTGAGCGGCGCCGCCGCCGAACGCCTGCGCTCGCTGACCGCAGGCAACCTCCTGCACGCGCGCGAGCTCATGGAGCGGCTGCCCGCCGACGTCCTGAACGACGCCCGCATGCGGCTCGGCGGCCTGCCCGCCTCGGACTTCCGCGCCTTCGGCCGGGGCGTCGGCGTGCGGTCGCTGAGCGGCGCCGCCGCCGAACGCCTGCGCTCGCTGACCGCAGGCAACCTCCTGCACGCGCGCGAGCTCATGGAGCGGCTGCCCGCCGACGTCCTGAACGACCTCACCCGGCCGCTGCCCGCCCCGCCGGACTACGCCGCACTCGTGCTGGCCCGCCTCGCGGCCTGCGGCCGGGCGGCGCGCGACTTCGTGGGAGCCGCCAGCATCCTGCCGCTGCCCTGCCCGGTCGACCACATCGCCGCGCTCGCGGGCGCCGAGCCGCTGGCGGCGCTCGACGAGGCGGTCCGGGCCGGCCTGCTGGAGGAGCGGCACACGAGGCACGGGCTCTGTGCCGCGTTCCCCCACCCCCTGTCGCAGGCGGCGATCTACCACGGTCTCGGAGTGGTCACCCGGCACCGGCTCCACACGCGGGCCGCCGAGCTGGCCGCGAGCGACCGCGAACGGTTCCAGCACCGCGTGCGCGCGACGACCGGCCCCGCGCCGGAGCTCGCTGACGAGCTGGCCGTGTTCGCGCACGAGGAGCAGCGCGCGGGACTGTGGTCCAGCGCGGCCACCCACCTGCTGCAGGCCGCCCAGTTCGCCCAGGACGTACGGCGGCGGGCCCGGCTCACCGGTGAGGCCGTCGGCGCCCTGGTGCACGCGGGCCGGGTGGACGAGGCGGCCGAGCTGGCCCGGACGCTGCCCGTGGAGTGCCCGCCCGAGGTGCGCTCCTTCGCCCAGGGCGTGATCGCCCAGGTGCGGGGCCGCAGCGGCGAGGCGGCCCGGCTCCTGGCCGACGCCTGGAGCCGGACCGATCCGGTGGCCGAGCCGGTGCTCGCGGTCCGTACGGCGGAGCAGCTGGCCGTCGCGACGATGATGGGCGCGGACAACTCGCAGGCGACCGTCTGGGCGGAGCGCGCGCTCACCGGTCCCGTCGCCGGGTTCGACGCGGGCATCGTGCGCAGCGTGCAGATCCTGGCCATGGCCGCCATGGGGTTCCCGGACAAGGCGCTGGAGGCCACCGAGAACGTGCCGGTGACGGCGACCGGCAAGGTCGAGCGGGACCTGCTGCTCGGCCGGGGCACGGTCAGGTCGTGGGTGGGCGACATCGACGGGGCGACGGCCGACCTGGCCGGGCTGCTCCGCCGGGCCGACCAGCTCTCCGCCTACCAGCGGGTGGTCGCGCACGCCCACCTCGGCAACGCCCTGCACCTGGCCGGCCGGTGGGACGACGCGCTCGTGCACGGGGAGGTCTCCGTCGCGCTCGCCGAGGAGTCGGACCAGGCGTGGATGGCGGGCGGCGCGCGTGCCCTGGCGGCGATGGTGCCGTCGAAACGGGGCGACTGGGCGGCGGCCGAGCAGCACGTGGCCGAGGGGTGGCGCACGACGGGGGACATCGTCGCGTCCCGGTTCTTCGTCGCGGTGGCGGAGGCGTGGCTGGCCGCCTCGCGGGGCGACCCGGCGCGGGTGCTGCGCGTGCTGCTGCCTCTGCTGGAGCCCGGCGCCCGGGAGGGCCTCGACGAGCCCGGCCTGCTGGACTGGCGCGACCTGCTCAGTGACGCCGAGCTCGCCGCCGGCGATCCGGGGCGCGCCCAGGCCGTGCTGGAGCCGTACGAGCAGCGGGCGCTGGCCCGCGGGCGTGACATGTCGCTGGTGCGGGTGTACCGGGCCAAGGGCAACCTGCTGGCGGCTCAGGGCGACTACGCCGAGGCGGCCGGGGCGTTCGAGCGGGGAGAGCGCCATGCCGGCCCGGCGGGCGTGCCGTTCGAGCGGGCCAGGCTCGACCTGGACCACGGGTGCTTCCTGCGGCGGCACGGGTCGCGCAACGCGGCGGCAGAGCGGCTGGAGGCGGCGCATCACGTCTTCGCGGGGCTGCGGGCCGTTCCGTACATGGAACGTTGCGAACGCGAGCTGGCCGCCTGCGGCCGGGCGGCGCGGGGGCGGCGCCTGCAGTGGGACATGACCGCGCGCGAGCTGGCGGTGGCCAGGCTGGTGGCCACCGGGCAGAGCAACCAGCAGGTGGGCAGGGAGCTGATGCTCAGCGTGAAGACGGTCGAGTATCACCTGGGTCACGTCTTCGCCAAGCTGGGCGTCACGAACCGGGCGCAGCTGGCGGCCCGCTTCGCGGCCGGCGAACGATGACGGGCGGCGCGGGTGATCGGCGTGGGACGTGACCGGGGCGGGGCCGTGCGGGGGCGGGGCCGTGCGGGGGCAGGACCGTGCAGGGGTAGGGCCGCGCGGGGTTGTGCCGGGGGGCCGTGCCGGGCGGGGGCGGAAGGTCCGGTGTGGGGTCAGGCGATCGTGAAGGGGGAGAAGGATCCGGCCAGGGCGAGCGCGGCGGCCTCGTGCCGCAGGACCATGATCAGCAGGGTGGCGACCAGCGTCGCGATGAGCAGCCAGCTGATCAGGATGATGACCGTCGAGCGGCGCGGCCTGCGCCTGGCTCCAGGGGTGCCGGCGGCCCTCGCCTCGCCGCGGCGCGCCCGCTCGTTGAACGACTCAAGTCGCGCCACGAGCCGTGGATCGTCGTCGACGAGGTGACGCTCGATCTGTGCCAGCATCCTCTCCTCGTCCTGCGACCAGGCCATAGATGCACCTCCGGAACGCAAGCTCTGTGCGGGGTTTCTGCCCAACCCTGAAGATCATTAGCCGCCGCCTGGTGAGGTAATTGCCGCCTCTTTCCATTTGCGATCATCATCGAATGCTTGTTCTAATCATGTCATGCGCTGGGACAATCTGCGCCTTGACCGCACCGATCCGGACGATCCGGCCGTGCCGTTGCTCGCTCGTGGCGCGGTCGTCCGGACGTTCGACACCCCCGAGTTCAAGGGGATGACGTTCTACGAGATCCATGCCCGGTCCATCATCAACCGCGTCCCGGCGGTCAGTCATGTCCCGTTCGACCGCACGATCAACCCCTATCGGGGGTGCGGGCACCGCTGCGTCTACTGCTTCGCCCGCAACACGCACCGCTACCTCGACCTGGACGCCGGTGCGGACTTCGACTCGAAGATCATCGTCAAGGTCAACGCGGCGGAGCTGGCCCGCAAGGAGCTGGCCGCGCCCGGCTGGCGCGGCGAGCACGTGGCCCTGGGCGCCAACGTCGACTGCTACCAGCGGGCCGAGGGCCGCTACCGGCTGATGCGCGGCATCCTGGCGGCGCTGCGCGACGCCGCCAACCCGTTCTCCCTCCTGACCAAGGGCACGCTCGTCCTGCGCGATCTCGACCTGCTCACCGAGGCGGCCGAGGTCACCCAGGTCGGCGCCAACGTGTCGGCGGGCTTCCTCGACACCGACGCCTGGCGCTCGACCGAGCCCGGCACCCCGCACCCGCGCAGGCGGCTGGAGACCTGCGCGACCCTCAACGACAACGGCATCGCCTGCGGGGTGCTCATGGCGCCGATCCTGCCGTTCCTGACCGACTCTCCCGGCCGGCTGGAGGCCACGGTCAGGGAGATCGCCCGGGCGGGCGCGACGCACGTCACGCCCATCGTGCTCCACCTGCGGCCGGGGGCGCGCGAGTGGTGGCTGGCCTGGCTGTCGCGCGAGCACCCGCGGCTGGTGCCGCGCTACCTGGAGCTGTACGGCAGGGGCGCCTACGCTCCCAGGGCGTACCAGGCCCGGATCACCGGCCTGGTCAAGGAGCTGGCCGAGCGCCACGGCGTGGGCCGGGCGACCCCGGCGCGGGCCCGCCGGCTGCCGCCCCGGCGGACGAG
>NZ_QNFZ01000170.1 GCF_003313395.1 Nonomuraea lactucae | reverse complement strand
CGTGCTCGGCCCGCAGGCAGCGCGACAGGTGACCGTCGCCGACGGCGGCCATGGGCGGGGCCGCCTCCGCGCACTCGGCGATGGCCAGCGCGCACCTGTCGTGGAAGCGGCAGCCGGAGGGCCGCCCGCCGGGCGCCGGAGCGCGGCCGGGAATGCCGGTGAGCGCGCGCTCCTCGGTGACGCTGGGGATCGCGGCGATGAGAGCCCGCGTGTAGGGGTGGGAGGGGGCGGCGAAGACCTCCTCCTTGGGGCCGATCTCGACGATCTGCCCGGCGTACATCACCGCGACGCGATGGGCGAGTTCGGCGACCACGGCCAGGTCGTGGGTGACGTACACCGCGGCGACGCCGTGGCGGGCGCACAGGTCGCGGACCGTGGCCAGCACGTGCGCCTGGGTGGTCACGTCCAGGCCGGTGGTCGGCTCGTCGAGCACGAGCACCTTGGGCCGGGGCGCGAAGGCCATGGCGATGGCGACCCGCTGCAACTGCCCGCCGGAGAGCTGGTGCGGGTAGCGGCGCAGGAACTCGTCCGTCGTGGGCAGCGCCACGTCCTCCAGCGCCTCGCGGACCCGGGCGAGCCGGTCGGCGCGGCGGCCCGCGCCGTGCACGTCGAGAGCCTCCCGGATCTGGTAGCCGATCCGCAGCACCGGGTTGAGCGAGGCCGCCGGGTCCTGCGGCACGTAGGCGACGACGGAGCCGCGCCGCCTGCGGGCGGCGGCGGGGGACTGGCTCAGCATGTCCTCGCCGTCGATCCGGGCGGCGCCCGCGGCGATGCTCGCCCCCTTGCGGGTGTGCGCGAGCAGCGCCGTGCCGACCGTGGTCTTGCCGCTGCCCGACTCGCCGACCAGCGCCAGCACCTCACCGGGGAAGACCTCGAAGGCGACGCCGTCGACCACGTCCGGGCCGCCGTGGTCCAGCTCCACGCGGAGCGCCTCGACCGAGCAGCGGGCGGCGGTCACGACGTCGCTCCGGAGCCCCGCGTGCCCGCGGCGGCCCGCCTGCCGTTGCCGGCCGCGGCGGGCGCGATTCCGTCGGCGACGAGGTTGGTGCCGATGGTGAGCAGCGCGATCGCGATCGTCGGCGACAGGATCGCCCAGGGCTGGACGAGCAGCGCGAGCCGGTTCTGGTTGATCATCATGCCCCAGTCCACCGCCCGAGGGTCCGACACGAATCCGAGGAAGCCGATCGAGGCGACCAGCCCGATCGAGTACGTGAGCCGCAGCCCCGCCTCGGCCAGCAGCGGGCCGGACATGTTGGGCAGCAGTTCGGAGAACAGGATGCGGGTGCGCCGCTCGCCGAGCGCCTCGGCCGACTGGACGAACTCGCGCGTGGCCAGGGTCGTCGTCATTCCCCTGGCCAGCCGGGCCACCCTGGGCGCGTGCGAGACCCCGACCACCAGGACGACCAGCCACGGCTCGGGGCCCACCGTCGCGAGGAGCACGAGGGCGAGCACGATCTGCGGGAAGGCCAGCACCACGTCGTTCAACCGCATGATCACCTCGTCGGGCCAGCCTCGGGCGTACCCGGCGACCATGCCGACGACGATGCCGAGGACCATGCCGAGCAGCGTGGCCAGCGTGGCGGTGATCAGGACGGACCGCCCGCCGTACAGGAAGCGGGTCCACACGTCCTGGCCCAGGTAGTCGGCGCCGAGCAGGGCCGCCCCGCCGGGCGGCGCGTACGGTCTCCCGACGATCTCGGTGGGGTCGTACGGCGCGATCAGCGGCCCGGCCAGGGCGAGGGCCGCCACGGCGACGGTGAGGAACAGCCCCACCCAGGTGCGCGACGTCCTCATCTGGTCGCCGTCCTCAGTCGCGGGGTCACCAGGATCGTGAGGGCGTCGGCGATCAGGTTCACCACGACGTAGATCGCGGCGATGAGCAGCGCCAGCGCCTGGATGACCGGGATATCGCGGTTGCGTACCGCGTCCACGAGGCTCACGCCGATGCCCGGGTACTGGAACAGGTACTCGACGACGACCACGCCGCCCGCCAGCCAGGCGAGCTGGAGCGCCGTCACCTGGATGCCGGGCACGATCGCGTTGGACAGCGCGTGGCGGCGCACCGCCAGCCGTTCGGGCACGCCCTTGAGCCGGGCCATCTCCACGTAGTCGCTCTCCAGGACCTCGATCAGCGAGGCCCGCAGGATGCGGCTGACGTACGGCACCACGGCCAGCGCCAGGGTCGCCACGGGAAGGATCATCGACAGCGGATCCGCCCACGGCGGCGCGCCGGACACCGACGCCGACATGGAGACCGAGGGCAGCCACCTGAACACCGTGGTGGAGAACATCGCGACCAGCAGGATTCCGATCACGAACTCCGGCAGCGCCGCGACCGCGAGCATGCCCACCTGGACCGCGTGGTCCGTCACCCGGCCGTGCCGCCGCGCCGCCACGAGCGCGAGCAGGAACGCCAGCGGGATGATCAGCACCGCGGAGACGGCCACGAGGACCGAGCTGTTCGCCACCCGGGCGCCGATGAGCGTGCTCACCGGCTCCTGCGCGGCCAGTGACGTGCCCAGGTCGCCGCGCAGCAGGCCGCCCAGCCACGACAGGTAGCGCTCCAGCGGCGGCTGGTCGAGGTGGAGCCGCTCGCGCAGCGCGGCCAGGCGGTCCGGCGTGGCCGAGCGGCCGAGGATGGCGCGGGCCGGGTCGCCCAGCGCCTGGGTCGTCACGAACACCAGGACGGAGATCAGCCAGAGCGTCAGGG
>NZ_QNFZ01000182.1 GCF_003313395.1 Nonomuraea lactucae | reverse complement strand
CCCGACGCGGCGGCCACGGCGGTGCTCTCGCGCCTGCTGGCCGACGGCGCGCTGCGCGAGGAGTACGGCCGGCGGGGGAGGGGCCTGATCGACGGCCGGGGCCGCGAGCGGGCCGCCGACGCCCTCCTCGAACTGGTCAAGTGAGGATCACCTGATCCAGGTCAGATGAGGTCCCAGGTGAGCGGCGTGCCGAGCGGCACGTCCCTGGTGAAGCGGCGCCCCATCACCTCGTCCACCGCCGCGGGGGGCAGGCCGCCCGCGGGCCGGACGGACCGTACGTTCCGCTCGGTCACCGGCTCGCCCGCGCGCACGTCGCTGACCACGTACAGCGAGCGGCGGAAGCGCAGCCCCTCGAGCTCGGAGGGGCGCGGCCCGAGCTCCGCCCGCCCGAGCGACTGCCAGGCGCGCTCGCTCTCCACCACGAGGGCCGCGAGCTCGGCGGGTTCGAGCGAGAAGGCGGCGTCGACGCCCCCGGCGGCCCTGGACAGCGTGACGTGCTTCTCGATCAGGCAGGCCCCGAGGGCGACGGCCGCCAGCGCGGCGCCGAGGCCGGGCGTGTGGTCGGAGACGCCGGTGACCGCGCCGGTGAGCGCGGCCAGCAGCGGCAGCGACCGCAGGTTGCTCTCGGCGGGCGAGGCCGGATAGGACGCGGTGCACGACAGCACGGCGAGCTGCGCGCAGCCCGCCTCGCGGGCGGCCCGGACGGCGGCGTCGATCTCGCCGGCCGTCGCCATGCCGGTGGAAATGATCAGCGGCTTGCCGGTGCGGGCGGCGAGCCGGATCAGCGGGAGATCGACGATCTCCGAGGACGCGATCTTGTACGCGGGCGCGGCGAGCTTCTCCAGCAGCTCGACGGCGGTGGGGTCGAACGGCGAGGAGAACGCGGCGAGCCCCCGCTCGCGAGCCCTTGCGAAGATCGGCTCGTGCCACTCCCAGGGGGTGTGGGCCCGCTCGTAGAGGTCGTAGAGGCGCTCGCCGCCCCACAGCTCGTGCCCGTCGCCGAGGCGGAAGGCGGGGCCGTCGGCGTTGACCGTGATGGTGTCGGGGCGGTAGGTCTGCAGCTTCAGCGCGTGGGCCCCGGCGGCGGCCACCGCGTCGACGATCTCCAGGGCCCGCTGGAGGCTGCCGTCGTGGTTGCCCGACATCTCGGCTATGACGAACGGAGGGTGGCCGGGGCCGACGGCCCGGCCCGCGATCGAGATCATCTGTCTCCCTTCCCGGTGAGCTCCACGGTGACGACGTCCACGAGCGCGCCGCCGACCTCTCGCCGGTGGGTGCCGACCTCGGCGAACCCGAAGCGGCGGTGGAGCAGCCGGACCGGCTCGTTGCTCGCGAGCACCTGGCCGCGCAGCGTGGTCAACCCCAGCGGGCCGAAGGCGTACGCGATCGCGCACCGCTCCACCCCGCCCCACGCCCGCAGCGTCTCCCCCGCCCGCTCCAGCCCGGCCAGGTCGATGTAGTAGCCCCATTCGGCGCTCGTGGCGCCGGGCGTCAGCCCGGAGAAGGTCACCACGCCCGCGTCGGTCTCGCCCCGGTGCCGGTAGATCAGCACGAGCCTGGCCGGATCGCCGCGCAGCCCGGCCCACCAACGGGCGTGCTCGGCCTCGCCGATCTCGTGGGTGGTGAAGCTGGCCGCGCGGACCGCCGGGTGGTTGCGCCAGCGGAGCATGGCCGGCACGTCGTGATCAGTGGCGGGCCTCAGCATCGCGCCCCCTACGCCCGGTGAGTGAACGGACTCATACCGTAGCGGATATGTGTCAGGTAAAGAGCTGATCAGGGAGGGACATCGCGCGCCGCCCGGCGGCGACGACCGGGGCATGCTGCCGTCTAACCATCCCCCGTAAGAAGGAGCCCTTCGCATGGCGCCCCTGGTCAGCGTCGTCGTCCCGTTCTACAACGTCGAGTCGTACATCGCCGAGTGCCTGGAGTCGCTGGCGGCCCAGACGCTCGCCGACATCGAGGTCATCCTGGTCGACGACGGCTCGGTCGACGGCAGCAGGCGGATCGCCGACGAGGTCGCGGCCCGCGACCCGCGCTTCGTCGTGGTCCGCCAGCCGAACCGCGGTCCCGGGCCGGCCCGCAACGAGGGGCTGCGGTGGGCCCGCGGGGCCTACCTGGCCTTCGCCGACAGCGACGACGTCGTGCCGCCCGAGGCGTACGAGCTGCTGGTCTCCTCGCTCGAACGGACCGGCTCCGACCTCGCCTGCGGCGGGGTGCGGCGGATCAGGGACGGCGGGCTGGCCGCGTCGTCGCTGCACGAGAAGGTGTTCAGGCGGGAGGTGCGGCGCACCCACATCATGGACCGCCGCGTGCTCGTCAGGGACCGGACGGTGTGGAACAAGGTCTATCGCAAGGACTTCTGGGACGAGCACCGGCTGCGCTTCCCCTCGGGGATCTACGAGGACGTCCCGCTCAGCATGCGGGCGCACGTGCTGGCCGACAGCGTCGACCTGCTGCCCGAGGTGGT
The DNA here is from genome assembly GCF_003313395.1 of Nonomuraea lactucae. Classification (GTDB taxonomy): domain Bacteria; phylum Actinomycetota; class Actinomycetes; order Streptosporangiales; family Streptosporangiaceae; genus Nonomuraea; species Nonomuraea lactucae. Next base: position 3,849 of record NZ_QNFZ01000182.1, on the reverse strand, counting down.
CTACCACTGGCGCAAGCGCGAGCTGGGCGAGGTCTCGATCACGCAGCGCCGGGCGGAGCTGTCCAATCTCGGCGACCGCCTGGAGGCCATCTGCGCGGTCAGGGCGTTCCTGCGGGAGGAGGCCCCCGAGCTGATCATGGCGTTCGACGGGCTGGTGCTGGAGAAGGACATCGTGTTCCTGTTCCAGGCGCTGGAGGAGGCGCGCGACGAGGACATCGCGCCGCTGCACGACCTCGCCCGCCAGTGGCTGGCGGTGCTGAGCCCCGCCGTGCTCGCCTCGGCGCCTTCGCTCCGCAGGCTGGAGCTCCACCTGATGGAGCGAGGTCTGATCAAGGAGCTGCGCGGGGTGCGCGAGTTCAGGCGGAACTGCTCCGACGTGCCGCGCATCGTGCCGCGCGGGCTGCGCAAGGCCGGCTGGTACGGCGACTACCCCTTCTTCCGCGACCGCTCGCTCAAGATCCCCGACGACGTGTTCGACGCCTCCAACGAGCTCAAGCTGCTGGCCAGGGTCGAGGAGTGCCGCTGGACGGGCAGCCGCTTCACGGTGCTGGGCGAGGTGGCCATCCACCGGGTCGAGCGCCGGCCGCGCAAGGTGCAGCTCTGGCTGAGCGACGGCAGCCGCGAGGTGCCGGTGCCCGCCCGGCGGACGGGCGGCGGGAAGCTCGTCGCGGAGATAGACCCCGTGCGGCTGAAGGGCGGGGGGCCGAACTGGCGGCTGCACGCCCAGGTCGAGACCCGAGGACTGGTGCTCAACGGGCATTTCCGCGACGGCGACGCCCACAAGCCGTGGCGGCTGTCAGTCCCCGGATGGTCAAGAACCGGCATGGACATCACCCAGTAGTTCCAGAGAGTAATACGCCCATGACGATGCGTGGCCATGCTGAATCCATGAGCACCTATTCGCTCGATGACGTCTACGCGGCGCGCAAGCGCAGGGACTCCTGGTGGACCGTCTACTTCGTGGATCCGGTCGCCTGCCGGGCGGCACTGGTGGTGGCCAACAGGACCCGGATCACGCCGAACACGCTGACCGTGCTCTCGCTGGTGCTGGGCCTGCTCGCGGCGGCCTGCTTCGCCACGGACCGGCTGGCGGCGGGCGCGGTCACGTTCTACCTGAGTTTCATGATCGACTGCGTGGACGGCAAGATCGCCCGGCTCAAGGGCACGGGGACGCCCTTCGGCCTCTGGCTCGACTATGTGGGCGATCGGGTGAGGGTGGTGTTCTGCGCCGCGGGTCTGGCCTACGGCCAGTACGCGCTCACGGGGGATGTGCGTTACATCGTGCTCGGCGCGGGCGTGGCCGTGCTCGACCTGTTCAGGTACGTCAACGCGCCGCAGATGAAGCGGGTCCGCGAGGCGATCAAGGAGGCGCGCGCCCAGGCGGCGCAGCTCGCCGTGGTGGCGGGGGTCGTGCCCCAGCCGCGTGGTGGCGGCGGCAGGCGGCGGACCTTCGGCAGGCGGCTCAACAGGTATCTGGCGCGCCGCCGCGTCCGTACGCACCTGATCAGCGGCATCGAGTTCCACGCCGCGGTGTTCGTGGTCGCGCCCCTCGCCGGGGCCGCGGCCCTGGTGCCGATCTCGGCCGTCGCCGGCGTCCTGCTGCTCGGCAACGAGATCTTCCTGGTCTACAAGATGTGGCTCTTCACGCGCAGGCACACCGTGTCCGCCCCGCGGGAGAGCCGTGAGCACGTTCTCGTCTAAGTTTTCGGGGGTTCGAACCAAATGTCCGATCGGCCAGTGTTCGTCGTCGGCTGCCCGCGCTCGGGCACCACGATGCTGCAGCTCATGCTCCACTCGCACCCGCGGATCGCGGTGCCGCCGGAGACGCGGTTCCTCATTCCCGCGTACATGCGCCGCCGCTCGTTCGGCGACATGCGCCTCGCCCAGCGCCGCCGCGCGCTGGCCGAGTGGGTGGCGGGCGACCGCACCACCAAGTTCCGCGAGCTCAAGATCGACAAGGACGACTACGTCAGGCAGGCGGTGGAGGGCCCCGGCTCGCTCGGCTCGGTGCTCGGCACGACGTTCCGCATGTACGCCGAGCGGTTCGGCAAGGTCCGCTGGGGCGACAAGCGGCCCAGCTACGTCAAGCAGATCGAGTACATCCTCAGGCTCTTCCCCGACGCCCAGTTCATCCACCTGATCAGGGACGGCCGCGACTGCGTGGCCTCGCTGAAGGAGATGCCCTGGTACACGCACAACTCCTTCCACGCCGTCTCCACCTGGGCCGAGGCGATCGACGCGGGCGTCAAGCTCCGGCGCACGATGCCGGAGGACGGCTACTACGAGCTGCGTTACGAGGACCTCACCGACGACCCGTCCACCGAGCTGAAGAAGCTCTGCGCCTTCCTGCGGGAGGACTTCGACCCGGCGATGGTCTCGCCGCGCGAGGCGGCCAGCGTGGCCGTGCCGGTGCACAAGGTCTGGCACAGCAACACGCACGGCGAGGTCACGCGCAGCCGGGTCGGGAGCTGGGCCAACCGGCTGGACGCCTGGGAGGTCTCGCTCTGCGAGCAGGTGCTGGGCGAGCGCCTGGAGGCCAACGGCTACGAGCTCAGCGGAGCGGCCCCGGCGTCCAAGGCCCACCTGGCCATCTTCCAGAAGACCGCGCAGAAGCGCCGCGCCAGCCGGATGCGCAAGCACATGCGCGACCGGTTCAACCGGCTGCGCGAGCCGGGCCCGGTGGCGGCCATGCTCACCTCGGCCCAGAGGGCGCTCGCCGGGGTGCCCCAGCAGCGGGCCGAGTCACCGGAGCTGGCCGACAGAGCCATGTAAGGAGCGAGGGGACTGCCGGGTTCACCCAGCAGGGGAATCGCTTCCCTGATATGGTTCTTGAGCAGGGGAATCGCTTCCCTGATATGGTTCTTGTGTTCGGAAACGGGCAGGGCTTGTCCGTCGCCTACCTCAATCGAGGAAAGCGAGAAGCCGCTCCCTTCAGGGAGCGGAGGAGTCACGTAAGGGGGCCATGTAAGCGAGCGTGCCGCTCAGCGCGCGATGTGCGTGAACAGCGACTCCCACTCGTCCAGGACGCGGTCGAGGCGGAACGCCTCGGCCCCGGCGCGAGCGGCGGCGCCGAGGCGTCGCCGCTCCTCCGGGGACCCGGCGAGCCGGGCCAGCTCCCGGGCGAACGCGTCCACGTCACCGGGCGGGACCAGCACCGGAGCGGCCGACCGCACCCCGCCCGACACGTCGAACGCCACCGCCGGCACGCCGTGCGCGGCCGCCTCCAGCAGCACGATCGGCAGCCCCTCGTGCTCGCTCGTCACGGCCACGATCGAGGCGGCCAGATACTCGCCGGGCATCCGCGCGGCGGGCACCCGCCCCTTGATGACCACCCGGTCCGCCACACCCTCGCCGGCGGCGTGCGCGCGCAGCCGTTCCAGCTCGCTCCCCTCGCCGATCAGGTGCAGCTCCCACGGCCGGGGCGCGCCCGACCTGGCGAAGGCGGTGATCAGCCGGTCGAACCTTTTGACGCCCTCCAGCCGTCCGACGCCCAGCACGCGCGGCGTCTCAAGCTCGGCCGTGGCGTCCGGCCAGGCGGCCAGCGGGTTCGGCACCGACGAGGCGTTGGGCAGCAGCGCGTGCTCGGAGAACTTCCACGCGTCGTCCTCACTGAGGAAGACCGCCTGGTCCAGCGACGGATAGTGCTTGCGGATGGAGCCCAGGTGCCAGCAGTCCCTGGCGTGCGCGTACGAGCCGTGATACTGGCCGATGGTCCGCAGCGTGCCGGGCACCGTCCGTGCCAGCCTGGCCACCACCGACGGCGAGGTCATGACGGCGAAGCCGGGCGGCATGGAGCCCAGCAGCCCGGCCAGGCGGCGGTCGGCGCGCCCGCGGGCGAGGCGGCCCTCG
>NZ_QNFZ01000169.1 GCF_003313395.1 Nonomuraea lactucae | reverse complement strand
GGGCGCGGCGGGCGTGGCGGGCGTGGCGGGCGCCGCCGGCGCGTGTTCCGGAGCGCGGGATGAGCGCCCCGGAGGACCGGCGGACCGATCCCGGCGCGGAGCCGGCGACTCGTACCCTGCTGTCGGCCCGGGGACTGACGAGGCGTTTCGGCGGGCTCCTCGCCGTCGACGACGTCGACCTCGACGTCCCCCGGGACACCGTCGTGGGCATCATCGGCCCCAACGGCGCCGGGAAGACGACGCTGCTGAACCTGCTGTCGGGCGCCCTGGCCTCGCACCACGGTTCGATCGTGCTCGACGGCGGCGACATCACCCGAAGCAGCGCGGCGCAACGGGCCGAGCGCGGGCTGCGGCGCACGTTCCAGAACATCCGGCTGTTCACCTCGATGACGGTCCTGGAGAACGTCGTCGTCGGCATGCACGTCCAGACGCGCGGCTGGCTGCTCGGCGGCATCCTGCGATGGCCGTCGGTGCGGTCCGCCGAACGGACGGCTTTGGACCGGGCGTACGACACGCTCCAGGCGCTGGGCCTGCACACCAAGAGCCGGGCCCCGGCCGGCGGCCTGTCCTACGGCGATCAGCGGCGGCTGGAGATCGCCCGCGCGCTGGCCTCCGGGCCGTGCCTGCTACTCCTCGACGAGCCGGCCGCCGGCCTGAACAGCGCCGAGAAGAGGGAGGCCGCGGACCTGATCAGCGGTCTGCCCACGCGGTTCGGCCTCTCCGTGGTGCTCGTCGAGCACGACATGGATCTGGTGAGCCGCACGTGCTCGAACGTCACGGTGCTCGAGTACGGCCGGTTGCTCTGCGACGGCCCCCCGGAACAGGTGCTGACAGACGAGCGGGTCATCGCCGCGTACCTCGGAACGGATGAGGGACAGCCATGACGCTGCACGTACGCGACCTCGACGTCGGCTACGGATCGGTACGCGCGGTCCGCGGGGCCACGCTCACCGTGGGCGAGGGTGAGGCCGTCGCGCTGATCGGCAGTAACGGGGCCGGGAAGAGCACCCTGCTCAAGGCGATCAGCGGCATGCTGGCCTGCGACTCCGGCTCGGTGTGGTTCGCCGGCGAGGACGTGACGGCGTGCCCGTCGCACGTGATCGCAGGCAAGGGCATCGCCCATGTGCCGGAGGGGCGCCGGCTCTTCCCCCGCATGACCGTGCGGGAGAACCTGCTGCTGGGCGCGTTCCGGCGCAGGGACGGGCACGTCGCCAAGGACCTCGTGACCCAGCTCGACCTGTTCCCCCGCCTGGGTGAGCGCCTTGAGCAGGAGGCGGGGACGCTGTCCGGCGGCGAGCAGCAGATGGTGGCGATCGCCAGGGCCCTGATGTCGCGGCCCGCCCTGCTGCTGCTCGACGAGCCCGGTCTGGGGCTCTCGCCGCTGATGGCCAGTGCGGTGTTCGCGGCGATCAGCGAGATCCACCGCGCCGGGACCGCTCTGCTCCTGGTCGAGCAGAACGCGACGAAGGCACTCGCGATCACCTCACGAGGCTATGTCATGACCACCGGGGAGATCCTCAGGGACGGCGCCAGCACCGACCTGCGGGACGACCCGACCGTTCGCGAGATCTATCTCGGCGGGGCTCCGGAGACGCGCCTCACGCCGGTTCCCGGTCCCCGCGCCGCCGTCCAGTCAGAGGAGGTTCACGATGAGCGCCGACCACGATGACAGGCCCGTCCTGGTGAGCGAGGAAGGGGGGATCGTCAGGATGACACTGAACCGTCCCGGATCGTTGAACGCGTTGAACGTGCCGCTGCTGCGTGCCCTGGTCACCGCCCTGCGCGCCGCGCACGGCGCGGGGCCCGTGGTGATCCATGGGGCCGGGCGGGCGTTCTGCGCCGGCGAGGACCTCAAGCAGACGCTGGCGCCGCGGACCGGAGGACCGGAGGAACTGCGCGAATCGTTCGAGATGCTCCAGGACGTCACCCGGCTGATGAGTTCCAACCCCTCCCCCGTCATCGCGGCGGTCCACGGGTTCGCCGTGGGCGGCGGCGCCGAGATCGCGCTCGCGGCCGACATGGTGATCGCCTCCCCCTCGGTGCGGCTGCGCTTCCCTGAGGTGCCGATCGGGCACGCGCACACCGGCGGCATCAGCCTCCGCCTTCCCGTGCTGGTCGGCCTGCTGAAAGCCAAGGAACTCCTGCTCACCGGACGCTGGGTGGAGGGGCAGGAGGCCATCGGGCTCGGACTCGCCAACGAGCTGAGCGAACGCCCGCTCGAGCGGGCGATGGACCTGGCCGCGCGTTTCGCGGCCCAGCCGCCCCGCTCGATGGCGGCGACCAAGCGGGCGCTGGAGGTGTCCACCTTCCCCCAGCAGGAGGCGGTCCTCCGCCTGGAGGTCGAGTCGGCACTACACTGCTTCGCCTCGAGCGAGGCGGAGCGCAGCTTCGCGGAGTTCACCTCATCGGGCACCGTGGCGGGCGCCCGATGACGCGAGCCGAGATCGGCGGGATCGCCGTCGACCAGACGCTGCCGGGGCTGCTCGACGACGCGGCGGCGAACTGGCCCGACCGGGTCTTCCTCCACATGGACGGCGAGAGCACGACCTTCAGCGACTTCCGCAAGCAGGTCGCGTGCCTGGCGTCCGGCCTCGCCGACCGTGGAGTCGGTCCGGACAGCCGGCTCAGCGTGCTGATGCGCAACTCCAAGGCGTGCGTGCTCACCTGGTTCGCCGCGAACTGGCTTGGCGCGGCGTGGGTGCCGATCAACACCGAGTGGCGTGGGCGGGGCTTGGAGAACGCGGTCCGGCTCGCCGCCCCGACCTTGCTGATCGCCGACGCCGATCTGTACGCCCCGCTGGCGGCCGCCTTCGACGGAGAGCCGCCGGTCCCGGTCTGCACGGCGCCCATGGGCGCGGGTGCCTCGGGCACCGCCGCGGACCTGTCGGCGCTCATCCACAGGGAACCCACCGCCCCCGTGGCGCAGGAGTCGCCGCGGACCGCGGGCATGCTCTACACCTCCGGCACCACCGGCCGGTCGAAGGCGTGCGCCGTGTCCCACCGCTACTTCGTCTCGCAGGCCGCCATCGCCGTGCGGGACTTCGGGCTGCGGCGAAGCGACGTGTTGTACTGCCCGTTCCCGCTGTTCCACGCCGACGCCACCGCGCTCACCGTCGTTCCGGCGCTGCTCATGGGTGCCACAGCGGCGATCGGCCGCCGGTTCTCCGCGTCGCGGTTCTGGGACGAGGTACGCGCGACCGGCGCCACCGTCTTCGACTTCATGGGCGCCACCCTGTCCATCCTGCACAAAGCGGAGCGCCGTGCCGACGACGCGGACAATCCGGCCCGTCTCGCTTGGGGCGTGCCGGTGCCGGAGTGGGTCGGCGAGTTCGAGCAGCGGTTCGGGCTCACCGTCCTCGAGCTCTACGGCAGCGTCGAGGCGAACATCCCGGTGACCCAGAAGTTCGACGCGCCACGGGTGCCCGGATCCTGTGGCACGCCCACCCCCGAGTTCGACATCCGCGTCGCCGACGCCAACGGCGATCCCGTCCCGCCGGGCGTCGTCGGCGAGCTCCTGGTACGGCCCAGGATCCCGGGCACCATCCTCGACGGCTACTTCGGCGACGCCGAAGCCACCGCCAAGGCGTTCTCGCACCTGTGGTTCCACAGCGGCGACCTGGTGAAGGCCGACGAAGCGGACAACATCTTCTTCGTCGGGCGCGGCAAGGACGCCATCCGGCGCCGCGGCGAGAACATCAGCGCGCTGGAGGTCGAGGAGGGCGTGGAGGCCCACCCCGACGTGCTCGAATGCGCGGCCGTCGGGGTGCCGAGCGACCTCACCGAGGAGGAGGTCAAGGTGTTCGTGGTGAAGCGGCCGGGCAGCCCGCTCGACGCCGAGTCCATCTGGACCCACTGCGCAGCCACGATGGCCAGGTTCCAGGTCCCGCGCTACATCAGTTTCGTCGACTCCCTGCCCAAGACCCCTACGGGCAAGGTCAGCAAACTCCGGCTGATGGAGATGATGGCGGACGCCCCCACCTGGGACCGCGAACAGGTGGTCTCCTCGGAGACCGATGAGCCTCTCCCTGCCGGTCGCACGACCTGCGGCCGTCATGCCCACGCGACATTGCCCGATCGGCGAAGGAGCACCCATGAGTGAGAAAGCAGCCGCCGACCCGAGCGGAGCGGAAGTCCGCGATCTTCGGCGGATCGAGCCCGTCGTGGCGCCCCCGCACGGAGCAGCGCTGCGGTTCGTGATGCCGGACGGCCGCCTGACCCCCCAGGGGGAGGCTGCCGGTGTCGACCTCGGCCTCGCCCGCCTGCTGTTCCGGGACATGGCGCTGGCCAGGCGTTTCGACGCCGAAGCGCTCGCTCTCGCCCGCCAGGGCGAGCTGGGCCTGTGGCTGATGAGCCTCGGCCAGGAAGCCGCGCAGGTCGGCTCGATCCGGGCGCTGCGCCCGGACGACCACGTCTTTCCCAGCTACCGGGAACACGCGGCGGCGCTGGCTCGGGGCCTCGGACCGGCGGAGCTGCTCCGTCAATGGCGCGGCCTCGCGCATGCCGGCTGGAACCCCGCGACGCATCGGTTCCACTTCTACTCTCTCGTGCTCGGCACGCAGGCCCTGCACGCCACGGGGTACGCGATGGGGGTGCTGCGGGACGGCGCCGACGAGATCGTCATGACCTACTTCGGGGATGGGGCGAGCAGCCAGGGAGATGTCAACGAGGCGCTGAACTGGGCCGCGACCACCGGGGCACCCGTACTGTTCTTCTGCCAGAACAACCACTGGGCCATCTCCACGCCGGCCGCCCAGCAGAGCCGTACCGCGCTGCACCAGCGGGCCGCGGGTTTCGGCCTGGACTCCTACCTGGTGGACGGCAACGACGTGCTGGCCGTGCACGCGGTGACGTCGCAGGCGGCGGCCCGGGTCCGCGACACGCGCATGCCGGCGTTCATCGAGGCCGAGACATACCGGATGGCCGGCCACAGCACCTCCGACGACCCCGGCAGGTACCGTGCGGACGGCGAGGTGGAGCGGTGGCGCCTTCGCGACCCGATCACCCGCCTGGAGATCCTGCTGAAAGCGGCCGGGGTCGGCGCGTCCTTCTTCACCGAGGTGGAGCGGGAGGCGGACGCGTTGGCCGCGGCGACCCGGCGCGCCTGCCTGTCCCTGCCCGACCCTGAGCTGGCGGACCTGTTCGGCACCGTGTACACCGAACGGCACGGGCTGCTGGACCGGGAAGCGGCGGAGTACGCGGAGTACGTCGCCCAGTCGCTGAGCGAGGTCCCGGCATGACGACGATCACCCTCGGCGCGGCGATCAACGCCGGCCTTCGGCGCGCGATGAACGAGGATCCACGCGTTCTGGTGATGGGCGAGGACGTCGGGCGGCTGGGCGGCGTCTTCCGGGTGACCGCCGGCCTGCGGGAGGAGTTCGGCGCCGAACGGGTGGTGGACACCCCGCTGGCCGAGTCCGGCATCGTCGGCACGGCCATCGGCCTCGCCCTGCGCGGCTACCGGCCCGTGTGCGAGATCCAGTTCGACGGTTTCATCTATCCCGCGTTCGACCAGATCGTCAGCCAGCTCGCGAAGACCCGCGCCCGCTCGGGTGGAGCGGTCACGCTGCCCGTGGTGATCAGGGTCCCGTTCGGCGGGGGCATCGGCGCCGTCGAGCACCACAGCGAGTCGAACGAGGCGCTGTTCGCCCACACCGCCGGCCTGCGGGTTGTGGCGTGCGCGGACCCGGCGGACGCCGCCGGACTGATCAGGCGTGCCGTGGCCTGCGACGACCCGGTGCTGTTCTACGAGCCGAAGCGCCGCTACTGGGACAAGGGCGAGGTCGACATCACCATGGACCTCGGTGACCTGCCCGCGATGGATCGGGCCAGGGTGGTCAGGCAGGGCACGGACTGCACCCTGGTGGCCTATGGCCCCACGGTGCGGACCGCCCTGGAGGCGTCGGCCGCCGCCCAGGAGGACGGCGTCTCCGTACAGGTCCTCGACCTGCGTTCGCTGTCGCCGCTCGATGTCGACACGCTCTACCGCTGCGCGAAGGCCACCGGGCGGATGGTCGTCGTGCACGAGGCGTCGACGTTTCTCGGCATGGGCGCCGAGATCGCGGCCGCGGTCACCGAGGAGTGCTTCCACGCGCTGAAATGCCCCGTGCTCCGGGTCGGCGCCTACAACATGCCTTACCCCCCGAGCCGGGTCGAGGAGGAGTTCCTCCCCGACGTGAACCGGGTCCTCGACGTCGTCGACCGGGCTCTCGGTTACTGAGGGAGACGATCAATGGAAACCGGACACAGCTTCACCCTTCCCGATGTGGGTGAAGGTCTCACCGAGGCGGAGATCGTGACCTGGCTGGTCTCTGTGGGTGACGTCATCTCGGTCAACGACCCGCTGGTCGAGATCGAGACCGCGAAGGCGACGGTCGAGATTCCGTCTCCGCTGGCCGGGCGGGTCGATGAAATCCTGGTGCCGCCGGGCCGTACGGTGCCCGTGGGGACGCCGCTCGTCGTCATCCGTCCCGCCGGCTCCCCGGCGCCCACGGAACAGCCCGAACCGGCGTCCACGGCACAGCCCGCCCCCGAACCGGCGTCCACGCAGCCGCGGCCCTCCGTACTGGTCGGCTACGGCCCGGCGGAGCCGGCCACGCGACGGCGGCGGCTGCGCAACACCGGGGGCGACCGCGGGGCGGCGACCGCGGAACCGGCGGCTCCCGCGCGTGTCCCCAGGGCGAAGCCGCCGATACGGCAACTGGCCAGGCGGCTCGGGGTGGAGCTGAGCGACCTGCCCGCCGGACCGGACGGCCTCGTCACCCGGAAGCAGGTGGAGGAGGCGGGCGAGACGCGGACCCCGGTCAAGGGCGTCCAGAAGGCGATGGCGGCGGCCATGGTGGCGTCGGCCTTCACCGCTCCGCACGCGACGTTGTGGCTCCAGGTCGACATGACCGCGACGATGGGACTGGTCGAGAGGCTGCGGCGCGACAAGGCGTGGGCCGGCACGCGCGTCACGCCCCTGCTCATCCTCGCCAAGGCGGTGCTGCTCGCCGCGCTCAGGCACCCGTTCGTCAACTCCAGCTGGGACGAGCGGCGGCAGGAGATCGTCACCCATCAGGGGGTCAATCTCGGGATCGCGGCGGCAACGCCGCGCGGGTTGCTGGACGACATGACGGGCGGCACCATGACGATCACCAACGTCGGGGTCTTCGGCGTGGAGGGGGCCACGCCGATCCTGAACCCCGGCGAGGCCGTCATCATCGCGTTCGGCGCCACCCGGAACATGCCGTGGGCGGTGAACGACGAGATCGCGATCCGCGCGGTCGCCACCCTGGCGATCTCGATCGACCACCGGGTCGTCGACGGCGAGCGGGGATCGCGGTTCCTCGCCGACGTGGCCCGGCTCCTGGAGCACCCGGCCGAAGCTCTGCTCTACGCCTGACCGGCCTCCTCCCGGGCATCCCTGGTCCTTGTCGGCAGGCTCTAAGATCGGCGAGGTGAGCCTGCCCGCCGTAACGGAGCCGGTGGCGCCGCCCGTCGAGCCGGCGCGCGACCCCTACCACGTCTACCTCGACTCGCTGACCAGCCCGGAGTCGCGCCGCACCATGCGCGGCTGCCTCGACCGGCTCGCGCGGCTGCTCACCGGCGACGAGGAGGCCACCGGCGCCGGTCAGCCGTGGCACCTGCTCCGCTACGAGCACACGGTCCGCATCCGCACGTTGCTGACCGAGCAGGGCTGGTCGGCGGCGTACGTCAACAAGCACCTGGTGGCGCTGCGCCGCGTGCTGAAGGAGGCCTGGCGGCTGGGCCAGAGCAGCGCCGAGGACTACGCGCGCGCCTCCGATCTGGCCCCGGTACGGCAGAGCCGCCTGCCAACCGGCCACCACGTCCCGCCGGAGGTGGTGGGCGCCGCCCTGGCGGCCTGCGACGACTCCGCGGCCGGGGTCCGTGACGCGGCGCTGATCGCGGTGCTCTACTCCACCGGCTGCCGCCGCGCGGAGATCGGCGGGCTCGCCCTGGCCGACTACGATCCGGGGGCCCGTTCGCTGCGGGTGCGCGGCAAGCGCGACAAGGAACGCCTGGCCTACCTGACCACGGACGCGATCGGGCTGGTGGAGCGGTGGCTGGCGGTGCGGGGCGGCTCGGCCGGCGCGCTGTTCAGCCCGATCAGCCGGGCGGGCCGGATCCGGGAGCGCGACGGCCGCCCGGTCGGGCTGACCGGCCAGGGCATCGCCGACATCCTGGCGAGGCGGCTCGGCGAGGCGGGCGTCTCCCGGCGCACGGCCCACGACTTCCGCCGCACGTTCATCGGCGAGCTGCTGGACGCCGGCGTGGACCTGGCCACCGCCCAGGCGCTGGTGGGCCACTCCTCGCCGGCCACCACCGCCCGCTACGACCGCCGCCCCGAGAAGACCCGCCGCGAGGCCGTCGACCGCCTCCGCCTCCCCACCGCCCGCCCGCTCACCTGACCAGTCCGCGACAGGACTCTCGCCTCCGTGGCCGCCCCTGCCGCTCCCCGGACGCGGACCGGCCATGGCCACCATGCCGTGGAACGCGGGAGAAAATGGTGGCAGGTGTCGATTCCGGTACCCCCCGCGCGTCATTGAAGTGACCGGAAGACCGGAAGAAAGGACACGCCATGAGATACGTACTGCTGTGCGTCGGCAACGAACATCCCTGGACGCAGGCGGGGCCCGAGGAACGCCAGGCCGTCTACGCCCGGTGGGGCGCCTACAACGGCTTCCTCGCCGAGCGCGGCGCGGGAGTGGGCGGTCACGAACTGGCCCACTCCTCCACCGCCACCACCATCAGGAAGAACGGCGACCAGTTCCTCATCACCGACGGCCCGTACGCTGAGACGGTCGAGCAGATCTCCGGATACGTGCTCGTCGAGGCCGGGGACCTGGAGGAGGCCATCGAGCTGGCCGGGCCCATGCCCTCCGACGTCGAGATTCGCCCCGTGCCCGCCAGGGAGGCGTCATGAAGTACGCGCTGCTGCTGTACGTCGACGCCAAGGCCCGGCAGGAGGCCACCGAGGAGGAGCGGCGCGAAGCGCTGGAGCGGCACGGCGGCTTCATCGCGCTGCTGAAGGAGCGCGACGCCTTCCTCGGCGGCGAGGAGCTGGGCGGCCCTGGCGAGGCGGTGACGCTGCGCAAGGGGTCGGGTCAGGCGCTCCGCACCGACGGGCCGTTCGTGGAGACGGTCGAGCACCTGGGCGGCTTCTACCTCATCGAGGCCCGCGACCTGGACGAGGCGATCGAGCTGGCCCGGGCGTGCCCCGTGGACATCGTCGAGATCCGTCCCGTGGTGGAGCACCAGGGATGAAGGCGGTCGAGCAGGCGTACCGGGGGCAATGGGCGCGCCTGCTCGCCCTCCTCACCGCGGAGCTGCGCGACCTCGACCTGGCGGAGGAGTCGCTGCAGGACGCGTTCGCCGCCGCCGTGGCCGCGTGGCCGCCCGTCCCGGACAACCCGCCGGCGTGGCTGCTCACCACGGCCCGCAGGCGCGCCGTGGACCGGCTCAGGCGCACGGCGGTGGCGGCCCGCAAGCTCCCCCTGCTGGTCGTGGACGAGCCGCGCCCGCCCGAGGAGCCGGGCCCGCGCAAGCTGCCCGACGAACGGCTGCGGCTCGTGTTCACCTGCTGCCATCCGGCGCTGTCCATGGAGGCGCGGGTGGCGCTGACCTTGCGGTGCGTCGGCGGGCTGACCACGCGGCAGACAGCCCGGCTGTTCCTGGTGAGCGAGGCGACGATGGCGGCCCGGCTGACCCGCGCCAAGAAGAAGATCAGCCAGGCCGGGATCCCGTACCGGGTGCCCGAGGGCCGGGAGCTGGCCGGCAGGCGCGACGGGGTGCTCGCCGTCCTCTACCTGATCTTCACCGAGGGGTACGCGGCGGCCGAGGGCGAGCGGCTCATCCGCGACGAGTCCGCGGGCGAGGCCATCGCGCTGGCCCGCATGATGGCCGAGCTGATGCCGGCCGACTCCGAGGTGCGGGCGCTGCTGGCGCTGATGCTGCTGCACCACGCCCGCAGGCACGCCCGCCTGGATGCCGGCGGGCGACTGGTCAGGCTGGCGGAGCAGGACCGCTCGCTGTGGCGGCACGACGAGATCGCCGAGGCGCTGGACCTGCTCGCCCCCGCCCTCCTCCCCCCAGTTCCGCCCGGCCCGCATCTCCCCGGCCCGCAGCCGCCCGGCCAGTACCTGCCTGGTCCGTACCTGCTCCAGGCCGCCATCGCCGCCGAGCACGTCTCGGCCGCGGGCGCGCACGACACCGACTGGGAGGCCATCGCCGGCCTGTACGAGCTCCTCGAAAGGCTGACCGGCTCGGCGGTGGTACGGCTGAACCGGGCCGTAGCGGTTGCCGAGGCGTTCGGTCCCGCCCGTGGGCTGGAGCTGCTGGCGGGGCTGGAGGCCGAGCTGCCCCGCCACCACCTGCTCCCCGCCACCCGTGCCGATCTGCTGTCCCGGCTCGGACGCCTGGAGGAGGCGGTCGAGGAGTACGGCAGGGCGCTGGAGCTGGTCGCCACGGCGCCGGAGCGCGAGTTCCTGCTGTCGCGCCGCGGCACCGCGATCCAGGCCCTGTCGGGCTGACCACCCCCGGACCGGGGCACATCGCCTGGCCGGTCAGCGGTGGCCGGGGCCCGTTCTCAGGTGGTCGTCAGGGCGACCGTCGGAGACAGACGCGCCGCCCGCATGGCCGGGTACAGACCGGCGGCCGTGCCGATGACCAGGGTCGCCGCCACGGCGCCGCCGAGCGCCCAGGGTGGCACGACGGGCGGCCAGCCCCGCGACAGCGCGTACCCGGCGGTGGCCAGCGCCCCCAGCACCGCCCCG
>NZ_QNFZ01000251.1 GCF_003313395.1 Nonomuraea lactucae | reverse complement strand
CCGTCGCCGGGGGCGGCGGCGAGCCGTCGCTCCCCGGCCTGGGCCGGCGTCGCGGCCAGGGCCACCGCCAGTCCGAATGACGCGGCGGCCACGGCCGCCTTGATTACTCGATCCATGATTGCCTTCCCGGCTCTGATCGATCGCTCCCGAAACGGAGGGGGAAACGCGAATCGATAACCCCCGAATGCCAAGCCGGACACGCAATGGGCACCACACGAAACGCGCCGTCCCGGCTGGGCTACCGGCGCAGTTCTATCACCCCGCCCGGAGCGCCCGCAGAGGCCGAAGGGCCAGCGTGACGAAGGTTTGACGCCCAGGCGCCGGGCGGTTACGGGGGCAGCGAGGGGGAGACAAGTCGGGAAATAGCGGGGGGCTATTTCGGATATTCCATTGGCGTTCCCGCGATGCCGGCGAGTGCCCGCACGGCCCGTGCACTGGAGCCGGGAAAAGCGAGTGTCACGGGCCGGGGGCACAGATTTTCCGGTAGCGGGATACGCGCTTGACCGCTCAGACCAGCAGGAGAGAGTCTTCCACGGCCGCCTCGAACGGAAAACGGTCGGCGAAGGCCGGCCGCAGGTCCGACAGCCAGGCGGCCGTCGGGTCGTACTTCGCGAAGAACGGGCGGCCCACCAACGACGGGTCGCGCGCCTGGATGAAGTGGAGCATGAAGACCTGCTCGCCGGCGATCTCGGTGACCCCGTCGACGCAGACCTTGCCGGGCGTGGCAGACATGGACGGCCCCCGCACCGTACGGCAGAGCCCCGAGACCGACGCGTACGCGTCCCGGAAGATCTCGTAGGCCCGCGCGAGCGGAACCGCGAAGTAGTCCTGCGGCCCGGTGTCGCGCTCGACGAACATGTAGTAAGGGATCATGCCCATCCGCAGCTGCCGCCGCCACATGCCCGACCAGACGGCGGGATCGTCGTTGATCGACCTGATCAGCGGCGCCTGCGTCCTGATCGTCGCCCCGCTGTCCAGGATCCGCCTGACCGCCGACTCCACCAGCGGCGAGTCGAGCTCACGGGGGTGCGTGAAGTGGGCCATGAACGCCAGGTTCTTGCCCGCGGCCACCACCTGCTCGAACAGTTCCAGGGTGGAGTCGGCGTCGGGGTCGGTGGTGAAGCGCTGCGGCCAGTAGGCCAGCGCCTTGGTGCCGATCCGGACAGACTCCAGCTGCTCCAGACCGAGCAGCGGCTCGATGTAGCGCCTGATCACCGGCTCACCCATGATCATGGCGTCGCCGCCCGTGATCAGCACGCTGGTGACCTCGGGGTGCCGGCGGATGTAGCCGACCATCTGGTCGATGTCGTCGGAGGCGAACTTCAGGTCGGCGTCGCCGACGAACTGCGCCCAGCGGAAGCAGTAGGTGCAGTAGGCATGGCAGGTCTGTCCCTGTTTGGGGAAGAACAGCACAGTCTCCGGATATTTGTGCTGCAGACCGGGCACCGGCTCGTCGCCGATGCGCGGCACGTTGAGCTCCTTCTGGCCCGCCGGGTGCGGGTTGAGCCGGGCGCGTACCCTGTTGGCCTCGACCTGGATCTCCGCGTTGGGCGCCTCGGCCTTCAGCAGGTCGGCCAGCCGCGCGACATCGGTCTCGGGAAGCATGTCCGCCTGAGGGAAGACGAGGCGGTATATGGGATCGTCGGGCGCAGCCGACCAATCTATGAGTTCTTCGACGACGTAGGCGTTGGTGCGGAAGGGCAGCACCGTGGCGACGGCGCGCACTCTGAGACGCTCCTCGTCGCCAAGCCCCGCCCGCTGCAGGAGCTCGTCGAGATGCTTGGACGTGTACGCCCGGAAGCGTCGCGTTCCTGCCTGGTTCAAGATCACTAGGCCTTTCCCATCTTTTTTTGTTCGATCGCTTGTAAACCTCATGGCCGTGTCGCGCGTCTACGGTTCTTATATCCGGACGCGACTCGCGGGGCCTCCGGTTCCACTGGGCTCCAAGTTTTCCTAGTGATCAAGCCACTCGCGACATATCGCGATAGCGCGTAGACTGGCGAATCGTGACCGACGACACCGCCCTGCGCGCCTCCGACGCCGACCGCGACCGCGTGGCCGCCGTGCTCGGCGAGGCCCTCGCCTCCGGACGACTCACCAGCGTCGAGCACGCCGACCGCCTGGACACCGCCTACACCGCGAAGACGCTCGGCGAGCTCGTCCCCCTCACCCGTGACCTCCCCGATGTGGCGGCCACGCACGTGCCCGCCACGGTCGAGCGGCAGACCATCGACTCGAAGTTCAGCAAGGTGATCAGAAAGGGCCGCTGGGTCGCCTCCCGGCACACCAGGCTGTCGGCCAGGTTCGGCGCGCTGATCGTCGACCTCTCCCAGGCCGTGCTGCCGGGCCGCGAGATCACGATCGAGGCCGACGCCCGCTTCAGCAAGCTGATCGTGCGCGTCCCCGACGACGCCCGCGTGATCGACGAGGGGGGCTCCGTGTTCGGCAAGCGGAACGTGACAGGCGGCTCGGAGGGAGACGGGCCGATCATCCGCATCGTGGGCAGGTCCATGTTCGCCAAGGTCATCGTCTCGCGCGGGGTCTCCGACTGGAACCTGGCGTAAGGCCACGTCACCGACCGGTTAGCCTGGCATTCATCCCGCCTGCGATGCGGACGCGCCCGAGCCCGCGTTCCGGCCACACCGTGGCAGCGGGCTCGCACGCCGTACGAGGTGACCAGTGTCCGACAGCAAGCCGATCGCGCTCGACGCCATGGGCGGCGACCACGCACCCCACGAGATCGTGGCGGGCGCGGTGCACGCCGTGCGCGAACGCCGGCTGCCGGTCGTGCTCGTCGGCTCACCGCGCGTGCTCTACGAGGCGCTCGCCGACCACGACGCCACCAAGGAGATCCCGATCGTACGGGCCGAGGAGGCCCTCTCGATGGACGAGGGCGCGCTGGCCAGCCTGCGCCGCCCCCGCTCCAGCATCGCGATCGCCAGCCACCTGGTACGGCGGGGCGACGTGTCCGCCGTGGTGTCCGCGGGCTCGACCGCGGGGATCGTGGCCACCGGCAGGCTCAGGCTGAAGGCCCAGCACGGCGTGCTCCGCCCGGCCATCGCCGTCGCGCTGCCCACCCGTCCCCGCCCGACGCTGCTCCTGGACGCGGGCGCCAACGCCGAGGCCAAGCCGGAGATGCTGGTGCAGTTCGCGCACCTGGGCTCGGCGTACGCGGAGCTCGCCTTCGACATCTCCAAGCCCAAGGTGGGCCTGCTCACGATCGGCAGCGAGCCCGAGAAGGGCAACAAGCTGACCAGACGGGCGCACGAGCTCCTGCAGGCGTCTCCCGGCATCCTCTTCACCGGCAACATCGAGGGCTACGACCTGCTGAGCGGCGGCGTCGACGTGATCGTCACCGACGGCTTCACCGGCAACGTCGCGCTGAAGACCATGGAAGGCGCCGTCCGCTACGCCTTCGGCGAACTCAGGGAGACGATCACCGACAGCCCGGCCGCCAGGCTCGGCGCGTTCCTCCAGCGGTCGCGCATCCGCGACCTCCACCACCGGCTCGACGCCGAGGCCCATGGCGGCGCGGTGCTCCTGGGGCTGAACGGCACCGTGGTGATCGCTCACGGCTCGTCCCGGGCCCAGGGCATCAGCGCCGCCTGCCAGCTCGCCGCGGACCTGTCGGCCGGCGGCATCGTCACCAGGATCGGCGAGCGGATCGCCGCCACGCAACGATCACATAGGCGGCGATAACCCCGTAGTCTGTGACAGTCTGTGCGCATCCACACAAACGGGGGGATGGGTGGAAGGGCTCACCGCGGCACAGGCTGCGCGATCGAAGAGGAACGTCGTCCCGCGCCGGTCCAGCAGGTCGTTCGGCGCCATCATCAGGGCCAACGTCTTCACGCTGTTCAACCTGGTCATCGGCGTGCTCTGGGCGCTGATCCTGATCTTCGGGCACTGGCAGGACAGCCTGTTCGGCCTGGTCATCGTGGCCAACGCGCTGATCGGCATCGTGCAGGAGCTGCGCGCCAAGCGCACCCTCGACCGGCTGGCCGTGATCAACGAGGCTCCCGTGACGGTCCGCCGCGACGGGAGAGAGCAGGAGCTCCCGCCGCAGGACGTGGTGCTGGGCGACCTGATCCTCCTCGGCCCCGGCGACCGGCTGCTGGTGGACGGCGAGGTCGTCCAGTCCGACGGGCTGGAGATCGACGAGTCGCTGCTGACCGGCGAGGCCGACCCCGTGCACAAGCAGCCGGGCGACCAGGTGCTCTCGGGCAGCTTCGCCGTCGCCGGCTCGGGCGCGTTCGTCGCCACCCGCGTCGGCACCGACGCCTACGCCGTACGGCTCGCCGAGGAGGCCAGCAAGTTCCACCTCGCCCACTCCGAGCTGCGCGACGGCGTCGCGAACTTCATCAAGTACATCACCTGGCTGGTCATCCCGATCGGCGCGCTGCTGACCTACAGCCAGCTCCGCAACTCGGCCGACTTCGGCACCGCGATCACCGGCGCGGTCGCCGGCATCGTCACCATGATCCCCGAGGGTCTGGTGCTGATGACCTCGATCGCCTTCGCCGTCGGCGTGGTACGGCTGGGCCGGCGCAAGTGCCTGGTCCAGGAGCTCCCCGCGATCGAGGGCCTGGCCAGGGTGGACGTGCTCTGCCTGGACAAGACCGGCACGCTGACGGCCGGCGGCATGGACCTCGACCAGGTGCTGCCGTTACGGGACGTCAGCACGGCAGGCGACAGCGCGGCGGGCGACAGCTTGGTGGGCGACAGCTTGGTGGACGACGCCCTCGCCGCGCTGGCCAACGTCGACCACCGGCCCAACGCCACCGCCCAGGCCATCCAGGCGCGCTACCCGTCCATGCCCGACGGGTGGAGCGCCGTGACCGGCGTGCCGTTCTCCTCGGCGCGCAAGTGGAGCGGCGCCGACTTCGGGCCGCACGGCGCCTGGGTGCTCGGCGCGCCCGACGTCCTCCTCGACGCCGACATCGGCGACCACGTCAGCGGCAACGGCGACGGCAGCGGGAACGGCGGCGTCGGCGAAATCGGCGGGACCGGCGGGATCGGCGGGATCGGCGGGATCGGCAACGCCGACGGCTACCACCGGGCCGCGACGCTCGCGGCCACCGGCGCGAGGGTGCTCGCGGCCACCGGCGCGAGGGTGCTCGCGCTGTGCCGTACCGGCGACCTGGAGGCGCTCGCGGGCGGCGGCGCGGCCGGCGTCGAGTGCGTCGCCCTGGTCACGCTCAAGCAGCGCATCAGACCCGACGCCCACGAGACCCTGCGCTACTTCGCCAGGCAGGGCGTCACGGTCAAGGTCATCTCGGGCGACAGCCCCGACGCGGTCTCCGCGATCGCCACCGACCTGGGCATACCCGACGGCCACCGGTCCGTGGACGCCAGGACCCTGCCGGAGGACGACCCCGACAAGCTCGCCGAGCTGCTCGACACCAACACCGTCTTCGGGCGGGTCACGCCGCGCCAGAAGCGCCAGTTCGTCGGCGCGCTCCAGGCGCGCGGCCACACCGTGGCGATGACCGGCGACGGCGTCAACGACGTGCTCGCGCTCAAGGACGCCGACCTCGGCATCGCGATGGGCGCGGGCAGCCCCGCCACCAAGGCCGTGGCCCAGGTCGTGCTGCTCGACAACAAGTTCGCCACGCTGCCGCACGTGGTCGGCGAGGGCCGCCGCGTGCTCGCGAACATCGAACGGGTCTCCAACCTGTTCCTCACCAAGACCTTCTACGCGATCGTGCTCTCGCTGCTCACCGGGGTGATCGGGGTGATGTTCCCGTTCGCCCCGCGGCACTCGACGCTGGTCAACGCGCTCACCATCGGCGTTCCGGCGTTCTTCCTGGCGCTGGCGCCCGCCCTCGAACGGTCGCGGCCGGGGTTCGTGCCGCGGGTGCTCCGCTTCGCCGTACCGGCCGGAGTGGTCTGCGCGGGCGCGGTGCTGCTGGCCTTCTGGGCCGCGCACAGCGGCACCTCCACCCTGAACGAGGACCGCACGTCGGCGGTGATCGCCCTGTTCCTCACCACGTGGTGGGTGCTGGTGCTCATCGCCCGGCCGCTCACCTGGTGGCGGGTCGTCCTGGTGGGGTCCATGGCCGCGCTGTTCGCGCTGGCGCTGGCGCTGCCGTTCGTACGGGAGTTCTTCGCCCTCGAACCCGGCGACATCAGCAACGACCTGACCGCTGTCGGGATCTCCGTCGTGGCGGCGATCACGATCAGCGTCGCGGTCAGGCTCGCCGGTACCCTTAGAGCATGACCGACCCGCAGATAGTGCTCACCGAGCGCGTCCAGCAGGCGCTGGCCAACGCGTTCGGCTCCGAGCACGCCGACGCAGACCCGCTGATCCGGCCCTCCCAGTTCGCCGACTTCCAGGCGAACGTCGCGCTGAGCCTGGCCAAGCGACTGCGACGGGCCCCGCGGGAGGTCGCCGAGGCGCTCGCCGCCGAGCTGACCGACTTCCCCGGCAAGGTCGAGGTCAGCGGGCCCGGCTTCCTCAACATCACGCTCGACGACTCGTGGATCGCCTCCGAGGCCACGGGCATGCTGAAGGACCCGCGCGCGGGCGTCGGCACCGTCACCCCGCCGCGGACCGTGGTGATCGACTACTCCGCGCCCAACGCCGCCAAGGAGATGCACGTCGGCCACCTGCGCACGACGATCGTGGGCGACGCGCTGGCCCGCGTCCACGAGCACCTGGGCAACAGCGTGATCCGGCAGAACCACCTCGGCGACTGGGGCACGCCGTTCGGCATGCTCATCGAGCACCTGCTCGACATCGGCGAGGAGACCGCGGTCGCGCAGCTCGAGGCCGGCATGGGCACCGAGTTCTACCAGGCGGCCCGGCACGAGTTCGACAGCGACCCGGAGTTCAAGGCGCGCTCGCGCGCACGGGTGACCACGCTCCAGTCGGGCGACCCCGACACCCTACGGCTCTGGCACGTCTTCATGGACGCGACCATCCACTACTTCAACAAGCTCTACTCCATGCTCGGCGTCACGCTCACCGACGCCGACATCGCCGGCGAGAGCATGTACAACCCGATGCTCGACCAGACCTGCGACGACCTGCAGGCAGCCGGCGTGGCGGTGATGAGCGAGGGCGCGCTCTGCCTCTTCCCGCCGGGCTTCACCGGCACCGACGACAAGCCGCTGCCGCTCATCATCCGCAAGAGCGACGGCGGCTACGGCTACGCCTCCACCGACATGGCGGCGATCCGCTACCGCGTTCACGACCTCAAGGCCGACCGCATCCTCTACGTCGTGGGCGCCGACCAGGCCCTCCACTTCCGCATGGTGTTCGCCGCCGCCCAGCAGGCCGGCTGGCTGCCCGACACCGTGTCCGCCGAGCACGTCCAGATCGGCATGATGCTCGGCAAGGACGGGCGCCGCTTCAAGACCCGCTCCGGCGAGTCGGTCAAGCTGATGGACCTGCTGCAGGAGGCCGTCGACCGGGCCTCCGCCGCCATCGCCGAGCGGGGTTACGACGAGGCGACACGGGCCGAGATCGCGCAGGCCGTGGGCATGGGCGCCGTCAAGTACGCCGACCTCTCGGTAAGCCACGACAGCGAATACGTCTTCGACTTCGACCGCATGCTCAAGTTCACCGGCAACACCGGCCCGTACATGCAGTACGCGACGGCCCGGATCCGGTCGATCTTCCGCAGGGCGGGCATCGAGCCCGCGCAGGCGGACGGCGCCATCGTGCTGGGCGAGCCGGCCGAGCGGGCCCTGGCCCTCCACC
The DNA here is from genome assembly GCF_003313395.1 of Nonomuraea lactucae. Taxonomy (GTDB): domain Bacteria; phylum Actinomycetota; class Actinomycetes; order Streptosporangiales; family Streptosporangiaceae; genus Nonomuraea; species Nonomuraea lactucae. Next base: position 5,247 of record NZ_QNFZ01000251.1, on the reverse strand, counting down.
TGCTCCGCTTCGGCGCCCTGGTCGACCAGGTCGCGAGGGAGTCGGAGCCCCACACGCTCAGCGCCTACCTCTTCGAGACCGCGAGCCTCTTCAGCACCTTCTACGAGGAGTGCCCGGTCGTGAAGGAGGGCGTCGACGCCGAGACCCGCGCACACCGGCTGGCGCTCTGCGCGCTGACCCTCCGGGTGCTCGAGACCGGGCTCGGCCTGCTCGGCGTCCCGGTCCCCGAGCGCATGTGACCCGCGCTATGACCCGCGCTGTGGCTCTCAACGTGGGCGCGCCTCCAGCGGGTTGGCGCGCTCCCCGGTTAGGCTTTACGCGGTCATGAACCGAGGCCGAAAATGGGGGAGTTCTCTGCCTTGAGCACGGACCTGACTGCGGACCCCCAAGCAGCGGCGGAGCTGCACCGCTACGCCGAGGCTCTGCTGGCACACCTGGCCGCCAACGGGGCCGCACCCCCCACCGCGCCCGGCTTTCGCGACATCCCCGGCTACTGGCTTCCCCCGGCCGTCCAGGCGCTGGTGTCGATCCTCGCCGGTGACGACCCGCTGGAGCCGCTGAGCCGGGCCGCCGGTCGCGACCAGCAGCAGACCGCGCTCTTCCTCTGCCTCGCCCTGGCCGTCGCGGGCCACGGGAGTCGCATCCACGCCTCATGGCTCGGCACCGCCTTCGGAGAGCTCTCCCTGGAGCAGCCGGTCACCCACGGGCAGCGGGCGCTCTGGCTGGCCGCCGCCCGAGGCGCCTACGGCCCAGCCGGGAAGATCTTCGTGCTGCGCAAGCTCGACGCGCTGGCCGTACCCGACCATGCCGACCACCGGCAGTGGGTGCAGGCGCTCGCGCCCGGCGAGCCGACCGTGGTGGTGCCGGCCTCCCTCGTCGACTTCCCGGAGATGGCCGAGCTGCCCGAGCTGGCCCGGCCCGCCCAGGCGGCCGCCCGGCTGGCCAGGCTGCGCGCCCGCTGCCTGGAGATCACCTCGACCCGGCAGGCCGAGCACGACTCCTCCACACCGCTCACCAACAGCGCCGCCAGCCCCGTCACGGCCTGGCACGAGGACGAGCCGCTCGCCGTGCTCCGCTCGCTCATCGGCCTGGGTGGCCCGGCCGGCCCGATGGCGTCGCTGACCTCGCACCTGCTCGACGACCTGCGCCCCGGCGCCGACCCCTACCTGGCGGCGATCGCCCTGCACGTGGCCGCGCCCATCCTGCGCGGCGTGGCCGAGGAGCTGGAGGCCGACAGCCGCCTGGAGCCGCCCACCACGCTGACCGTCTCGCTGCTCGGCCACCCCATCGCGCTGCTCCCCGAAGGGCCCGAAAGCGCCTCCCTGGCCGAGGCCGAAGCCGCCATCGAGGCGCAGGGCACCCTGCCGCGACGCGCGCCGTGGGCCGCCATCCTCCTGGTCGTGGCAGGCGTCGGAAGCATGGCAGGAGGAGTGGTGGCCGGGTGGCCGCTCGCCGTGATGGGGGTGGCCCTGCTGGGCCTGGCGGGCTGGCAGCTCTGGCGGCGCCGGGCGGCCATCGCCTCCGACGCCCGCTTCGTGGCCGCCCGGGTCGCCGAGCTCAAGGAGCTGGCCGACGGGGCGATATGGGCGTTGCACGCGTACGCCCGCGAAGCGGACGCACGCGCCAAACAGGCCGCCGACGACTCAGCCGAGCTCACCCGGCTGATCCGTCGCGGCCCGCGCGCGGCCTAGGAGGTCTCGATCTCCACGTGGGCCGGCGCGAGCAGGAAGACGCGGTCGGCGATGCGCTCGATCCGCCCTTCGCACCCGTAGGCCAGGCCCGCCGCGAAGTCGACCATCCTGGTCGCCTCCGGCATCGGCATACCCGTCACGTCCATGATCACCGTCTGGCCGTCACGGAAGTGCTGCCCGATCATCGGCGCGTCGTTGTACTTGAGCGGCTGGACCATCACGATCCGCGACGAGTCGGTGGTCGCCCGCCATCTCCTGGCGGCCCGCTCCGACGCCGGCATGTACTCCTCTTCGTACGGCTCCTCGTCGTACGGGTCGTCGTACTGGTCGAGTCCGCCCAGGCCAAGGTAGCCCGCCACCTTGCGCACTGCCCCCATCGGCTTGTCCTTTCCTCAGGAACTCACCGTAATCGGCACGTCCCTACTCATTGGACGGTAACCGACGATTCCGTGTTCGCCATGCGACACGCCCACGACTAATTCCATTTTGTACGGCTTGCAGTCTGCTTTCATCTGGATAACCGTCTCCCCCGATAGCATCGAGTCATGCGCATGTTCACTGTAGACGCCTTCACCGACAGCGCTTTCCAGGGTAATCCGGCGGCGGTCTGCCTGCTGGAGACTCCGGCACCTGACTCATGGATGCAGGCCGTGGCCACCGAGATGGGTCTGTCCGAGACGGCCTTCCTGCTCGGCGATTCGCTCCGCTGGTTCACGCCCGCCGTCGAGGTCTCCCTCTGCGGCCACGCGACGCTGGCCACGGCGCACGTTCTCTATTCGACGGGGGCGGCGACCGGTCAGGTCGATTTCCGGACCGCCAGCGGAACACTCACGGTGAAACGCGACGCCGACGGCATGATCACGATGGATTTTCCGGCCAAGGAAGTGACGCCCGCCACGGTTCCCCCGGGGCTGGAAAAAGCACTCGGCGCCGCTCCGGTGCGGGTCGGCCAGAGCGCCTTCGACCTGCTGGTAGAGCTGCGCTCCGAGGACGAAGTGCGCTCGCTCAGCCCGGACATCGAGGCCCTGGGTGCCATCGACGCGAGGGGCGTCATCGTCACGGCTCCCGGCACCACGACGGACTTCGTCTCCCGCTTCTTCGCCCCCAACGTCGGAATACCGGAGGACCCGGTGACAGGCTCGGCCCACTGCGCCCTGGCCCCCTACTGGGCCGACCGCTTCGGGCGTACCGACCTGGTGGGGGCCCAACTGTCCCGACGGGGCGGCCTGGTCAGGGTCGCGGTGCGGGGGGACCGAGTACACCTGGCCGGCTACGCGGTAACGGTCCTCTCAGGAGAACTACACGTATAGGCCTCCCGTAGACCTCCCGCTAGAACTCCCGCCGACAAGACGGCCCCAGCAGGCCAGGGCACCAGGCGGGCCAGTCGAGGCGCCGGCGACGCGAAGTGGGGCACCGGGGACACCGGCCCCTTGCGAACACGGCGGCCTAGTAGGGGCAGCGGAGTCGGGACGGCGCAGGCGAATAGCACAGGTGCAGCGGCACATAGGGCACCGCAGGTAGCGCGAGGCAGGTAGCACGCGACGCAGGTCGCACGACGCAGGCAGCGCCCGCCGCAGGTAGCGCGAGGCAGCTTGCGCGCGCCACAGGTAGCGCGACGCAGGCAGCGCGCGTGACGCAAGTAGCACGACCACGACGCAGGCAGCGCATGACGCAGGTCGCACGCGACGCAGGTAGCAGGACGCAGAAGCGGCAGCGGCAGCGGCAGCGGCAGCGGGGCGGCACACGGGACGGCGCCCTCGAAACGGCGCAGTCGGCTCGGCGGGGGACGGCACAACCGGGACGGCGCAACCGGGACGGCGCAAGCACAGGACGGCCGGGGACGGCGCAGGCGGGGTGGCACAGGGAGGCCAGCCCAAGACGGCGGCGACGGGGCTCAGCACGCGACGGGCACGGGTGCGACAGGCGCGGGAGCGGCGGGCACGGGGTACGGCAGGCACGGGGTACGGCGAGGCCGGGCGGGGCAAAGCCGCGGGGGACAGCGTAGGCGGCGTAGCACAGGGAGGCCAACCCATGGCGGGGGCGACGGGGCCCAGTACACGGCGGGCGCGGGGGCGGCAGGCGCGAGGTGCGACGAGCGCGGGTGCGACGGGCAAACGGGTCCGGGAACGGCGAGGCCGGGGCGGGCAGGCCGCGGGATGGGCGGGCCCACGGAAATGGGCCCCCAGGACGCAGCAGGCGCGAGGTGCACAGGGCGCGGGCTGCCACGGTCCGGCGGGTCCGGGGTACGGCGAGGCCGGGGTGGGGCAAGCCCACGGGGTGGAGCAAGCCCACGGGGTGGAGCAGGCCCACGGGGTGGAGCAGGCCCACGGGGTGGAGCAGGCGCACGAAATGGCCCCCAGGATGCAGCAGCAGGCGCGCGGCAATCCACGCAGACGCCGCCAGCGCAGAGTGCGGCGGGACGGTGGTGCTGTCGCTGGGTGTGTCCAATGGGACGTGGGGCCGGACGGGACCGCGATGGACGGGACCGCGATGGACGGGACCGCGATGGACGGGACCGCGATGGACGGGACCGCGATGGACGGGACCGCGATGGACGGGACCGCGATGGACGGGACCGCGATGGACGGGACCGCGATGGACGGGACCGCGATGGACGGGACCGGGATGGGCAAGGCGCGGAGGGCAAGGCACCGAGGACAGGGCGCCGAGGGCGGCGGTGGGGGTAGAGCTTGCTGAGGGCATGGCTGCAGTCACTCTCCGCAATATCTGCTGCGAACTTTGACCGGCCGGGTGGCGTCTCAGAGATGTGACGCCTCGAAGCCATGCCTGTGCTGCGGCCGCGTCAGCCGTGACCCTGGCGCTCTCCTCCTGCGCCACCGAGTCACCTGAGCGGCGAGTGCAGAGCTCATCGTCGGCACCTGACGTACTGGCGCACCGGGCAATCGCCCGCAAGGCCCTGACGCTCCGGCTCGACTGGACTGTACGGGCTGCGGGGCTGAGGAAAGAGGTCGGTCGCGGCGGCCTCGACCGGTGCCGGAAGGGCGACGACGATCCCAAGAACGCCGAGGGCGTCACCGCGAAGTGCACTCTAACCCTTCACCGGGCCTACCTCTGGAACGGCGACATCACCGCCTTCCTCAACCGCTTCGACAGGTGCCCCGCCGCGTCGGAGATCCGCGGCTACTGGCGGGAGTTCGGCGGCCGGCCGGACCCCCGGGAGCGTCTGCGGACCTACGATGTCGGCGATCTTCCCGAGCTGATGTGCGACGGTGTCCGGATCGAGTTCGCCACGTCCCGCATGAAGGCCGATCGGGACCTGACGACCATGCCGGGCGCCACGGTGTTCGATGAGGGCGGCGGCATGTACGAGCCGTACCACTGGGCGCCTGAGGGCAGGCCATGGCTGTCCAGGTGGCTGAAGATTCGCCGGAAGGCTCGATACCTGGTGGCCATGCAGGTGTCCGAAGAGTACTCGGTGCTGGGCGGACGCCAGTGACACAAAAAAAGGGGGAGGGGCTCCACCCTCACAGGTGAAACCCCTCCCCCAACAATTGTCCGGCGGTGACCTACTCTCCCACACCCTCCCGAGTGCAGT
>NZ_QNFZ01000020.1 GCF_003313395.1 Nonomuraea lactucae | reverse complement strand
CCAGGCCCATCAGCAGCCAGCTCGGCCGCCTGCGGCGCGGGGCGGCCCGGAGCAGGCGCTCCCGCTGGCGCGCCAGCGTCGCCGGGGGAAGGTGCTCGATCCGGGCGCCGAGGTCACGGATCATCTTCAGGTCGTCCATCGTCACGCCTCCTCGTCGAGCATCGGGTTGGTGTGGCCCAGGGCCGCGCGGACCTTCCGCCTGCCCCTGTTGAGGCGGGAGCGCACGGTGCCGACCGGGATGCCGAGCGCCCGCGCGACCTCCTCGTACGTCAGATCGCCCCACGCGATCAGCAGCAGCACGTCGCGGTCCTTGGCGGGGAGCGCCGCGAGCGCGCTCACCAGCTCGGGCCGGGACGCCTGCGCGGTGACCCCGGCGGCCACGCGGTCGGCCGGCGAGTCCACGTGGCCGTCGACCGGCGCCCGGAGCAGCGCGCGGTAGCGGGCCGCCTCGGTGCGGTGGTGGCGGGACATGAGCTTGGTGAGGATGCCGAACAGCCACGGCCTGGCGTCCGCGTAGGACAGGTCGTAGCTTTCGCGGCGGGAGAAGGCGACCAGGAACGTCTCGCCGACGAGGTCCTCGGCGGGGTCGGGGCCGAGCCGCCTGGAGACGTACCTGTAGAGCATGGCGGAGTAGCGGTCGAAGAGCTCGGCGAACGCCTCGGGCTCCGTCCAGGAGGCACTGACGAGGTCCGCGTCAGCGCCCCTGGTGGCGGGTTGTGTGATCATCTCCGCCCTTCTGCGGGGGAAGTCGGTCAGAGATGTATCACCACGACCCGCCCTCCGGGTTCACGCGCCCGCGGTTCCTCGCCTCCCCCGGGCCGGCCCTCAACCCGTCGCGCGTCAGAGGAACGGCGGGAAGGCGTGCCCGCGGCGCAGCCGCAGCTCGTTGAGCATCTGCTGGACGACCTCGCGGACGTGGTCGGTGAGGTTGAACACCAGCATGGGATCGTCGGCTGCCGACGGGTCGTAGTCGTCCGTGCGGATGGGCTCGCCGAACTCGATCATCCACTTCGACGGCAGCGGCACCAGCCCGAGCGGCCCGAGCAGCGGGAAGAACGGCGTGATCGGCAGGTAGGGCACGCCGAGCATCCTGGCCAGGAACGGCAGGTCGCCGATCTTCGGGTAGATCTCCTCGGCGCCCACGATGGCGACGGGCACGATCGGCACGCCCGCCCTGATGGCCGAGGCCACGAACCCGCCGCGGCCGAACCTCTGCAGCTTGTAGCGCTCGGAGTAGGGCTTGCCCACGCCCTTGAAGCCCTCGGGGAAGACCCCGACCAGCTCGCCCTTGCGCAGCAGCCGGTCGGCGTCCTCTGGGCAGGCCAGCGTATGCCCGGTCTTGCGCGACAGGTGACTGAGGACGGGCAGCTGGTAGACCAGGTCGGCGCCGAGCAGCCGCAGCGGCCGGTGCGCCTCGTCGTGCAGGGCCACCTGCAGCATCAGCGCGTCGACGGGGAGCGTGCCGGAGTGGTTGGCGACGATGAGCGCGCCGCCCTCCTCGGGGACGTTCTTCAGCTCGACCGTCTCGACCCTGAACCAGTGGTGGTAGAGGGGCCTGATCAGCTCCAGCATCACCTTGTCGGTGAACTCCGCGTCGTAGCCGAACTCGTCGACCTCGTAGTCGCCGGTGAGACGCCGGCGGACGAACGCCAGCGCCCGGGCGAGCGGGTCGGGCTGGGGCTCGTCGTAGGAGGGCGCCGCGCTGATGGGAATCACGCGTGCCTCCTGGTCTGGGACGCTCACCGTAGTGCACCTCCGAACGGACGCAGCCCTCGCGATCGCAGGAAGTCGTCGAACGCCGCTCCTGTGGTGAACTTGGGTTTCCAGCCCAGCTCCGACTCCAGCCTGGTGGAGTCGACCGCGCGGCCGTGGCTCATCAGCCGGAGCTGCTCGGGCGAGTAGTCGACCAGGCCGACGCGGCGCGCGGTGTTGCCCAGCATCCGGAAGGCGGGCGAGAGCAGCGGCATCGACAGCCGCCCGGCGCGCCGTACGCACTGGGACAGCAGCAGCACGCCGGTCCCCGCCACGTTGAACGTGCCGGGGTGGTCTTCGGTCGCCGCCCGCCGCAGCACCTCGACCGCGTCGTCCTCGTGGACGAACTGGAGCCGGGGGTCGAAGCCGAACACGGTGGGCAGCACCGGCTGCGTGAAGTAGCGGGTGAGCGGCGAGTCGACGCCGGGACCCATGAAGTTGGCGAAGCGCAGCAGCGTCACCGTCACGTCGGGGCGGCGGCGCGCGAAACCGCGCACGTAGCCCTCGACCTCGGCCGCGTCCTTGGCGTAGCCGTGGCTGGGGCCGTCGTGCGACTCCAGGTCCTCGGTGAACACAGCCGGATCCCTGGGGGACGAGCCGTAGACCGCCGTGGTGGAGCGCACCACGACACGCCGCACGGTGGCCGACCGCTGACACGCGCCGAGCAGTTGCATGGCGCCGATGACGTTGTGCTCCTTCATCAGCGCCCGCCCGGTGTTTCGCGAGGGGGCGCTCACCAGGCTCATGTGCACGACTGTGTCGATGTCAGCGGCCGCGATCACCTGGGCGATGTCGGGGCTGCGCAGGTCCACCCGGACGAATTCGGTCCGGCCGAGGGAGACGCCGCCCTCTCGCGTCAGCGAGGGCGGCGGCACGGTGTCGACCCCGATGACGCGACTGATGTCCGGATCTGCCGCAAGGACACTCGCCACCCGGGCGCCTATGTGGCGCGAGACCCCGGTGACGAGCACGGTGTGGGTCATCAGCGCCTCACAGCTGCGTCGTGTTACTTCTTGTTGCGCCGCTGGATGCGAGTCTTCTTGAGCAGCTTGCGGTGCTTCTTCTTCGCCATCCGCTTGCGGCGCTTCTTGATCACAGAGCCCACGGGACCCCCAGGGTGATAGCCAGGCTGAACCGATGTGCGAGCGCACACCGGCTCACAGACTACCGGCGATCCACGGTAGATCGCCCCAAGGGGGGTGAGCCCGGCCGCGTCGGGCCGACCGGGCCTGTCCCGCGTCGGTATTCACGGTGTGATCCGGGATGTACCCCACACCGCTACTCCTGTATCACCCTGCCTCGATGTAGGCCTCCCGCAGATAGTCGTGGACCGCCCTCGATGTAGGCCTCCCGCAGATAGTCGTGGACCGCCTGCTCGGGCACTCTGAACGACCTGCCGACTCGGATGGCCGGCAGCTCGCCCGAGTGCACCAGCCGGTACACGGTCATCTTGGACACCCGCATGACCGTGGCCACTTCTGCCACGGTCAGGAACTTCACCTCGCTGAGAGGTCTTTCGCCTGCACCCATCGGACGCCTCTTCCGCACGTGGTTTCCGGGTTATCCCCACTGGTGCCATTGCTCACGCACGTGTACTGCCGTCAGCGTAAGTCGCGACTCCGGGTCGGCAAACCCCCTAGTTTCTCAGTCCCCGGAGCACCCTGTCAGCCGGACCAGCGAAAAGCCTGGTCAGCAGCCTTGCCGAGCACCTCGCCTGACCGTTGGAACTGTCCAACTCGTCACACATTAGAGTCGCCCAGGCCCCACCAAAAGTTGGCAAAGGGACAGCGAGCCTCTTGGAATGCAGGCGCGAAAAGACGGTATCGAGCGGGCCGAATTCGACTCACAGGGCTCGTGAGACTCCAGTGACGAGCCTCTCCGTCAGCGGTGCGTAATGGCGTGGCAGCACATTGTCATCGAGTGGCACCACCACGTCGATCTTCCCCTCGGCCTCTCCCAGGAAGAGCCCCGGGTCGTTGGAGTCGGCGAAGGCCACCGTGGGCACCCCGGCCTCACCGGCGGCCCCGGCCCACCCGTGGTCGGCGATGACCAGGTCCGGCGGCTCCTCGGCGAGCTCGGCCAGCATCCTCTCCATCGGGGTGGCGTCGTGGGTGTGCACGAACCCGCCCTTGTCGTCGAGCATCGCGACGTCCTGCAGGTAGCGGATCCTGCGCGGCCTGCCGAACCCCGAGCCCGCGTACGTCCAGCCCTCGGCGGGGGTCAGCAGCGTCGCGCCGCGCTCGGCGGCCAGCCGGGCGAGCGGAAGGTGGACGGCGAGCAGCCCCGTGGGGTGCCCGGTGGCGAAGAGCAGGCGCGGCCGCTCGCGCGAGAGCGCCGCCGCGATGCGCTCGGCCATGGCGTCGAGGGCGTCGATCGTCCGCTCGGCGTCGATGGTGTCCTGGCCCCAGCGGTGACCGGGGTCGGCGACGACTCCCGCCGCCTTGGACATCAGCTCCAGGATGTCGCGGAACGACCACGGCTGCTCGAACGTCAGGCCGAGCATGTAGTAGGGGTCGCCGTTGGCCAGGGAGCTGTAGTGGTCGAGGTTGTTCTCGCGCGGGGTCGCGACGTCGCCGGCGATGCGGGTGCGGATCAGGTGCTCGCGGAGTCGGTCACGGCTCAGCACGGATTCCTCACTAGGGGATCGGGTCGAGGCCGTGCAGGGGGAAGACCGCGTTTCGGGTCGCCATGATCGCACGGTCTATCGGGTCTCCTGGGTCATAACCACCAGACATGTCGCGGAATTCCGGATTGCGGCCGTCGGTCATCGTGAGCGGGGGCGTCTCGCCCGTGCGCTCCCGTACGAGCCGGCGCCACTCCTGGCTGGTCGGGGTGGCCGGATCGAGCGGATGCCCCGCGACCTCGGCGAGCAGGTGGGTCCACGCCCGCGGCACCACCTGGACCAGCTCGTAGCCGCCACCGCCCGTCACGATCCACCGGCCCCCGGCCGTCTCGTGGGCCAGGCGGTGCAGTGCCGCGTAGGCGGTGCGCTGCCCGTCGACGCTGAGCATCAGGTTGGCGAGCGGGTCGAGGGCGTGGCTGTCGCAGCCGTGCTGCGTCACCAGGATCTCCGGCCCGAACTCGCCCAGCAGCGGCGGCACGACCGCATTGAACGCGCGCAGCCAGCCGGAGTCGCCGCAGCCCGCGGGGAGCGCCACGTTGACCGCCGTGCCCTCGGCGCCGGTCTCCTCGGGGAACCCGGTGCCCGGGAAGAGCGTGCGCGGACTCTCGTGCAGGCTGATCGTCAGCACCCGCGGATCGTCGTGGAACAGCGCCTGCACGCCGTCGCCGTGGTGCACGTCCACGTCCACGTACGCGATGCGGCTCGCGCCCTGGCGCAGCAACCACGCGATGGCCAGCGCGGGGTCGTTGTAGACGCAGAAACCGCTGGCCACGGCGGCCATCGCGTGGTGCAGCCCGCCCGCCACGTTGACCGCGTGCTCCGCCGTGCCGTCCCAGACCGCGCGGGCGGCGGCCAGTGTGGCGCCGGCGATCAGCGCCGAGGCCTCGTGGACGCCCGTGAAGGCGGGGTTGTCGGGGGTGCCGAGCCCCGCCGACAGGTCGGGGGCGCCGCTCACGGAGACCCGCTTGACCGCCTCGATGTAGCCGCGATCGTGCACCATGGCCAGATCGTCGTCGCTCGCCGGGCCGCATCCGGCCAGCTCCACCTTGTCGAGCACGCCCAGCTCGCGGGCGAGTGCCATGGTCAGCTCCACCCGGATGGGCGCGAGCGGATGGCCTGGGCCGAAATTGTAGGAGGTGAGTGCCTCATCCCAGATGACCCGCGCCGTCCGACTCATACACACTCCGTCCCTCGCCCTTGAGGCGACGTTACCGCAGCGTCGATGGGTGGGCACCACACGGTGACACCGGTACGAGCCCGACTCATACCCTGCTCGTCTCCTCGAAGGACGACCTGAGGTAGACCCCGAGGGATATGTCGCTTATGTCCCAGAGTTAGCGTTGTGGTAGGAGCACATGGCCGCCCCTGGGCGGCAGTCGCACGCGGGTGGCAGGTCGGCCCGTCCTCGAAAGCGAGGCCAGAAGGTGACTAGAACTCCCGCAACCCCAGGTTCGGCCGCCTCTTCGCGGAGTGTGCTGGCGCCGCTCGCTCTCGCCCAGTTCATCTGCAGCTTCGCCGGCTCGAACATGAACGTGATGATCAACGACATCAGCGAGGACCTCGACACGACCGTGCAGGGCGTGCAGATCACGATCACGCTGTTCTTGCTGATCATGGCGATCTTCATGATCCCGGGCAGCAAGCTGACCGATCGTTGGGGTCGCAAGCGGTGCTTTGTCGCCGGCCTCACGTTGTACGGCGTCGGCGCCCTGCTCAGCATGGCTTCGCCCGGTCTCGGAGTGCTGATCCTCGGCAACTCGGTGCTCGAGGGTGTGGGCACGGCGCTGTTGATCCCGCCGGTATACATCCTCGCGACGCTGGCGTTCAGCGATCTCGTGTCTCGGGCCCGGGCCTTCGGTGTGATCAGCGGGATGGGCGGAATCGGCGCCGCGGCAGGACCGTTGATCGGGGGGCTCATCACCACCGCGATCAGCTGGCGGGCCGCGTTCCTCTTCCAGACCGTCATCATCGCGACGATCATCTTTCTCAGCCGCCGGATCGTCGATCCCGTGGCGCCGGATCCGACCCGTCCCTTCGACACGGCCGGGGCGGTCCTGTCCTCAGCCGGCATGTTCTTCGTGGTGTTCGGGATCCTGCAGGCCGACGTCAACGCCGCGCTCATGGCGGTGTTGATCGCGGTCGGAGCCGTCTTCCTGGCCTGGTTCGTCGCGCACATCCGGGCTCGCGAACGCGCGGGACAGGAGCCGCTGCTGTCGACCGGGCTGTTCAGGAACCGAACATCCAATCTCGCCCTGGTCACTCAGAACATCCAGTGGCTGCTCCTCATGGGGACGTCGTTCGTCGTCGCCGTCTTCCTTCAGACCGTACGGGGCTACAACGCGATCGAGACGGGCGTGATCTTCACCGCCTCGACCGCAGGCGTCCTGATCTCGTCGCTCGGCGCGGAGCGATTCGCCAAGAGACGCTCCCAGAAGACTCTGATCGTGACGGGATTCGTCGTGACGATTATCGGGATCGCCCTCCTGATCGCCTTGGTCGTCACCTGGTCGAGTGTCGTCGCCTTCGTGCCCGGGCTGCTGCTGATCGGCCTCGGCCTGGGAGTGATGCTGACCCCGTCGGTCAACGTCGTGCAGTCCAGCTTTTCCGAGGAACTGCAGGGTGAGATATCCGGGCTGTCGCGCAGCGTCTCCAATCTCGGCTCTTCGTTCGGCACGGCGATCGCGGGCACGATTCTCATCTCCGACCTGGCCAGTGGAAACCAGTCTTACGCTCTCGCGATGGCAGTACTCGCCGCATTCGCCCTGATCGGCCTTGCCGCCGCCATTCGCCTCCCCTCACATCCGGGCTGATCGTCACCCACGGTCGCGGACCCGAGCCGCAGAGCACACGAGCGGGGTGAAACAATGGAGTCGTTGCTGCACGTGCTCGATGATCCAGCGCGAGGGCACAGTGAGTGATCTCATCGCGATTGCATACCCTGACCGGGCGGCGGTCGAGCTGGCCAAGAAGCGAGTCCACCAGGCCGGCGCGGACGGGCTGCTCCAGATCGAGGATGTCGTCGTCCTGATCAGGGACGAGGACGGGAAGATCGAGGTGCGGCAGGGCGGCACCGGCGTCGGCGCGGCAGCCGCTGGAGGGGCCATCTGGGGAGGCCTGATCGGGCTGCTGCTCCTGGCACCGCTGTTCGGCATAGCGGTCGGCGCGGTCGCGGGCGGCGCGAAATGGAAGAGCGAGTTCGGTGACGCCGGCGCGGCCCACAATTTCGTCAACGAGCTCAGCGCGAACCTGACTCCCGGGAGCGCCGCGCTCATTCTCCTCGTCCGCGACATGACCCTTGAGAGGGTCCTCCCGCAGATCCAACAGCACGGTCATGTGATTCGGACGACGCTCAGCGAAGGGGCCAAGGCACAGCTCGACGCGGCTCTCGCGGCTGCGAAGCCGGACCGCCCGAGTGGCGCCGGTTGAATCAACGGACCCGGAAAGGCCGCGCCCGGACCTCCTCACTCGGCGCGGAGGGCGATGACGGGGTCGAGCCTGGCCGCCCGCCGCGCCGGCGCGACGCCGAAGAACACCCCGACGGCGGCCGACACCCCGAACGCCAGCGCGATCGACCACCAGGTGATCGAGGCGGGCACCTCGGTCAACGACCGGATGGCCACCGCGCCGCCGACCCCCAGCACGATGCCGATCACCCCGCCGATCGTGGTCAGCAGCACCGCCTCGATGAGAAACTGCGCCAGCACGTCCCGCTGCCGGGCGCCGAGCGCCTTGCGCAGCCCGATCTCCCGGGTCCGCTCCCGCACGCTGACCAGCATGATGTTGGACACGCCCACCCCGCCCACCAGCAGCGAGATGCCGGCGATGGCCGCCAGCACGCCGGTGAGCATGCCGAGCACGCTGCCGATCGTGCCTAGGAGCTGCGTCTGGGTGACGGCGGAGAACTTCTCCCCCGGATACCGCGCTGCCAGCGCCGCCACGACCTTCTCCTGGAGCGGCTGGATCTCGTCGGGGCCCGAGGCGCCCACCGCGAGCCCGTTGATCCGGTCGACCCCGATCATGCGCTGCGCGGTCGTCACCGGTACGTGCACCTCCTGGTCGCGCGACAGCCCGAACGTCTGGCCGACCGTGGCGTAGACCCCGACCACCCGGAACCTCGCCCCCGCGATCGACACCTGCCGCCCGATCGGGTCGATGTCGCCGAACATCTTCGCCGCCACCTCCGCGCCCAGCACGGCCACCCTGCGCCGCGTGTCGACGTCGGTCTCGCTCAGGTGCCGGCCCTTGGCGAGGGGCCGGTCGAAGATGTTGGTGAGGTTCTGGTCGGTGCCGACGATCGTGACGAACGCCTCGGTACGGCCGACCCGCACGGTCTCGCCCGACTGCAGGGACACGGTCACCTTGGCCGGATCGCCGACCACCCGGCGCACGTAGGCCGCGTCGGCCAGGCTCAGCCTGCTCTGCGTCGGCGCGGCGCCCACGGTGAGCTGACCGGGGACCACCAGGATGATGTTGGTGCCGAGGCCGGAGATCTGCTTCTCCACCGCGTCCTTCGCGCCGGTGCCGACGGAGACCAGGATCACCACGGCGAGCACGCCGATGATGACGCCGAGCATGGTCAGGGCGCTGCGCAGCCGGTTGACCCGCAGCGCCTCCAGCGCCATGACGAACGCCTCGCGCCCCCTCACAGCGGCCTTCCCCCCTCCGCGGCCCCCTCCGTGGCCTGTCCCGTGGCCTGTCCCGTGGCCTGTGCCGTGGCCGTGTCGAGCTCGATGAGCCCGTCGCGGACGTGGATCTGGCGGCGGGCGTGGGCCGCGATCTCCTGGTCGTGCGTGACCAGCACCACGGCCACGCCGCTCTCGCTGTTGAGCCGGTCGAGGATGGCCATCACCTCGGCGCCGTTGCGGGTGTCGAGGTTCCCGGTCGGCTCGTCGGCGAGCAACACCTTCGGCTCGCCCACCAGAGCCCTGGCGATGGCCACCCGCTGCTGCTCGCCGCCGGACATCTGCGACGGCCGGTGCCCCATCCGGTGACCCAGGCCCACCGCCTCCAGGGCGGCCGTCGCGCGGGAGCGCCGCTCGGCCCGGCCCGCGCCCCGGTAGACCAGCGGCAGCGCCACGTTGTCCAGCGCCGAGGTCCTGGCGAGCAGGTGGAAGGACTGGAAGACGAAGCCGATGGTCCGGTTGCGCAGCTCGGCCAGGCGGCTCTCGGACAGCCCGGACATCTCCACGCCGTTCACCCTGAGCACGCCCGAGGTCGGCCTGTCGAGGCAGCCGAGCAGGTGCATGAGCGTGGACTTGCCCGAGCCCGAGGGGCCGACGATGGCCGCGAACTCGCCCTGGTCGATCCGGAGCGAGACGCCGCGCAGCGCGTCGACGGCCACCCCTTCGAGCTGGTAGCGCCGGGTGAGGTCCACGGCCTCGATCGCGGGGATCGAGGAGATCGAGAGGTCCGCGGGCCACGCCGTCTCTTCGGAGCGGGTCATGGGAGGCGCTGGCCCTGCCGTACCGAGTCGGCGCCCTTGACCACCACGCGTTCACCGACCGAGAGCCCGGAGAGCACCTCCACCACCGCGTCGCCCTGGGCGCCGAGCTTGACCACGCGCCGCTCGGCGCCGCCGCTCGCGGCCACCCAGACCACGCTCTCGCGCCCGCTGGAGACGATCGCCGAGGCGGGCACCGAGACCGCGGACGGCGACTCGCGGACGGTGAGCCGCGCCACCGCGCTCATCCCCGGCTTGGGCGTGGGCGCCCTGGTGCCGTCGTCGAACGTGCCCGGTCCGAGAGCCAGTTGCACCGGGTAGCTGACGCCGCCGGTCGTGCCCTCCTTGGGGGTGACGCCGACGCCGGTCACGCGGCCCGTGTAGCCCGCGCCGGGCACGGCGTCGAGCTCGACCGTCGCCCTGGTGCCCTTCTTGACGAGCAGGACGTCGGTCTCGTCGATGTCGGCGGCGAGGGTGAGCGCGGAGACGTCGGTGACGGTCGCGATCGTGTCACCCGCCGAGACCGGCACGCCGGTCGCGACGGGCGTGCCGCCGCCGCCCGAGCCGGTGGACGGGAGGGACGGCAGTTGCGCGCCGCCGCCCGGGATCTGGCCGAGCAGCCCGTCGAGCCCGCCCGAGCCCCCGCCGCCGGACACGCGCCCGAGCGTGACCACCCCGGCGAACGGCGCCTTCACGGTGAGCGCCTTGACGGTGCTCTCCGCCGCCTTGGCCGCGGCCCTGGCCTGCGATTTGGAAGCTGCCTGCAGGGACGCCATGGAGGACGTGAGCCCGCCGAGCCCGCTGGTGACCCCGGACAGCACGCCGTTGATGGAGCGGTTGAGCTGGGCGGTGATCGTGGCCAGCGCCCTCGTCTGCGCCCGGTGCTGCGCCTGGGCGAGGTCGATGGCGCTGAGGAGCTGCTTGCGCGCCTGGGCGTCGCGGATCTTCTTCGCCTCCTTGCGCGCCGTGGCGAAGTGCCTGCTCACCTTGGCGTCGAACGCCCTGGTGTCGAAGGACGCGAGACGGACCGAGGGCCGCACCAGGGAAGGGGTTGCCGGTGAGGCGAGCCTGGCGGCCTGGCGGGCCTGCTGGAGCTGGGCCTCGGCCTGCGGCGAACGGATCCTGGCGAGGACCTCGCCCTTCTTGACGCGGTCGCCTTCGCGTACGTACAGCTTGGCGATCGTGCCCTGTGCGGGGGAGCGCAGAGTCGCCGTGGCCCGGGCGCCGACCGTGGCGGGCGCCTCGACGACCTCGGTGACGGGGGCGCGTCCGACCTCGCCCAACCCGATGTTCGCCGGCGGGTCGGAGGTGCAGCCCGAGAGCGCGAGCAGGGACACGACGAGCAGCGGGGGGATGCCGCGACGGATCGTCACCCGACCCATCGTAGGGACAGGGGTGCCCGCCCCTCCCGGGACCTCCCGCTACACAGGGCCTCCCGCCCGCGGGTGATGCTTCCATGGGGCCATGGGGTTGGCGAAGAGACATCAGGAAGAGATCTGGGCGCGCGGCTTCGGAGACACGGACAAGACGCTCTGCCTGGAGTGCGTCATCGATGAAACCCTCCGCGAGGAGACCAGGCCGCATCTCAGCGAGAGTGCGTGCTCGTTCTGCGGTGCCGTGGCTGAGGACGAGGAGCCGATAGCCGCGCCCTTCGAGGACTTCATGCACATCGTCATGAGGGCCGTCAGATTTCTCTACATGTCAGTGGAGGACGCGGGCCTGGTCCATGACGAGGGCGAATGGTTCGGGGGGCACGTCTTCGACTCCGCCGACGTCGCGTATGACATCTGTGAGGGTGACGTCCAGGATGACGTCCTGGAGGCCGTCACTGTCGTGCTCACCGATCAACTGTGGACCGGGTGCCACATCGCCGAGACCACTCGTGACCAGGCACTGCGCTGGGGTTGGGACGTATTCTGCGACATGGTCAAGCACAGGTCGCGCTTCGTGTTCCTGTCCACGCCCGAGGAGGGCTCCCGCCATCCCGGCGAATTCACGGCCGCCGAGTTCCTGCGGGAGCTGGAGAGAATTCTCCCGGACACCGGGGCACTGCTGAAGGTCCCCGCTGGGCGGGTGTTCTGGCGTGGCCGGCTGGCCGACGCACCCTCCAAGGTGGACGAGTACGGCACGGCCGCGGAGCTGGGTTCGCCACCCCGCGAGCACGCGTCGAACAACCGGATGAGCCCCGCGGGAATATCCATGTTCTACGGCAGCGACGACATCGACACCGTGGTCGCCGAGATCGGCGCGCACAGCACGCGGCGTTACGCCATCGTGGGAGCATTTCAGACGACGAGAGAGTTGACTCTGCTCAACCTCGCCGACCTGCCGCCCGTGCCAAGCCTCTATCGCGAGGTGCCGCCCGGCGAACGCTACTTCGACGTCAGATTCCTCCGGTCCTTCGCCACGGACCTGGGTAAACCGATCACACTCGACGGCCGGGAGCACATCGAGTACGTGCCGACCCAGGTCGTCACGGAGTTCCTGCGCTTTCTGCCGAGATATCCCGTGGACGGCATCCTCTTTCGCAGCGCGCAGAACGACGGCGTCAACTGCGTGCTCTTCTGCGACTCGACAGGCTGCGTCGACGCCGACGTCTCCGATCACACCTACCTGCGGCTTCAACCCGACACGGTCCGATGGGTCCGGATCGTCACCAAGGTGGCCACGGCCTAGCCGTACGTGGCCGAAGCGCGGCTCAGCCGGAGGCGAGCTCGCGGCCCCGGTCGCGGGCGGCCTCGATGGCGGCGAGGAAGGCGGCGCGCACGCTGTGCCGTTCGAGCTCGGCGATGGCGGCGATGGTCGTGCCGCCGGGAGAGGTGACGGCCTCGCGCAGGATCACCGGATGCTCGCCCGAGTCGCGCAGCATCACGGCCGCGCCCACGATCGACTGGGTCACCATGTCGAGGGCGGCCGCCCTGGGCATGCCGAGCAGGATGCCAGCGTCGACCATGGCCTCGACCAGGTAGAAGAAGTAGGCGGGACCGCTGCCCGACAGGGCGGTCGCGGCGTCCTGCTGCGACTCGGGGATGCGCAGCACCTTGCCGACGGGGCTGAGCAGGTCCTCGGTGTGCCGGAGGTGCTCCTCGCCCGCGTGGGCCCCGGCCGAGATGACGCTCATCGCCTCGTCGAACCGGATGGGCGTGTTGGACATGACCCTGACCACGGGCACCTCGTCGCCGAGACGCTGCTCGACGAAGGAGGTGGTGATGCCGGCCGCCGCGCTGATCACCAGGCGGTCGGCGGGCACGAAGGGCGCGATCTCGGCCAGCAGCGCCGCCATGTCCTGCGGCTTGACCGCCAGGATCAACGTCTCCGCGATCTTGGCCGCCTCGGCGTTGGACATCGTACGTACGCCGTAGGTCTCGCGCAGCGCCCGCGCCCGCTCGGGCCTGCGCACCGTGGCCACGATGTCGTCCGGCTCGAACCCCGCCCGCAGCAGCCCGGACAGCAGGGCCTCGCCCATCTTGCCCGTGCCCAGAATCGCAATCACGCCAGCAGCCTACCGACTCGCTAGCGCCTGCCCAGCAGGGAGCGGGCGAAGAAGGCCAGGTTGCGGGGGCGCTCGGCGAGGCGGCGCATGAGGTAGGCGTACCAGTCGTCGCCGTAGGGGACGTAGACCCGCATCTGGGCTCCCAGCCTGGCCAGCCGCTCCTGCTCGGCCGGGCGCACCCCGTACAGCATCTGATACTCGAACGACGAGAAGTCGTGCCCGCTGAGCACCGCCAGCGCCGAGGCGATCTCCACCAGCCGCGGGTCGTGCGTGGCGACCATGGGGTACGCGGACCCGGCCATCAGCACCTTGAGGCAGCGGACGAACGAGCGGTCGATGTCGGCCGGATCGGTGTAGGCGCCCGGCGCCGTGTAGGCGCCCTTGCACAGCCGCACCCTCGCCCCCTCGGACTCGCCGAGCCTGGCGCAGCGCTCCTGCGCGCCGGGCAGGTAGGCCTGCACCACGACGCCCACCGAGGGATGCTCCTTGCGCAAAGTTGCGTGCACGGAGTGCAGTCCGGCGATCGTGTCGTGCTCCTCGGCGTCGAGGGTGAGCGTGATGCCGCGCGGCGCGGCGTGCTCGCAGATGGTGGCGGCGTTGTCGAGCGCGAGCTGCTCCGACAGGCGCAATCCGAGCGCGGTCAGCTTGACCGACACGTCGGCGCCCTCGGGCAGGCGGCCGAGCAGCGACAGGTAGGCCCGCACCGCGCCCTCGGCCTGTGCCCTGTCGGTCACCTCCTCGCCGAGGTGGTCGACGGTGACGAGCAGCCCGTCACGGGTCAGCCGGGAGACGACCGCGCCCACGTCGTCGGCGACGTAGCGCCTGACCACCTCCCTGGTCAGCGGGGAGGTCGAGACGGCGCGCTCGACGCGCTCGCTCCTGGAGGCTGCTAGCAGGACCTGTCGAAGCACGTCTCAACCCTAGCTTCACGCCCCCGGCCACCGGCGGATCCGGCGCGATGAACCGGGCCGCGGTCCCGTCCGTCGTACGGGGTATGCGATCGATGACAGCGACTCTTCTGGCCGGATGTCTGCTCGCGACGAGCTGCGGCGCGGCGATGCCCGAGGGACGCGCGGCGTCCTCCGTCCCCGGTTCCGACACTCCCGCCACGGCCACGGCGGTGACCACCGCCCCCTCCATCGCTCCCACCGAGGGCCCCGAGCCGGTCAAGCCGACCGGCAACGCGGTCGACGCCCACAAGGTCCCGTGGGCCAAGGCCAAGTCCGTCTCCAAGGGCCGCAAGATCCAGCTCGTCTGGTCCTCGGGCGTGGCGCCCTGCACGGTGCTGGACAGCGTCAAGGTCAAGGAGACCAGGAAGCGCGTGACGATCACCCTGTACGAGGGCACCTCCCCCAAGGCGAAGAACGTCTCCTGCATCCTGATCGCCATCGAGAAGACCACGACGGTCAAGCTCAAGGCGCCTCTGGGCAAGCGCAAGATCGTGGACGGGGGCAAGTCCTAACCGGGTCGGCACCAGGTCCGAACGCGGCGGTGGTCATCAGCGGCCCCGACGCTCCGAGCGGCCACCCATGGCATCGCCGCCCCGGCCACCGGGGCCGACCATGGCCTGGCCGCTCTGCCGACGCGCCCCCGTCGGCTGAACCCGGGAGGGAACGGACGGCCTCCCACGGACGTTCACGACTTGGCGGAATGCGCCGCGCGCCATCGGGGTTGAGTCACATAGACTCAAGACGTTTGACAAAGACAGTTGTCACTCGTACGTTGAGTCCAACCGACTCAACTTTGATCACAAGGACGTACTCATGGCACGTGCGGTAGGTATCGACCTTGGGACGACCAACTCCGTCGTCTCGATCCTCGAGGGCGGTGAGCCCACCGTCATCGCCAACGCGCAGGGCTCGCGGACCACGCCGTCCGTGGTCGCCTTCGCGAAGAACGGCGAAGTTCTGGTCGGCGAGGTCGCCAAGCGGCAGGCCGTCACCAACGTGGACCGCACCATCCGCTCGGTCAAGCGCGAGATGGGCACCACCTGGTCCACGGAGATCGACGGCAAGAAGTTCTCCCCGCAGCAGATCAGCGCCTTCGTGCTGCAGAAGCTGAAGCAGGACGCGGAGGCGTACCTGGGCGAGAAGATCACCGACGCGGTGGTGACCGTCCCGGCCTACTTCAACGACGCCCAGCGCCAGGCCACCAAGGAGGCCGGCACGGTGGCGGGCCTCAACGTGCTGCGCATCATCAACGAGCCGACCGCGGCGGCCCTCGCCTACGGGCTCGACAAGGAGCAGGACCAGACGATCCTGGTCTTCGACCTCGGCGGCGGCACCTTCGACGTGTCCCTGCTCGACGTCGGCCAGGAGGACGGCCACGGCTTCGTCGAGGTCAAGGCCACCTCGGGCGACAACCACCTCGGCGGCGACGACTGGGACCAGCGCGTCGTCGACGAGCTGGTCAAGCGCTTCCAGAACGCCCACGGCGTCGACCTGGCCAAGGACAAGATGGCCCTCCAGCGCCTGCGCGAGGCGGCCGAGAAGGCCAAGATCGAGCTGTCCAGCCAGTCCGAGACCACCATCAACCTGCCCTACATCACCGCCTCCTCCGAGGGGCCCCTGCACCTCGACGAGAAGCTGACCCGCGCCGAGTTCCAGCGGCTCACCGCCGACCTGCTCGAGCGGACCAAGGGCCCGTTCCACCAGGTGATCAAGGACGCCGGCATCAAGGTCGCCGACATCGCCCACGTGGTGCTCGTCGGCGGTTCGACCCGCATGCCCGCCGTCTCCGAGCTCGTCAAGGAGCTGACCGGCGGCAAGGAGCCCAACAAGGGCGTCAACCCGGACGAGGTCGTCGCCATCGGCGCCGCCCTGCAGGCCGGCGTGCTCAAGGGCGAGGTCAAGGACGTCCTGCTGCTCGACGTGACCCCGCTGTCGCTGGGCATCGAGACCAAGGGCGGCATCTTCACCAAGATCATCGAGCGCAACACCACGATCCCGACCAAGCGCTCGGAGGTCTTCACCACGGCCGAGGACAACCAGCCGTCGGTGCAGATCCAGGTCTACCAGGGCGAGCGCGAGATCGCGTCCTACAACAAGAAGCTCGCCACGTTCGAGCTGACCGGCATCGCGCCGGCGCCGCGCGGCATCCCGCAGATCGAGGTCACCTTCGACATCGACGCCAACGGCATCGTCAACGTCTCCGCCAAGGACCTGGGCACGGGCAAGGAGCAGACGATGACGATCACCGGCGGCTCCGCGCTGCCGAAGGAAGACATCGAGCGGATGATGCGCGAGGCCGAGTCGTACGCCGAGGAGGACAAGCAGCGCCGCGAGGAGGCCGAGGTCCGCAACAACGCCGACGGGCTCGCCTACCAGACGGAGAAGTTCCTCCGCGAGAACGACGAGAAGGTCCCCGGCGAGATCAAGACCGAGGTCAACGACGCGCTGACTGAGCTGAAGCAGGCCCTGGAGGGCACCGACACCGACGTGATCCGCACGTCGGCCGAGAAGCTCGCCACGGTCAGCCAGAAGATGGGCTCGGCGATCTACGCCCAGAGCCAGCAGTCCGCCGGTGAGGGCGCCCCGCAGGACGCCGCGGCCGGTGACGAGGCGCAGGCGAAGGCCGACGACGACGTCGTGGACGCCGAGATCGTCGACGAGGACCAGCCGAAGAAGGACAAGTGATGCCGCCGCGCGACAACGGGTACGAGCACGGGGAGCCGGTGATCCGCGACAACCGCAAGATCGACCCGGAGACGGGCCGGGCGCGGGTGAGCTCGCAGGGCACGTCCGGGCAGGCCGGGGCAGCTGCCGAGGCGTCGGCGGCGGGCCAGGCGGCAGCGGGCCAGGCCACGGCCGGTG
>NZ_QNFZ01000167.1 GCF_003313395.1 Nonomuraea lactucae | reverse complement strand
TCGAGCGGCACGTAACAGCCGCCCGCCTTCAGCACCGCCAGCAACGCGACGACCAGACGCGGGTCGCGCGGCAGGCAGAGGGCGACGCGGGACTCGGGGCTGAGGCCGCGGGCGGTGAGGTGGCGGGCCAGGGCGTGGGTGCGGGCGTCGAGTTCGGCGTAGGTGAGCTCGTCGCCGTCGGGGGTGCGGACCGCGACGGTGTGCGGGGTGCGGGCGGCCTGCTCGGTGACCAGGTCGTGCAGGGGCCGGTCGGGGTACGGGGCGGTGGTGGCGTTCCAGCCGGTGAGGATCTGGTCGCGTTGTGCGGGGGTGAGCAGCGGCAGGCGGGACAGGGGCAGGGTGGGGTCGGCGGCGACGGCGGTGAGGATGAGCCGGTAGGAGGTGGCCAGGCGTTGCACGGTGGCGGCGTCGTACAGGTCGGTGCTGTATTCGATCCACACGCCGGCCCCGTCGGCGGTGCGGATGACGTCGAAGGTGAGGTCGAGCTGGGCGGTGCCGTTGGCGAACTGGCCGCGCGAATCCATGGGCAGCAGGTTGAAGCCCACCTGGTACAGGGGGGTGCGGCTGGGGTCGCGTTCGGGCTGGAGGGCTTCGACGAGCCGGTCGAAGGGGACGTCGGCGTGGTCGAGGGCGGCCAGGACGGTGGTGCGGACCCGGTCCAGCAGGGTGGTGAAGGCGGGGTCGCCGTGCAGGCTGGTGCGCAGTACGAGGGTGTTGACGAACATGCCGATGAGCGGTTCGACCTCGGGCAGGTCGCGGCCGGCGACGGGGGTGCCGACGGCGATGTCGTGCTGGTCGGCGTGGCGGGCGAGCAGGGCCTTGAGCGCGGCGAGCAGGACCATGAACAGGGTGACGCCGCGTGTCCTGGCGAGTGCTTCGAGGGTGTCGACGAGGTCGGCGGGCAGGTGGAGGTGGTGTTCGGCGCCGTCGTGGCCGCGTGCGGGCGGGCGGGGCCGGTCGGTGGGCAGGCCGGTGTCGGCGGGCAGGCCGGCCAGGCGTTCGCGCCAGTAGCCGAGCTGTTCGGCCAGTACGCCCTGGGTGAGGTGCCGGCGTTGCCAGGTGGCGTAGTCGGCGTACTGGACGGGCAGGTCGGGCAGGCGGGGCGGGCGGTCTTCGGTGGGGGCGTCGTGGAGTTCGCGTAGTTCGGTGGCGAGGTTGGTGCCGGAGCGGGCGTCGAAGACGGCGTGGTGGACGACGAACACCAGCCGGTGGTCGCGTTCGGTGAGGCGGACCAGGCGGGCGCGCCAGAGGGGGGCCTGGTCGAGGGCGAACGGGCGGCGGGCGTCGGCGCGGGCGAGCGCCTGGAAGTCGTGTTCGGCTCGGTCGGAGGGCAGATGTCTGAGGTCGGTGTGGTGGAGGGTGACCGGCAGGTCGGCCAGGACGACCTGGACGAGGGCGCCGTCTTCGGTGGTCAGGGCCGTGCGCAGCGTCTCGTGGCGGCGGACGATCTCCTGCAGGGCTCGCGCGCACCGGTGGTGGTCGGTGCCGGGCAGGTCGATCACGGCGTTGACGTGGTGCGCGGGCGCGCCGGGGTCGAGCTGGGCGAGGAACCACAGGCGTTCCTGCGCGTACGACGCGGGGAAGACGTATGTGCCGGTCACCCGGTGTTCTCCCTCCTACTCCCCCATGGCCTCGCGCAGGCTGCGCGGGCGCATGTCGGTCCAGACCTGGTCGATGTGGTCGAGGCAGGTTTGCTTGGGTCCTTCGAAGCCGGTCGCGTGCCAGCCTTGGGGGATGGGTCGTTCGGCGAACCAGATGGAGTATTGGTCTTCGTGGTTGACCACGACCTTGTACTGGCCGTCGCGCATGTCAGGCCCTTTCGGTGCGGGGTAGCCGGGCAATGGTGGTGGTTTGCTGTGGTTTGTCGGCTTGGGTCTGGGTGCGGAGCTCCTCGACGAGCGCGGCCATGCCGGCCACGGTCGGCACCTGGAACAGGCTGCGCATCGGCAGCCGGACGCCGATCTTCTTCCTGATGAGGGCGATGAGCTGGACCGCGACGAGGGAGTTGCCGCCCAGCTCGAAGAAGTCCTGCTCGACGCTGACCTGGCGGGCGCCGAGCACCTCACCCCACAGCTGGGCGAGCAAAGCCTCCAGGTCGTTGCGGGGGGCGACGTGGTCGGCGTCCAGGCTGCCGGCGCCGTCGGTGGCCGCGGCGGCGTCGAGCTCCGAGGCCACGGTGTCCTGGGTGAGCTCGCGCACCCCGGCCACGAACTCGCTCAGGCGGGTGGCGTTGACCACGACCTGCGAGCCGAGGCGGGAGGCGAGCAGGCGGCGGAAGGCGTCGGCGCCGCCGGCCGGCGGGATGCCGCGCTTGGCGCCGTCGATGTCGAGGGCGGCGCCCGCGGCGGCGGACTCCTCCTTGACGGTGGCGTCCTGGGCGGTGTGGCGGGCCTGCTCGCCGACGGTCTGGGTGACGGCCTGCCTGTCGATGCGGCGCAGCACGAAGTCGGAGATCGTCACCACGCGCCGGCCGGTGTCGTCGTAGAGGGTCAGGTCGGCGGCCATCACCTCGTCGCCTCCGGTGTCGCGCGGCTGGGCGTGGCTCCACAGGCGGGGCGGGAGGGGGGCGTGCAGGGTGACGCGGCCGTAGCCGAGCGGCAGGTAGCTGTGCTCGCCGGTGACGGCGATGAACGCGGTGGCCTCGTCGAGCAGGGCCGGGTGCAGGGGAAGGCGGTCGAGGTCGGCGGTGACCTCGGGCCCGGCCTCCAGGCGGGCGAGCTGCTCGCCGGCGCCGTGATGGACGGTGCCGAGGCTGGTCCAGCGGGAGCCGAAGGTGACCAGCCCGGACGCCGAGGCGAACGGGCTGCCGCCACCGGCCTCGCCTGCGGGGTAGGTGCAGCGGGCGCGGATGTCGGCCAGCCCGGAGCCATGACCGCCGGCCTGGCCACCAGCGTGGCCGTGAGTGTGGCCGTGAGCGTGGCCGTCAGCTTGCCCGGCGGTGTGGTCGGCGGTGCCTTCGGTGGTGTCGTCGGAGGTGTCTTCGGTGGTGTCGTCGAAGGTGGGGACCCAGGCGGCCGCTCCCCTGGCGTGCTGGGTCGTCTGACCGGCCGCGACGCTGACCACCTCGAAGTCCATGCCGTCGCCCGCGGGTGTGAGCAGCACGCGCACCTCCGCGCTCGCACCGTCGGCGACCGGGAGGGGCGCGACGAAGGCGACGTCGCGCAGCTCGACCACGTGGCCGGGGCCGGGGCTGGGCACGGCGGCCTCGAACGCGGCGCGGGCCGTCTCCAGGTAGCCGGTGCCCGGCATGACGGGCACCCCGGCGACGCGATGCTCGTCGAGCAGCCAGTGGGTGGCCGGAGCCAGGGTGCCGGTGAACCAGGGGTGGCGGCCCGAGGTGTCGTGGCGGTGGGTGAGGACGGGGTGGTCGAGCTGGCTGACCCGGTCGCCGCGCTGCAGGGCGCGGAAGGCGACCGGCGCGGCCACCTCTGCGGCCATGCCGATCTCGAGCCAGGCTCCCCAGTTGACCGACAGCACCGGGCCGGGCAGCGCGGGCGCCCACGTGCTGGCGTAGGCGTCGAGGAAGTTGTTGGCGGCGCAGTAGTCCACCTGCCCGAACCCGCCCGCGACGGCGGTGACGGAGGAGCAGAGCATCACGAAGTCGAGCGGCAGGTCGCCGAACGCCTCCCGCAGCGCCAGCGTGCCCGCGATCTTGGGGGCCATGACCTGTTCGGCGGCGTGCAGTTCCTTGACCTCGGCCATGCCGCCGCCGGGCAGCCCGGCGGCGTGCACGAGGCCGTCGACGCGGCCGAACCGGTCCAGGGCGGCGCCGCGGGCCTGGCGCAGCGCTTCGGGGTCGGTGACGTCGGCGGC
>NZ_QNFZ01000164.1 GCF_003313395.1 Nonomuraea lactucae | reverse complement strand
GCCGCGGCCCACTGGGAGGCCGAGCACCGGCGCGCGCCTGCGACGATGTTCGCGGCCCCGAGCGGCCAGGCGGCGGACCCGCCCATCCACCGCGCCGTGCTCCGCTCCCCCGCCCTGCACCGCGCCGCCCGCTCGATCGCGCACGACCACCGCGTCTCGACCTCCACGGTGCTGCTCGCGGCGACCACGATGCTGGCCGGGCGGTTCTCCGGCCAGGCCAGGTGCGCGATGCTGCCGATCGTGGCCAACAGGTTCCGGCGCGACACCCTGGCCGTCGTCAGCACGCTGTCGCAGGAGGGCCTGTTCGCCCTCGACGTGGAGGGGCCGTTCACCGAGGTCCTGCGGGCGGCGGGACCGGCGGCGATGCGCGCGTACCGGAGCGCCTACCACGACCCCGCCGACCGGGCGCGGGTCGTCCGGGCGGAGAGCGAGCGGCGGGGCGAGCCCGTCCACCCCAACTGCTGCTTCAACGACCTGCGCTTCGCCGACCCGGGCCCGGCCGCGTGCGGGCCGAGGGAGCTCGACCGGGCGCGGGCGGAGACCGCGCTGGAGTGGCAGCTCAGCCAGGACCGGCTCAACTGCAGGTTCTGCGTGCACGTCGCGGCCGACGGCGTGTCGCTGACCGCCGACACCCGCCACCTGTCCCGGCCGGGCATCGAGCGCTACCTGCTCGACCTCGAGGACCTTCTGGTGGAGACGGCTCGCCGATGACCCCGTGGGCCTACGCCGAGGCGACGTCCTGCGCGCAGGGCTCGACGCTGCGGTTCACGGTCTCGGGGCACCCGTCCGTCGAGGTGGCGGACGTGAGCGACGACCGCGTGGTGTTCTCCGGCACCGCGGCGCCGGACTGGGAGCTGGAGATCGGCGCCGACTGGCCCAGCTCGCTGTATCGCGCGAGGTTCGGCCCCGAGGTGCCGTGGCCGGCGGGCCTCCCGGGGGCGGCCCCCTGCCCGGACAACGAGGTCCACTTCGTGGTACGGGAGGCGGTGCCGGCCGCGCCGATCCTGGTCAGCGTCCCCTTCACCACCTGGCAGGCGTACAACAGGGCGGGCGAGCCGGGCCGGAGCCTCTACTGGACGGAGGAGCCGACCCGGGCCTCCCGCGTGAGCTTCGACCGGCCGGGCGGCGGCCCGCCACCGGAGCGGTGGGAGCACGGCCTGCTGCGGTGGCTGCGCCCGGCCGGCTACAGCGTCGCCTACTGCTCGAACCTGGACCTGCACGACGGTCTCGGACTGCTGTCGCGGCACCGCCTGCTGGTCGTCAACGGCCACGACGAATACTGGTCGGCCGGGATGCGCGACGCGGTCGAGGAGTTCGTCCGGCGGGGCGGCAACCTCGCGATCTTCTCCGGGAACACGGCGTGGTGGCAGATCAGGCTGGAGGACGGCGGGCGGACCATGGTGTGCCACCGCGACGCCCTGTCCGACCCCGTCGGCGACCCCCGGCTGGCCACCGTGGAATGGTCGGCGACGGGCCGGCCGGAGAACACGCTGACCGGCGTGAGCTTCCGCGCGGGTGCCGGGGCCTGGGGGCCGCACATGCCGCGCATGCTGGAGGAGTCCTACACGGCGCGCTTCGCCGGGCACTGGGTGTTCGAGGGCACCGGGCTGACCGACGGCGACAAGTTCGGGCAGGGCTGCCTCGGCTACGAGACGGACGCCGCCGAGATCGAGGAGGTGGGCGGCGTCCCGCGGGCCACCTGCCGCGACGGCACGCCGGGCTCGTTCGTCGTGCTGGCCAGCGCCGACCTGCGGCACTGGAGCGCGTACGGCCAGGGCGGCATGGCGACCATGGGGATCTTCTCCAGCGGCCTGGGCACGGTCTTCAACGCCGCCACGGTCAACTGGGGCAACACCCTGGGCGATCCGGTGGTCGAACGCGTCACCCGCAACGTCCTCGACAGGCTCTCGGCCGGTGGCGGGCCGGGCTGGGAGGTCGTCGGGCCGGTCGCGGACATCCGGGCGCTGGCCGTACGGGGGCGCACGCTGTACGGGGTGGGCGCGGACGGCGAGCTGCTGCGGCGGGAGCTGTGCGGGCAGAACCTGCCCTGGCAGGCCGCGGGCGCGACCGGGGACCTGGTGGCGCTGGCGGTGCCGCGCGAGGCCG
>NZ_QNFZ01000166.1 GCF_003313395.1 Nonomuraea lactucae | reverse complement strand
GGTCGGCACGGCCGCGCGGCACAGCGCCGCGGACCGCTCGCCCGTGGCGGTGGCGTCGCGCTGGAGCTCGGCCTCGATCTCGGCCTCGCCCAGCGCGCCGCCCGAGACGAGCGCGTGGAGGAGCGTCCAGCGCAGGTCGGTGTCGACCGTAAGGCCCTCGGGCACCGCCGAGCCGTCCAGGATGCTCCCCAGCAGGGCCAGGTCCTCGTCCGAGGTGGCCACGGGCGCGAACGCCTGCAGGAAGGCGAGCTGGTGGTCCGAACCCGGCTCGGCCGCCGCGAGCAGCGACCTGAGCTCCCGGGCGAGCAGCGCGAGGCCCTCCGCCCGCCGGCGTGGGTCCGCGTACTGCTGCACGGCCAGCCGCGCCTGCCGCAGCACCGCCTGCAGGACCGTGATGTCCTTGACCGTGCCGGCGCCCGAGACGACCAGGCTGACGTAGTCGCGGGTGGACATCTCGCCGTCACGCGTCATGTCCCAGGCCGCCGACCAGCACAGGGCGCGCGGCAGGGACTCGGTGAAGGCGGCGATGCCGCCGTCGACCAGCGTGCGCAGCGACCGCTCGTCCAGACGGATCTTGGCGTAGGTCAGGTCGTCGTCGTTGATCAGCACCAGGTCGGGCTGCTCCTCGCCGACCAGCCCGGGCACGGCGGTGCGCGCGCCCACGACGTCCAGCTCGACCCGCTTGGTACGCGCCAGCACGCCGTCGGCCAGCGAGTAGAGGCCGATGGCGACACGGTGCGAGCGCAGCGTCGGGTAGTCGGCCGGCGCCTCCTGCAACACCTCGAAGCTCTCGAAGCGGCCGTCGGCCGACACCGTGAACGACGGGCGCAGCGTGTTGACCCAGGCGGTCTCCAGCCACTCCTTCGACCAGGACGACAGGTCGCGCCCCGAGGTCCGCTCCAGCGCGTTGAGCAGGTCCTTCAGCTCGGTGTTGCCCCAGGCGTGCTCGTTGAAGTAGTCGCGCACGCCCGCCAGGAAGTTGTCCAGGCCGACGTAGGCGACGAGCTGCTTGAGCACGGAGGCGCCCTTGGCGTACGTGATGCCGTCGAAGTTGACCTCGACCGCCTGCATGTCGGGGATGTCGGCGGCGATCGGGTGGGTGGAGGGAAGCTGGTCCTGGCGGTAGGCCCAGGACTTCTCCACGTTCGCGAACGTGGTCCACGCCCCCTTGCCCCAGCGGGTGGCCTCGGCCTGCGCCAGCACGGACATGTAGGTGGCGAACGACTCGTTCAGCCACAGGTCGTCCCACCAGCGCATGGTGACGAGGTCGCCGAACCACATGTGCGCCATCTCGTGCAGGATGGTCTCGGCCCGGCGCTCCACCACGGCGTCGGTGACCCGGGAGCGGAAGACGTAGTCCTCCAGGAAGGTCACGCAGCCGGCGTTCTCCATCGCGCCCGCGTTGAACTCGGGCACGAACAGCTGGTCGTACTTGCCGAACGGGTAGCGGACGCCGAACACCTCGTGGAAGAAGTCGAAGCCCTGCCGGGTGACCTCGAAGATGTTGTCGGCGTCGAGGTGCTCGGCCAGCGAGGTGCGGCAGTAGATGCCCAGCGGGATGCCGTCGTGCTCGGAGGTGACCTTGTGGTACGGCCCGGCCACCAGCGCGGTGATGTACGTGGACATGACGGGCGTGGGCGGGAACTCCCACCGCCTGGCCGCCACGACGGCCCCGTGCCTGCCGCCCGCCCCGCCCAGGTCCGCCACCGAGGAGGCGGCCGCGTTGGACACCACCTCCCAGTCGGACGGGGCCAGCAC
The DNA here is from genome assembly GCF_003313395.1 of Nonomuraea lactucae. Taxonomy (GTDB): domain Bacteria; phylum Actinomycetota; class Actinomycetes; order Streptosporangiales; family Streptosporangiaceae; genus Nonomuraea; species Nonomuraea lactucae. The sequence goes on along the minus strand of NZ_QNFZ01000166.1, from coordinate 12,342 downwards.
GGTCAGCTTGAAGGTGGCCTTGAGGTCGGGCTGGTCGAAGCAGGCGTACATGCGGTGGGCGTCGGCCGTCTCGAACTGGCTGTGCAGGTAGACCTTCTTGTCCACCGGGTCGACGAAACGGTGCAGGCCCTCGCCGGTGCGCATGTAGCTGCAGTCGGCGTCGACGCGCAGCTCGTTGGACTCGGCCAGCGACGGGAGCGGGAAGCGGCCCGTGCCGGCGTCGTAGGCCGAGACGTCGAGGTTCTCGCCGTTGAGCGTCACCTTGCGCACGCGGGCGCCGTGCAGGTCGATGAAGGTGGACGCCCCCGGGCGGGTGCTGGCGAAGCGGACGGTGGTGACGCTCTCGAAGCGCTCCTCGCCTTCCGTCAGATCGAGCTGGACGTCGTACGACTCGACCTTCAGCAGCTTGGCCCGCTCGCGAGCCTCATCCCGGGTCAGGTTGCCTGCCAAGTTCTGCTCCTTTTCCACCACTTCGTCGGGGTCGTCGGTATCCTGCCACGCTCGGAATAGGACACGGACCCACCCAGGTTATGACGCGACATGACTGAGAAGACCCCTGTCGATCTGTGGTTCGATCCTTTCTGCCCCTTCGCCTGGGTCACTTCACGATGGCTCCTCGAAGTGGAAAAGGTACGGTCGATCGAGCCCCGCTGGCACGTCATGAGCCTGACCCTGCTCAACGAGGGCCGGAAGGACGTCTCCGACGACTACCGCCGGCGCCACGCCAGGGCCATCGAACTCGTCAGGGTCGTCGTCGCGGCCCAGCAGAAGTACGGCGACCACGTCGTCGGCCCCCTCTACACCGAGCTGGGCACCCGCCTGCACAACGAGGGCATGCGCAAGCGCCCCGACCGGCTGCGCGAGACCGCGGAGCGGGCGCTCGAAGCCGCGGGCCTCGACCTGAAGCTCGCCGACGCCATGGAGTCGGAGGAGTACGACGAGGTGGTCCGCGCCTCCCACGACGCGGGCATGTCCCTCGTCGGCCTCGAGGTCGGCACGCCCGTTGTCCGGGCCGGCGCCAACGCCTTCTTCGGCCCGGTCATCACCCGCGTCCCGCGCGGCGACGAGGCGGGCCGCATGTGGGACGGCGTGCTCCTGGTGACCGCGTTCGAGGACTTCTTCGAGCTGAAGCGCTCCCGGACCCGCGAGCCCCGGTTCGACTGAACGCGTCGACTGAAGTCGACTGAACACGTCGGCAACGCGTCGGCCGAACGGATCGGCTGAACGGATCGGCGAAGATCTGCGACAACGCACCTCTTTTCCGCGCGCATGACCGTACTCTGCTGGGAGCACTTCTTCGCTGACGTCGGTGAGTCATGCGCCCGGTCTCGCTTTGTGATGGCGGGCGCGCGAGGATGGGGGCCATGCGCAGGCTGTACATCGGCGGACACTGGACCGCCTCGGTCTCGGGTGAGGCGATCGACGTCGTCAACCCGGCCACGGAGGAGATCATCGACAGGGTGCCCGCGGGCGCCCCCGACGACGTGGAGGCCGCCGTGCTGGCGGCGCGCGGAGCCTTCCCCTCCTGGTCCGCCACCGATCCGGCCGAACGCGCCAAGCTCCTGTCCGCCGCGGCCCAACTCATCGAGGAGCGCGCCGACGACATCGCCAGGACGATCTCGACCGACATGGGCGCGCCCATCGGGTTCGCGCGCAAGGTGCAGACGCTGATGCCCGCCGGGGTGCTCGCCTCCTACGCCCGGCTGGCCGAGAGCCACCCGCGAGAGTCGCGCACCGGCAACTCCCTCCTCCTCAAGGAGCCGGTCGGCGTGGTCGCCGCGATCACGCCGTGGAACTACCCGCTCCACCAGATCATCTGCAAGGTGGCGCCGGCCCTCGCCGCCGGCTGCACGGTCGTGCTCAAGCCGAGCGAGGTGGCGCCGCTCGCCGCGTACGCGCTGGCGGACGTCCTGCACGAGATCGGCCTGCCCCCGGGCGTGTTCAACCTGGTCAGCGGGCGTGGCCCGGTGGTCGGCGAGGCGATGGCCGCGCACCCGGAGGTCGACATGATCTCCTTCACCGGCTCGACGGCCGCGGGCCGCAGGGTGGCCTCGCTCGCCGTGGAGACGGTCAAGCGGGTCGCGCTGGAGCTGGGCGGCAAGTCCGCCAACATCATCCTGCCCGACGCCGACCTCGGCGTGGCCGTCAAGGCGGGCGTCGCCAACTGCTTCATCAACGCCGGCCAGACCTGCTCGGCCTGGACGCGCATGATCGTCCACCGAGACCAGTACGACGAGGCCGTCCGCCTGTCCGTCGAGGCCGCGCGCGGCTACACCGTCGGCGACCCGTTCGACGAGACCACCCGGATCGGACCGCTCGTCTCCGCCGCCCAGCGCGACCGCGTCGTGCGCTACGTCAACCGGGGCCAGGAGGAGGGCGCCCGCCTGGTGGCGGGCGGCACCGATCGGCCCCACGAGCGCGGCTACTACGTGGAGCCGACGGTCTTCGCCGGGGTGGAGCCGGGGATGACGATCGAGCAGGAGGAGATCTTCGGCCCGGTCCTGTCGATCATCCCCTACATCAGCGAGGACCAGGCGGTGCGCATCGCCGACGGCACCCGCTACGGCCTCTCGGGCGCCGTCTGGGCCGGCACCGACGAACGCGCGGTCGCCGTCGCCCGCCGCCTCCGCACCGGCCAGGTCATGATCAACGGCGGCAGGTTCAACCCCGCCGCCCCCTTCGGCGGCTACAAGCAGTCGGGCATCGGCCGCGAGCTGGGCGAGCACGGCCTCGAGGAGTACCTGGAGGTCAAGGCGCTGCAGCTCTAGCATCCAGCGCGCGGCAGGGCCGTACCCGGACGATCACCCGCCCCGGCGCGCCGCTACGCCTTGAGCATGATCTTGCGTGCTTCGTTCTTGGGCAGCCGGTCGAGGTACAGCCTGCCGTCGAGGTGGTCGGTCTCGTGCTGGAAGCAGCGCGCCAGCGAGCCGCGGGCGCGCAGCCGCAGCGGGCGGCCGAGCCGGTCGAAGCCCTCGACCGTCACCCCGGAGGCGCGGGCGACCGGCGCGTAGAGGGGCAGGCCGCTCTGCCGGTCGGGCACCGACAGGCACCCCTCCTCGTCGAGGACCTCCTCCTCGTCGTCCACGGTGAGCACCGGGTTGACCACGTGGCCCTTGCGACCGCCGATGTCGTAGACGAACAGCCGCCGCGAGACGCCGACCTGCGGACCGGCCAGGCCCACCCCGTTGACCGCGTACATCGCCTGGAACATCTCGTCGATGAGGCGGCGCAGCTCCCGGTCGAAGCCCTCCACCGGCTCGGCGGGCGTGCGCAGGACCGGCTCGCCGATCACGCGGATCTCTCGCATGGGTGCTCTACTCCGTAAGGACTGGCGAACAAGTGGAGTCCTTACTCTAGCCAGCGCGCGGCCGGTCTGGACCCCTCCGGCGGGCGCTGTGGAAGACTGGGCGCGTGCGCGTCTACATCGGTGCCGACCATGCCGGCTATGAGCTGAAGAACCATCTGGTGTCCTGGCTGAAGGACCACGGCCACGAGGTGACCGACTGCGGTCCCTTCGTCTACGACGCCGAGGACGACTATCCGGCGTTCTGCCTGCGCGCGGCCGAGGGCGTCGCCGGTGACCCGGGCAGCCTGGGCGTGGTCATCGGCGGTTCGGGCAACGGCGAGCAGATCTCCGCCAACAAGGTGCGCGGCATCCGCGCCGCCCTGGCGTGGAACGAGGACACGGCCCGGCTCGCCCGCGAGCACAACAACGCCAACGTGGTCAGCGTCGGCGCCCGCATGCACTCCACCGAGGAGGCGACCAGGTTCGTCGAGGTCTTCCTGACCACGCCGTTCTCCGGCGCCGAGCGCCACAGCCGCCGCATCGCGCAGGTGTCGGCCTACGAGACGATCGGCCAGCTCCCCTCACTGCCCGGCTGAGCGATCGACGGGCCGCTCAGGTGCGGCGTCTCGGCTCGCGCCTGGGCGTCTCGTCGCGCAGAGGCCGCCTGTCGGCGGCCTCCTGCTGCTCCTTCGACGGTCTCGACACGTCACGGGCCCGCATCGCGACGATCGCCGTGATCTGCATACTCTGCAGCGCCATACCGCGAGGCTACGTCAGAACGCCGATCGCCGCGCCGGAACCCGGGCGCCGCCGTCACAACGCCGGCCGCCGGGCTGGAACGCCGGCCGCCGCGTGGGAACGCCGGCCCCGCCTCAGAACACCAGCCCGGCCCACGGCTTCGGGTGCCACGACATGGCCGTGGCCAGCGCCCGCACCGCGCCCGGAGAGTGCTCGCGCAGCAGCCCCGCGTCCAGCCTCGTCGCGAGCAGCCCGTCGCCGAGGTAGGCCGAGCCGAGCGCCGAGACCGGCAGCGACACGTCGGGCTCGTCGTCGACCGGCTTGCACTCCGCGCCCGCAGGGTCGGCCGTGAGCCTCCAGCGGCGCGCGTTCCACGGGCACACCTCGTCCTCGACATCGATCACCACGTCCACGGGCGCGGAGTAGGAGCGCGACGTCAGCGCCCTGTCCACCTCAACCAGGCGCACCCACAGCTCGTCGGACCAGCCGGCGCGCAGCCGCCGCGGGTCGGCCAGCAGCGCGAGGACCGGGTCGTCCACCGGCCTGCCGCCCGCCTCCACCCGCGAGACCAGGTCGCGGTCCAGCAGGCTGCGCCACAGCAGCGCGTACGCGGCCGGGTCGGCGGCCTCCAGCTCCTTCAGCCTCAGCTCGCCGTCGGGCAGCCCGTCGTCGTCCCAGGACGCCTTGATCCGGAACAGCGCGTAGCCGCGCACGCCCCGGTCGTCCTCGGCGACCATCGAGCGCAGCTGCCCGGCGCCCTCGTGGTCGGGCTCCTCGTCGGCCAGCACGCTGTCCCAGACACCCTTGCTTCGCAGGTAGCGCCCCGGTCGCAGGGGAGCCACGGACGCGAACAGCCGCTCGTAGTCGCCGCGTGCCTCGGCGGGCCTGACGACCCTCAGCCGCAGCGACGGGTCCCGCGGCGCGTCCGCCACGAAGTCCGTGCCCCTCGTCCCGACGCGGAACGACAGCTGGGCGGCCGCGCCGCCGTACCCGTAGCGGCCGTAGATCGCGGCCTCGGAGGCGTACAGGGCGGCGACGCTCTCACCGCGCTCGCGCACGTCGGCGAGCTGCCTGCGCATCAGCGCCGACAGGACGCCGCGGCGGCGGTGGGAGGGCAGGACGCTGACGGCCGTCACGCCCGCGACAGGGAGCTGCCCGCCGGGGACCGTCATGGTGAGGCTGAAGACGGAGGTGACACCCGCGATCGTGTCGCCGTCGAAAGCGGCGAGCGTCCGGTCGAACTCCGTCACCGCCTTGAAACGTGCCAGCTGGTCAGGGTGGGGGGTCCAGCCGAATCCCTCGCTGAGCACGTCTGCGAACGACTGCCACTCGGCCTCGGCGATCGGGCGGATGGTATGGCTCATCCGTCCACGGTAGGAGCGGGCAAAGGGGGACGGCCACCGAATATCCGTGCTTAATGATCAAGGTATTGGTCAAGTGGGATGCCCAAAGGTGTGCCAGACCGATACAGTCAGGCGCATCATGACTTCCCGTCCGGCGCCGCTGATCCCGCCACGGCTCCGCGCGCTTCTCGTGCGGGTGCCGCTGCTGGTGACCGCCGTGCGGTTTCTCCGCAGAGGGCTCCTGGCCCGCGACCGCAACCTGACGGTCACGCTGATCATACTGACCCTCCTGGTGGGCGTGCTCGCCGCGCGGGTGTCGACCGAGTGGTTCTCGCCGTCGCTGCTCATCCTCATCACCCTCGTGGGCGGCCTCCAGCTGCGGCTGAGCAGCCTGGCCAAGCTGCTCACGGCGGTCGCCGTGGCGCTCGGCTACATCGCGTTCACCCTGGGCGCGGGCGGCATCGGCGTCGGGCTCATGGTGACGATCGGCTTCACGACCGTGCTGGCGGCGCTCATGGCCCGCACCCGCGGCAAGCTCGGCGTGCAGGGGCTGCGCGGCGACGCCATGCTGCTGGAGCTGCGCGACCGGCTCAAGAGCCAGGGCGAGCTGCCGCCGCTGCCCAAGGACTGGGGCGCGCGGGTGGTGCTCAAGCAGGCGGGCGGCTCCTCGTTCGGCGGCGACTTCCTGGTCTCCATGCGCGACGGCGACCGGGTGGACGTCGCCCTGGTCGACGTGTCCGGCAAGGGCGTCGACGCGGGCACCAGGGCGCTGATGCTGTCGGGCACGTTCGGCGGCCTGCTCGGCTCCACCGACGACTTCCTGCCGGCCTGCAACACCTACCTCCACCGGCAGCGCGGCGACGAGGGCTTCGTGACCGCCGTGCACGTCCGGCTCGACCTGGCCAGCGGCGACTACACGATCACGTCGGCCGGTCACCCGCCCGTGGTGAAGTTCGACGCGGGCACCGGGAGCTGGCAGGTCGCCTCGGCCAAGGGCGTCGTCCTCGGTGTCGTCCCCGACCTGCACTGCGAGCCCGACAGCGGCACCCTGCGCAAGGGCGACGCGCTGCTGCTCTACACCGACGGGCTGATCGAGCAGCCGGGCCGCGACATCGACGCCGGGCTCGACAAGCTGCTGGGGGAGGCGGAGCGGCTGCTGCCGTCCGGGTTCCGCGACGGGGCGCGGGCACTGGTCAACGCCATGGCGTCCGGGCACAACGACGACTGCGCGCTGGTGCTCGTCTGGCGCCCCTGACGGCGCTGCGAGGCCCTTCCGATGTCAGCCGTTACGAACCACACGGGTCGGACCGTGCGCCGATCACACACGAATGGTGAACACGGTCACTGGCCCGCCCACCGGACCCCTGAGATGCTCTTGTCGGCTCGCCCATGACCCGGGCCCCGGCGGAGCGGCGCGGCTTCTTCCGGGGTCCGGCTTCTGGAGCCCAGCCCCATACGACGGGGCGCCGCGGTCACAGCCAGCCGGAGTCGCTGGCGATCCGTACGGCGTCGATGCGGTTGCGCGCCCCGGTCTTGCACATGATCCGCGACAGGTGGTTGCGCACGGTGCCCACCGACAGGAAGAGCTGGTCGGCGATCTCCGTGGACCGGGCCCCCTCGGCCGCGATCCGCAGCACGTCCAGCTCCCGCCGGGTCAGCGGGTTGGCGGCCGACTGCAGGGCCGCGACCGCCAGCTCCGAGTCGACCGCGCGGCGCCCGGCCGCGACCTGCCGCAGGCCCTCGGCCAGTTGCTCGGGGGCGATGTCGAGGCTCATGAAGCCGAGCGCGTGCGCCGCCAGCGCCCGGCGTACCTGGCCGGGGTTGGGCTGGGCGGACAGGATCAGCGCCCGGCACCCCGGCGCGTGCTCCCGCAGCCGCGCGACGGCCGGCACGCCACCCGTGCCGGGCAGGTCCAGGTCGACGACCGCGGTGTCGGCCCGGCAGGCCAGCGCCGCCGGAACGAGGTCGGCGGCGTCACCCACCTCGGCCACGACGCGCAGGTCGGGCTCCGCGTCGAGGGAGGCGACAAGGCCCCGCCGTACGAGCGGCAGGTGCTCGGCGACCAGGATCCGGATCAAGGCGCTCCCTTCTCTCATGCCCCAGGGTGATCGTGTGATCGCGTACTGTCAACGCAGTCTGTCGATTCCGCAAAGCGGGCGCAAGCCGTTCAGGTGTGGAGAGTTCGACTAGTCTTGAGGGCTGTCAGGACCTTCCGCTTACCCTGGAGCGCGCCTCTATGGATTGGCTGTACGTCGCGGGGTTGGTCATCTTCCTCATCGGGCTGATGGCGTCCATCGCACTGCACGAGCTCGGCCACCTGGTGCCCGCCAAGCGCTTCGGGGTCAGGGTGACCCAGTACATGGTGGGCTTCGGTCCGACGGCGTGGTCCATCCGCCGGGGCGAGACCGAATACGGCATCAAGTGGATCCCGCTGGGCGGCTACATCAGGATGATCGGCATGCTGCCGCCGCGCCCGGGCGACGATCCCACGAAGCTCCGCGGCGCCTCCACCGGCCCGTTCCAGGGACTCATCGACGCCGCCCGGCAGGCGGCGCTCGAGGAGGTGCGGCCGGGCGACGAGGAACGCGTCTTCTACCGCAAGAAGTGGTGGCAGAAGATCATCGTCATGTCCGGCGGCCCGCTGATGAACTTCGTGCTGGCGTTCGTGTTCTTCTCGATCCTGCTGGTCGGCATCGGCGTGCCCACGCTCGCCCCGATCGTCTCCCCGCAGACCAACACCTGCGTCATCCCGGTCGCGGAGAAGCGCGCCGACTGCAGGCCCGGCGACCAGCCCACTCCGGCGGCCAAGGCCGGCATGAAGCCGGGCGACAGGATCGTCTCGTTCAACGGCCGGCCGATCGCCTCATGGGAGGACGCCACCCGCCTGATCCGCGCGCACGGTCCCGGCGCCGCCCAGATCGGAGTCGTCCGCGACGGCAAGCCTCTGACGCTCCCCGCCACGCTCATCGCCCAGGACCGGCCCAAGCCCGACGACCCGGCCATCATCGAGAAGAACGTCGGCTTCCTCGGCGTCCTGCCGACCGAGGTCATACAGCGGCAGAGCATGGGGCAGGTCGTCGGCTACATGGGCGAGCTCACCGGCAGGGTGGCCCTGTCCCTGTTCCACCTGCCGGAGAAGATGGTCGGCGTCTGGAACGCCGCCTTCTCCGGCGCCGAACGCGACCCCGAGGGCCCGGTGGGCATCGTGGGCGCGGGCCGCATGGGCGGCGAGATCCTCGCCTCTGACCTGACCGGCGAGAAGAAGATCATTTTCTTCGTGAACCTGCTGGCCGGCTTCAACCTGGCCATCGGCATGTTCAACCTCATCCCGCTGCTCCCGCTCGACGGCGGCCACATCGCCGGCGGCCTATGGGAGGGGATCAAGCGGGCCTATGCCAAGATCATGCGACGGCCCGAGCCCGGCTACGTCGACATCGCCAAGGTGCTGCCGCTCACGTACGCGCTGGCCATCATGATGATCATCATGGCCGGCCTCCTGCTCTACGCGGACCTGTTCAACCCGCTCCGGCTCACCGGCTGACGCCTCCGACTGAAGTCCCGGCCGGCGATGTCAGCTCGTTCGCCCTCGACATCGGTGTGGACACCACGGTCGGGCATACCGGAAGCCGACCTCCGCGGCCATGGTGACCCTCAGTACATCGAGATGTGCACGTGATCGAAGTGGTTCTCGGTGATGCTGCCCCGGTCGCCCATCGGGTTCCAGCCGGACCCGTGGTTGATGCGCTGCTTCCAGATCACGTACTTGACGCCCAGCTTGGCCTTGTTCTCCACGGCCCAGGCCGCGATGCGGTCGCCCAGCACCTGGTTGACCGTGGCCGGCATGGTGCCACCTGAGCTGAGCATGAAGTCGCAGGCCCTGCCGAGGGGGTGTTCGCCGCTCGAACCCGAGCGGAAGCAGCCGACCGTGAACGGCAGCGCGAAGTTCTTCTTGATCAGCTCGCGCATGGCCCGGGTGCGAGGCGTGATGTGGTCGTCGCCCGAGGGGAGCTGGGGCGCCCAGCTGCCGTCCGAACGGCGGCCCGAGCTGACGGGCACGAGGTCCTGGAGCTTCTTCTCGATGTCCTTGATGACGTCCTGGGCCTCGTCGCGCTGCCCTTCCACGGCGGCCGTGTCGGCGCGGATCTGGGCCGCGAGCGCGGCGGTCTCGTCGGCGGCCTTCTTCTTCTCGTCCCGGATGGCGGTGACGCTGTTCACGACCGCCTGCTGCTCGGTGATCAGCTGCTCCAGCACAGCGCTGCCGACGCCGGTGAGGGGGAGCATGAAGGTGGGCAACGAGGCGCCGCCGCCCTGGTAGCCCATCTGGACGATCTCGGCGACCCGCTTCTCGGCGACCGCCAGCGCCTGCTCGGCGGTCGCGAGCCGCTCGGTGGCCGCCTGCGACGCCTTCCGCGCCTCGGCCAGCTCGACCCGCTTGAGGTTGTACTTCTCGATGAGCCCGTCGACTCTGGTGTTCAGGTTCTTCAGCTCGGTACGGAGCCGGGACTCGTCGGGTTTCGGCGCGGCCGTCGCGGGGGCCGGGATGGAGACCACGGCGGCGGCGATGACGAGACCGACGGCAAGACGCGCGGGGGACGCAGCCGCCACGTAGGAATTCCTCTCCCTCCTGCCGACCGGGTTAGCTGACGGGTTCGGGAGGGGAGTCGCTTCCCTACCACGGACGTGGATTCACCCCAGGTGCTTGGGTCCCCGGCTCCCGGGCGACGCGCCCAGGATTAGGCGTTGGCGCACCGGCCTTTCGGCCGGTGCAAAAGGGACAGTAACAGTAAATCGCAAGTCATGCGAGTCCAAGTAGAAACCAATTAGTGATCTACCTGTGATCGAAGCATGCGGGCCGCCTCTTCCGGCGGCACGTCGTTGACGAACGCGCCCATCGCCGACTCCGACCCTGCCAGGTACTTCAGCTTCCCGGGCGCGCGCCTGATGCTGAACAGCTCCAGGTGAAGATAGCCCAGATCACGCCCTTCGCGCACCGGCGCCTGGTGCCAAGCCGACACGTACGGCATGATCACCCCGAACAGGCCGTCGAACGCCCGCAGCACCGAGGTGTAGAGCGGGGCGAAGGCCGCGCGTTCCTCCTCCGACAGCGCCGCGAGGTCGGGCGCCTGCCGGTGCGGGTAGATGTGCACCTCGAACGGCCAGCGGGCCGCGGCGGGCACGAACGCGGTCCAGAGCTCGTTGGCGGCCACCACCCGCGTGCCGGCGGCGCGCTCGGCCGCCAGCACGTCGGCGAAGAGGTTGCGGCCCGCGTGCCTGGCGGCGTGCCGGGAGGCGGCGCCGAGCTGTGTCCTGGTCCGGGGGGTCACGTAGGGGTAGGCGTAGATCTGCCCGTGCGGGTGGGTCAGGGTGATGCCGATCTCCTCGCCGCGGTTCTCGAAGCAGAACACCTGCTCCACGCCCTCGATCGCGGACAGCTCCGCCGTACGGTCGGCCCAGGCGTCCATCACGAGCTCCACCTGGGCGTCGGAGAGCATCGCGAACGACGATGAGTGGTCGGAGGTGAAGCACACCACCTCGCAGCGCCCCACTCCCGGCCGCACCTCGCTCAGACCCCCCACCTCGGCGTACGTACCGAAATTCCGGGAGAAGGAGGGGAAGCGGTTCTCGAAGACCACGACGTCGTAGTCGTGCGCCGGGATCTCCGACGCCCGCGTGCCGGACGACGGGCAGAGCGGGCACTCGTCGGCCGGAGGCATGAACGTGCGCGTCTGCCTGTGCCCCGCCACCGCGATCCACTCCTCGGTCAGCGGGTCGTAGCGCAGCTCCGAGGCCGGGGGTGGAGGGTCGAGCGGCCGCCGGTCGATCGCACTCCGGTCGGCGTCGTCGCGCCGATCGAAGTAGATCAGCTCCCGGCCGTCGGCCAGGTGGGTGATGGTGCGCTTCACGGCGACCCCTCCGCGATGATCAGCTCGCCGGCCCTCTCGGCCAGTTCGGTACGTGCTTCCTCGGCCAGTCCGTCGTCACTGATGACCACGTCGGCCTCGGTCAGTTCGGCGATCGTGCTGATGCCGACCGTGTTCCATTTCGTGTGGTCGGCCGGGACTACCAGGCGGCGTGCCGCTGCCACGAGCTCCCTGTCGGTCTCCGACTCCAGCAGGTTGGGCGTGGTGAACCCGGCCCGCACGCTCATCCCGTGCACGCCGAGGAAGAGCGTGTCGACGTGCAGGCGGCGGATCGCGGCGACCGCGACCGGGCCGACGAGGGCGTCCGAAGGGGTGCGGACGCCGCCGGTGAGCACCACCGTGCGGTCGGCGCGCGGGTTGCGGTGGAAGACGTCGGCGACGGGCATCGAATTGGTGATCACCGTCAGCTCGGGCACGGCGACCAGGTGGTGGGCCAGCACCCACGTGGTGGTGCCGGCCGAGAGCGCCACGGCGGTGCCCGGCCGTACGAGCTCGGCGGCGCGGCGCGCGATGGCCTCCTTCTCCGGCTGCTGGCGGGCCGACTTGGCGGTGAACCCCGGCTCCTCGGTGGACCCGGGACCGAGAGCCGTCGCGCCGCCGTGCACCTTGGCGAGCAGGCCGCGCTCGGCGAGGACTTCGAGGTCGCGGCGGATCGTCATGTCGGACACGCCGAGCTCGCGCACGAGCTCCGCCACCCGGACGCCGCCGTTGCTGCGCACGCGTTCGAGGATCGCCTGCTGCCGCTGCTGTGCCAGCACGCCCCCACTCCTTCCAACAGATTCCACCAAATTATGACACGCTCATGTTGGGGAATGTTAGGTCGCGCGGCCCACTTGTCTCGTCGGCGCGGACGAGAGACCTTTGGAAGGAACCTCGGAAGGAAGCTTGGAAGGACAGGGGAACGCAGGCCGTACCTCGGACATCACAGCGAGGAGATCCCATGGCAAGGCGCGCACGCAAGGGTAGGGCACGCAAGAAGAAGAAGGCCAACCACGGCAAGCGCCCCACGGCGCGCTGACGGCGCCGGGAGGCGGCGCCGACGGCGACCGGGCCG
>NZ_QNFZ01000163.1 GCF_003313395.1 Nonomuraea lactucae | reverse complement strand
GGCGGACACCGCCCGCGCGGCCGAGCTGGCCACGAGGGCGGGGTGCTCGCCGTCGCCCTCGCGCAGCGCGGCGAGGAAGTCGCGCACGTCGGCCTCGCCCACCTCGCCCAGCGTGGCGCGGCCCCGCGAGCGGAGGTGGTCGAAGTAGCGGCGCAGGTCACGACGGTAGGACGCCAGCGTGTTGGCAGCCAGGCCCCGCTCCACCGCCAGATGGGCGAGGTAGCTGGAGAGCACCGGCTCCACGAAGGGGTCCTTCCGTCACGCCTCAGGGGCGTCGGCTGGGCGCAACAAGGAGAAGCCCTCGGCCGAAGCCGCGTACGCGGCGAGGATACCGGCCACCGCCGGGGAATTGTGGATCATTCCCATGAGCACCCGCTCGACGGCGTCGGCGAGCGGCAGCCACTCCACCGGCATGCCGATCTCCTCGTGCCGGTGGACGAAGTCGCGCTCGTCGTCGGGGATCCGGGTCAGGTCGCGGGCGAGGAAGACGCGGATGCGCTCGTTCGTCATGCCGGGAGAGCTGAGGAGGTCGACCAGTGTGTGCCAGGTGGACGCGCGGTAGCCCGCCTCCTCGGCGAGCTCCCGCGCGGCCGTCGTGACCAGCGGCTCGCCCTCCACGTCGCGCAGCCCCGCGGGCAGCTCCCACAGCAGCCGCCGCGCCGGGTGGCGGTACTGGCGGATCAGCAGGACCCGGTCACGCTCGTCGAGGCCGACCACCGCGACCGCCCCGGGGTGCACGACGTAGTCGCGGTCGGCGACCTCGTCACCCGGCATGCGCACGGTGTCGGTGGCCACCTCGAACACGCGGCCCTTGAAACGGCGCTCCGACGCGACGACCTCCCACTCCTCGGGAGTGTCCTCGATCCTCACGCGGCCTCCTCGCCGGCTGGGCGCTCCCGCCTCACTTGGACACCTTGGCGACGTCGGCCGCCACCCTGCTGTAGGCGTAGGCCAGGGCGGCGCCGATGAGGCCCTTGAACATCGGGTTGGCGCGCGTCGGCCGTGAGCGGAACTCGGGGTGGGCCTGCGTGCCGATGAAGAACGGGTGCGCGTCGACGGGCAGCTCGGTGTACTCGACCAGGCGCCCGTCGGGCGACAGCCCCGAGAAGACCATGCCGACCTTCTCGAGCCGCTCGCGGTAGGCGTTGTTCACCTCGTAGCGGTGGCGGTGGCGCTCGTCGGCCTTGGCCTTGCCGCCGTAGAGCTGGCGGGCCAGCGTGCCCTCGCCGAGCTTGGCGGTGTAGATGCCGAGCCGCATGGTGCCGCCCATGTCGCGCTCGCCGGCGACGACGTCCTCCTGGTCGGCCATGGTGGAGATGACCGGGTGCTGGGTCTCGGGGTCGAACTCCGCGGAGTTGGCGTCGGCGATGCCGGCCAGGTTGCGGGCGGCCTCGATCACCATGCCCTGCATGCCGAGGCAGATGCCGAGGAGCGGGATCCTGTTCTCGCGGGCATGGCGGATGGCGCCGATCTTGCCCTCGATGCCGCGCACGCCGAACCCGCCGGGCACCAGCACGCCGTCCACGCCGTCGAGCTCGCGCTCGGCGCCGTCGGGGGTCTCGCAGTCGTCGCTCTTGACCCAGCGGATGTTGACCCTCGCGTCGTTGGCGAACCCGCCCGCGCGCAGCGCCTCGGTCACCGACAGGTAGGCGTCGGGCAGGTCGATGTACTTGCCGACCAGGGCGATGGTGACCTCCTTGGCGGGGCGGTGCACGCGCCGCAGGAGCTGGTCCCACTCCTTCCAGTCGACGTCACGGAACGGCAGGCCGAGCCGCCGCACCACGTAGGCGTCGAGCCCCTCGGAATGGAGCACCTTGGGGATGTCGTAGATGGAGGCCGCGTCCACGGCCGACACCACGGCGTCCTCGTCCACGTCGCACATCAGGCTGATCTTGCGCTTGAGCGAGGCCGTGATGGGCCGGTCGGAGCGGCAGACGATCGCGTCGGGCTGGATGCCGATGCTGCGCAGCGCGGCCACGCTGTGCTGGGTGGGCTTGGTCTTGAGCTCGCCGGACGGTCCGATGTAGGGCAGCAGCGAGACGTGCAGGAAGAAGACGTTGTCGCGGCCCACCTCGTGCCTGATCTGGCGGACGGCCTCCAGGAACGGCAGCGACTCGATGTCGCCGACCGTGCCGCCGACCTCGGTGATGACCACGTCCACCTCAGGACCGGCCATGCCCCGGATGCGGTCCTTGATCTCGTTGGTGATGTGCGGGATGACCTGGACGGTGTCGCCCAGGTATTCGCCTCGGCGCTCCTTGGCGATGACGTTGGAGTAGACCTGGCCGGTGGTCACGTTGGCCGAGCCGTGCAGGTCGGTGTCGAGGAACCGCTCGTAGTGGCCGACGTCGAGGTCGGTCTCGGCGCCGTCGTCGGTGACGAAGACCTCGCCGTGCTGGAACGGGTTCATCGTGCCGGGATCGACGTTGAGGTAGGGGTCGAGCTTCTGCATGGTGACCCGCAGACCGCGTCCCCTGAGGAGACGACCGAGGCTGGATGCCGTGAGCCCCTTGCCGAGACTGGAGGCGACACCGCCGGTGACGAACAGATGCTTGGTTTGCGATGCGCTGCGCAAAGGGGCTCCCGTGGCTCGATGCGTGGTCGAAGTGTCCACGGGCTCTCAGGATATCAAACAACGTCCCCGACATGCCGGAACGATATGACCTAGCGGTAACTTTGGGCGCTATGTCAGTTGTACGGCGGGCACTGGGCACGCTGATTCACCGCGCCTACACGGCGATCCGCGACGCCGGCGCGATAACCCACGAGAACCCGGCGGGGCACGCCTTCCGCAGACTGGGCGACGGAGCCAAGATCGCCTTCCCGCCGGGCGCCATCTTCGGCGAGCGCTGGATCGAGATCGGCGACAGCACGCTCATCGGGGAGCGGGTGTCGATCTCCTGCGGCATGACGCCGGGCGTCGATCTCGGGCCCGACTCGATCCTGCGCATCGGCGGCGGCTGCTCGATCGGCCGGGGCACGCACATCGTGGCCCACCAGTCGATCGACATCGGCGACGACGTCTTCACCGGCCCGTACGTCTACATCACCGACCAGAACCACGTCTACGACGACCCGGAGATCCCCATCGGGAGGCAGTGGCCGCGCAACAGCCCGGTCTCGATCGGCGCGGGCTCGTGGCTGGGCGCCGGGGCGATCATCCTGCCGGGCACCCGCCTGGGACGGCAGTGCGTGGTGGCGGGCGGCGCGGTGGTGCGCGGGGAGTTCCCGGACCACAGCGTGGTGGCGGGGGTGCCCGCCAGACTGGTGCGCGGCTACAGCCCGGAGCTGGGCTGGCACTCCCCTGCCGCACCCCCGCGCCCGGCTCTGCCGCCGGACGCGCGGCCCGGGCACCCGTTGACCGGGCTCCCGCGAACGGTCCCCTGGACCGAATGACGTTCTAACCGCTAGCGTCGGATCATGCGGACCGCTATCTGTGAGCGTCTGGGCATCGAGTTCCCGCTGTTCGCCTTCAGCCACTGCCGTGACGTGGTGGCCGCCGTGACGAACGCGGGCGGCTTCGGGGTGCTCGGCGCGATCGCCTACTCGCCCGACGAGCTCGACACCGAGCTCACCTGGATCGACGAGCACGTGGGCGGCAGGCCGTACGGGGTGGACGTCCTCGTGCCGGGCAAGATCGACGCGCAGGCGCTCGACCTCGACGCGCACCTCGCCGACGCCATCCCCGAACGGCACCGCGAGTTCATCGCGCACCTGCTGTCCAAGTACGGCGTGAGCGGCCCCGCTGGACCGGCGGCGGGGACGGCCGGGTCGGTAGAGGGGTCAGTGGCGGGCGCGGTGTCGGGACCGGCGGCGTCGGGACCGGCGGTGTCGGCCGTCGCCGGGTCGGCGGACGAGGTGGGCAGGCGGGTCACGGCCGCGGGCGCGACCGGGCTGATCGACGTCGCGCTCAAGCACCCCATCGGCCTCATCGCCAGCGCGCTCGGACCGCCCCCGCCCGAGATGGTGGCCAAGGCCCGCGAGGCGGGCGTGCCGGTCGCGGCGCTGGTCGGCACGGTCGAGCACGCGCGCAGGCAGGTGGCGGCGGGCGCCGACCTCATCGTGGCCCAGGGCACGGAGGCGGGCGGGCACACCGGCGACATCTCCACCATGGTGCTCGTGCCGCAGGTGGTGGACGCCGTCGCGCCCGTCCCGGTGCTGGCCGCGGGCGGCATCGCGTCCGGACGGCAGATGGCGGCGGCCCTGGCGCTCGGCGCGGAGGGCGCGTGGTGCGGCTCGGTCTGGCTGACCACGGAGGAGGCCGAGACGGCCCCGGCGGTGAAGCGGAAGATGCTCGCCGCCTCCTCTCTCGACACCGTCAGGTCCCGCTCCCGCACCGGCAAGCCGGCCCGCCAGCTGAAGTCGGCCTGGACCGAGGAGTGGGACGCCGGTCAGGAGAGCCCGGGGCCGCTCGGGATGCCGCTGCAACTGCTGGTGGCCGAGGAGGCGATGGGCCGCATCGTCGCCGCCGCGGAGCGGGGCGAGCCGGGGGCCGTGGAGCTGGCCAACTACTTCGTCGGCCAGGTCGTGGGCCAGATGAACCAGATCAAGCCCGCGCGCGAGGTCGTCTACGAGATGGTCACCGAGTTCGCCGACGCCGTGGAGCGCCTCGGCGGCCTGTCCCGCTGACCCGGGCGTCAACCCCCGCTGACGAGGCAGCTTTGCCCCGTAGGCGACAATCACATTGCGGTCCAGCCAGCGTCCGCGGTATTGATCGCCAATGTCGTTGATAAGGCTGATTCGCGCAGCCGTAGACCTGCTCGACAAGACCTCCGGAATGCGGATGGGAAAGGCGTGGGAGGACCCCGCGCTGGACCTGGCCTTGCCGCAGGTGAAAGCAGGACGGTTGCACCACGGGCTAGAACTGATCCAACAAGCCCGCGGAAGCAATGAGCTGCGGGCGCTGCGCGTCGAGAAGCTGGCCGAGGCCGCCGCCGCGCATACCGGCGCCCTGTCGCGACAGGCGCAGGACAATCCTGACGCCCTGCTCTGGCTCGGCGCCGCGCGCATCAAGCACGCCTGGAACATTCGCGGCGCTTCCTTCGCCAAGTACGTTGGAGTCAAGCGGTTCCAGCGCTTTTGGGAGGTACTGGCGGAGGCCGAGGCGCCCCTCCGGCAAGCGGCGCAGGCGCTGCCCGGGGACCCTGTTCCCTGGGACCAGTTGCAGTGGCACGCCATCGGCATGAGATCCGGCCGGCAGGAGCTCGACACCATCTGGAAGGAGCTGACCGCCCGCGATCCGCATCTGTACGCCGGGCACTACAGCCGTGCCCAGGCCCTGTGCGCGAAGTGGTACGGCTCGCATGGAGAACTTCTCGCCTTCGCCCGCGAACGCGTGGCCTCAGCGCCGCCCGGTGATCCGGTGACCGCCATGCTGGCCCTGGCGCACTTCGAGATCGCGTGGAGCGAGGACGGCGGCTCTGACCGCTCTACTGAGGACCATCTGAAAGCGTACTTCGGCGACCCAGACGTGGCGGCCGCGCTGAGTCTGGCGGCCGACAAGTGGCGCGACGGCTCCCGGCCGCACCCGTGTTCCCTGGACGCCGCCCATCTGTTCGGCGCCGCCTTCTACTTCGGCGGGCACCCGCGCCGCGCGCAGGAATTACTGGCTGAGGCGGGCAGGCGGGTGCCGGAGATCCTGCCGTGGGCGGCAGCGTCGCTCACCCCGGGCCGCCGCTACGCCCGTGCGGTGCGCGAGCTCGGCCTCACATAGCCGGCGCCGACTTCAAGCCTCTGCAGCCAGAGCGTCGCCCCAGCAGACTCCGACGTGTCCGGAAGGCCCCACCAGGCCCGCGGCGTCAGCCAAGAACCGCTCCGCTTGTCCTTGCCGACGCCGAAGTGGGATAACGACGACCCAGGTGCAGCACACCGACACCTGAGCCATCTCCTGCATCCGAATTGGACCATCCCCGCGCACGCGGGGATGGTCCAACCCATCGGCAGGGAGGTGTGGATACGGCAGGCGCGGCACGCTGGAGTGTCAAGCCGAAAGGATTTGCACTTGCCAAGCCGACGCCCTCGGCTCTCCGTTGACACGCGGCTGCGGAGCACTCATTCGGGTAGCGTGTGGGTCACGGTCTTGGGCGCCGGAGCCTTGACCGACACCTTGCTCCCCCAACCGGAGTAGCGGGTATCGACGGAGATGATGCCGCCCTCGAAGTCAGAGAAGTCCTTCGTGACGTCCTTGGCGCGGTACGAGCTCGACAGCTTGGTCACCAAGCCAGCCGAGCTCAGCGTCAGAGTGTAGGAGATCTCCGTCTCGTCGGCCCAGTCGCTGAGAACCGAGCGGGAGAACCACGGCGAGATCTTAGCCAGGTCAGAGAAAGTGATCTTGCCGGTGATCTTGTTGCCGGTCTTTGTGCCCTTTTTCAGCAGCGCCGACAACGTCGCGAGCTCTGCCGGGTTAAGGATCTGCCCGTAAATGGTGGGCAACGCACCGCCCCCGCTCGCAAACCAGGTCTTGCCCTTGGGCAGCTTGTAGATGGCGCCGGAGTAGTACGCGGTGTCGCCGACGGAGACGACGCGGAACTTCTGGTCGTCCCACGTGCTGCTCCTCACCTCGTAGCCGGCCACCCCCTTCTTGCTGAACTGCAGCACGCCTTCGGCGGTGTCCGTCTGCAGCGTGTCGACGCCGTCGGACCAGTTGGCCACCTCGGTGAAGTGCACGCCGTGCCCGGGAACCAACTTGGCCTTCAGCGCGCGTACGGGATCCGGCGCAGCCGCCTGGGCGGGTGCGGCGGACACGAGGAGAGAGGCGGCAAGCACCGACAAAGCAATGATCGTCTTCTTCATGGCAAGTGATCATGCCGCGGCGGGATAACGGCGCGGCTACCGGCAGGCAACAGCAGCGCGAGCCTAGAGCCTGATCGAGCGCCGAGGCCTCCGGCACCGGCTCCTCCGCTTCCCGGGCCCTGCGCTCGCAGCGCGCCGCGAGGAGTTCACCAGCCTGGGGGGAACGACTCAGTCCGGGCACGACGGGTGCGGGCGCGGCGGGGCAGACTGGAGGCATGCTCGCTGCGCTGACGGGGCTCGGGTTGTCGACGGCCGCCGGGTTGAACGCCTACATCCCGCTGCTCGTGGTGGGCGTGCTCGCCAACCTCACCGACGCGGTGAAGCTGCCCGAGGGCTACTCGTGGCTGTCCAACTGGGGCGTGCTCGCCGTCATCGCGCTGCTGCTGGTGGCCGAGATGGTGCTCGACAAGGTTCCGGCCGTGGACACGGTGAACGACGCGATCCAGACAGTGGTACGGCCCGCGGCCGGCGGCGTGGTGTTCAGCGCCACGAGCGCCGCCGCCGAACTGGACAGGTCGACGTGGATGACCGAGCACCCGTGGGCCGGCTGGCTGCTGGGCATCGTGCTGGCGCTGGCCGTACACGCTCTGAAGGCGACGGCCCGACCGGCGATCAACGCGGGCACGGCCGGGGCGGGCGCTCCCGTCGTCAGCACCGTGGAGGACGCGGGATCGCTCGGGATGAGCCTGGTGGCGGTCTTCGCGCCGATCCTGGTGGTCGTCGTGCTGCTGCCGCTGGTGGTGTTCGCGTGGTGGGCGCTCGGAAAGGCCCGCCGGCTGCGCGCCCGCCGCAGAAGCCGCCAGCCGGACGCGGCAATCTGAGCGGCCGTGCGGACCGGCCTGAACACGGCAGTGTGAGTGGACATCCGGACCGGCCTGAACACGGCAGTGTGAGCGGGCATCCGGACCGGCCTGAACACGGCGGTCCGGGGCGTCGGTCCGGACCGGGCGAGTCGTCGGGACGGGGACCGAGGAGAGCGGCCACCGGGGCCGCGGGCGCACTATCCTCGAAAGCAGTGACCCGACCGGGAGGTGGACGCGATCAGCGAGTTCGTTCTCATCGTGCTGATGATCCTGGCGTTCCTCCTGCTGCTGACCGGGGTGGGGGTCTACCTCCTGGTCAAGGTGGGCAGGAAGGCGGCGACCAAGGCCAGGGAGGCGACGACACGCCTGGCCACCCACGTCAACGCCATGGGTCCCGGCGACGCCGCCGAGGTCGAACGGCTCCGGCTCGACCTGCGCCGCGAGGTGTCGCTGACCCGCCAGGCCGTCGAGCAGGCGCAGCGGCAGGGCTGGGGCCTGGGCGATCTGCCCCACCTGCTCGCGGAGCTGTCGCGTCAGGCCGACACGCACGACACGCAGCTCGGCATGTACGCCCAGCAGCGCCGCGTCTCCCCCTATGTCGACCACGCCACGCTCGGCAGGCTCCGTGAGCACCAGGCGAAGCTGACGGCGATGTGCGCCCGCATCCGCGCCGACCTGCTCGGCCACCAGGTGCACCACGCCGGCGCGGGCATCGACGAGCTCCACGCCCGCACCGACCTGGAGATCGAGGCCCGCCGCCGAACCCCTGACCCCCTGGACGAGATCGACGAGCTCTACCGCAAGACCATGGACCAGCGCAAAGACATCCCTTGACGATTACTCTTCGTGTCACGATCGATCCACGGCGTGACGGCTCCGATGAGGCCCGACGATGAGCACAGCTCTTCCGGAGTGGTTCTACCCCGGCCCCGAAGGGGGTTGGACCGCCGAGATGCTCGACCACCTCCCGCCCGACACGCCCCCGCACGTCGAGCTGATTGACGGGTCACTCGTCATGAGGTCACCGCAGACAGGCTTTCACATGCTCACGCTGAGACTGCTGGAGCAGTCTCCAAGGCCACCCCACTCGTTCGTCGTCGCCCGTGAGATGGCGGTGACTCTCGGCCTGCGACAGCGCCCCGAGCCCGACATCCTCCTGGTCAAGCGTTCGGCGCTCGAGTCGAACGTCACCACCTTCCAACCCGAGGACGTCCATCTGGTCGTCGAGGTGGTCTCGGAGGAGTCCAGAGACAGGGACCGCACCACCAAGCCGATCAAGTACTCGGACGCAGCCGCCTCAGCGCGGCTCCACTCGCCTCCCCGCAGCCACTTCTTCCATCTCGGCTTCAGACTCTCCCTGTGGCGCCCTTTGGCTCCATCGGACTGAGATTTCTTGGGCCACTACCGAGTCAATTCTGGTAGAGAATCTTGAAATCCATGTTATCCACCAGGTCGCTGTCCGAGGTGTGCTCGTGCAGAGACACGCCTCCGCCGTCCTCAAAGAAGAGGTACATACCAGAAGAAACAGGACTCAGTCTACCGTCCGTTGTACCCGTTCCCAATTTCCAGGTCTGCCCTCGATCCGTAGAAGAACATTTCCGGCGCCCCGCCGGAGGGCTTGTGTAAACCCTCCCTTCTTCGTAATTGGAGTCCACGCACCGATTGACATAGGTGCTGCGCATCCTCAACGTCAAAACAGGCAGCGTGGTTTTCTCGAATCGGGCTTCCGGGCGCCAGCAAGTGCCTTGCCGCAAGAGATTGCTGGTGGTGTCGACGGCGAGACACTTGCCGGTTTTCACGTTCTTGACGTAGATATACGTCACCACCGTGCTGCCGGCTGCCCCGGCCGGCGCCTGCGCGACCCCCAGCGTGCCGAACGCCAGCCCAAGAACAGCCACTGCGCGCGCGATCTTCATGAATCCCCCCACAGTTGGAACCGATCACTTTTATGGACGTAAACGCGCTTGACCGTACGGGGCTGGCGCAGCCAGAGTCCAGTTCAAACTGTCGCCAAAAAGCGCTCAAATCCCGTCCATGGCCATGGCCCGCCGAGGATCGAGTCCATGCCAGGTAAGTCCCCCCATAAGCCGCCGAACCGCGCAGACGAGCGGTTCGGATGGTCGAGAGGGACGGCCGGATTTACCCGACCGAGTGGGCCACGATCAACGCGGTCGCGACCAAGCTCGGCCAGGCGTGGCATCCGGCGGTCGGCCGGTGCGGGAACCCCGGGCCTGGTGTGGAGGGTGGCGGTTACTTGACGCCGGCCTCCTTCATGTCGCGCAGCTCGCGCTTGAGCTCCTTGATCTCGTCGCGGAGCCGGGCGGCGACCTCGAACTGCAGGTCGGCCGCGGACTGGTGCATCTGCTCGGTCAGCGACTCGATGAGCGACTCCATCTGGGCCCGGGGCATCTCGCCCGCGATGGCCCTGGCGTGCTGGCCGGCCTGCTTGGCGGCGAAGCCGGGGACCGGCGCCTTGCCGCGCGACTGCTGCCGGCCACCGCCCATGAGCTGCTGGGTGTCGGCGTCCTCGCGCTGCAGCGAGTCGAGGATGTCGGCGATCTTCTTGCGCAGCGGCTGCGGGTCGATGCCGTTGGCCTCGTTGTAGGCGATCTGCTTGGCCCGGCGGCGGTTGGTCTCGTCGATGGCCCGCTCCATGGAGGGCGTGACCTTGTCGGCGTACATGTGCACCTGGCCCGAGACGTTTCGGGCGGCGCGGCCGATGGTCTGGATGAGCGAGGTCTCGGAGCGCAGGAAGCCCTCCTTGTCGGCGTCGAGGATCGCCACCAGCGACACCTCGGGCAGGTCGAGGCCCTCGCGCAGGAGGTTGATGCCGACCAGCACGTCGAACTCGCCGGTGCGCAGCTCGCGCAGCAGCTCGATGCGGCGCAGCGTGTCGACCTCGCTGTGCAGGTAGCGGACCCGTACGCCGAGCTCCAGGAGGTAGTCGGTGAGGTCTTCGGCCATCTTCTTGGTGAGGGTGGTGACCAGGGCCCGCTCGTCGCGGCCGGCGCGCTCGCGGATCTCGTGGACCAGGTCGTCGATCTGGCCCTTGGTGGGCTTGACGATCACCTCGGGGTCGACGAGGCCGGTGGGGCGGATGACCTGCTCGACGACCTCGCCCTTGACGCGGCCCAGCTCGTAGGGGCCGGGCGTGGCCGACAGGTAGACGGTCTGGCCGATGCGGTCCAGGAACTCCTCCCACTTCAGCGGCCGGTTGTCGAGCGCGGACGGCAGCCGGAAGCCGTGGTCGACGAGGGTGCGCTTGCGCGAGGCGTCGCCTTCGTACATGGCGCCGATCTGCGGCACCGTCTGGTGGGACTCGTCGAGGACCAGCAGGAAGTCTTCGGGGAAGTAGTCGAGCAGCGTGTTGGGGGCGCTGCCGGGCTCGCGGGCGTCCATGTGGCGCGAGTAGTTCTCGATGCCGGAGCAGGTGCCGATCTGGCGCATCATCTCGATGTCGTACGTGGTGCGCATGCGCAGCCGCTGGGCCTCCAGCAGCTTGCCCTGGCGCTCCAGCTCCTCCAGCCGCTCGGCCAGCTCGGCCTCGATGGAGCGCACGGCCGCCGCCATCCGCTCCTCGCCCGCGACGTAGTGCGAGGCGGGGAAGATGTAGAGCTCCTCGTCCTCGGTGATGACCTCGCCGGTCAGCGGGTGCATGGTGGAGAGCTTCTCGATCTCGTCGCCGAACATCTCGATGCGCACGGCCAGCTCTTCGTACTTCGGGATGATCTCGATCGTGTCGCCGCGGACCCGGAACGTGCCCCGGGTGAAGGAGAGGTCGTTGCGCGTGTATTGCATGTCGACCAGGCGGCGCAGCAGCGCGTCGCGGTCGACGTCCATGCCGACGCGGAGCCTGGCCATGCGGTCGACGTATTCCTGCGGGGTGCCCAGGCCGTAGATGCACGACACGGAGGCGACCACGATCGTGTCGCGGCGGGTCAGCAGCGAGTTGGTCGCCGAGTGGCGCAGCCGCTCGACCTCGTCGTTGATCGAGGAGTCCTTCTCGATGTAGGTGTCGCTCTGCGGGACGTATGCCTCGGGCTGGTAGTAGTCGTAGTAGGAGACGAAGTATTCGACCGCGTTGTTGGGCAGCATCTCGCGCAGCTCGTTGGCGAACTGGGCGGCGAGCGTCTTGTTGGGCTGCATGACCAGGGCGGGCCGCTGCAGCCGCTCGATCAGCCAGGCGATCGAGGCCGTCTTGCCCGTGCCCGTGGCGCCCAGCAGCACGCTGTCCTTGGCCCCGGACTTGACGCGGCGCTCCAGCTCGGCGATGGCCGTCGGCTGGTCGCCGGAAGGAGTCATCTCGGTGACGACCTCGAAGGGCGCCACCTTCCGCTGCAAATCAGTGACCGGTCGCATGCTGCCACTGTAGGCCGCCGCACCGACAGAACCGCCACGCGCGCAGAGCCGTCGCGCCGGGCCGATCACCCCCGCGTTCGGGAACGGTCAGGCGGTGCGCTCGCCGATCCGCGGGAACGGCGTCGTGGAGAAGACCACCTCCACCGGCACCTCGAAGTATTCGGCGATCCGCAGTGCCAGGTAGAGGCTCGGGCTGTATTCGCCGCGCTCCAGGTAGCCGACCGTCTGGTAGTGCACTCCGAGCGCCTCGGCGAGCTGCCTGCGGGTGACGCCGCGCTCGGCCCGCAGCAGGGCGATGCGGTTGTAGACGGTCTCACTCATCGGGGTCCATCTTGTCAGCCGATGCGCTGCAGCGCCCTGTCGCGGCGCGCCTGCACCGCCGAGCCGGACTCGCGCCTGGCCATCCGGCGCAGGATGGGCGGCGCGAGGAGCAGCCCGGCGACGGCCCACGCGACCAGTACGACGACCGTCTCCACGGGCCGCCAGGAGCCGCCGATCTCCACGGCCGCCGCCGCGTCGGGCAGCAGCGCGGAGCGCATGCCGAGGCCGAGCCAGTACAGCGGGAACACGTGGGCGATGCCCTGCAGCCAGCCGGCCAGCGCGGAGATCGGGTAGAAGATGCCGGAGACCGCGGTCAGCGCGCCGACCGTCAGCATCGAGAGTCCGGCGGCGCCCTGCGGGCTGCGGGCGAGCGAGCCGATGACCGCCCCGAGCGGCAGCGTGGCCACCAGCCCGAGGGCTGTCACCCAGGCCACCGTGAGCCATCCGCCGAGGCCCGCGCCGGACACCTGCGGCACCATGAACAGCCCCGCGACCAGCACGATCAGCAGGCTGATCACGGCGCCGAGCGACAGCGAGACCACCCGGCCCACGAGGTAGCCGACCATCCCCTGGGGGAGGGCCTTGGCGCGCAGCAGCGTGCCGTCCTCGCGTTCGACGGCGAGCGCGCCGACCGCGCCGACCAGCCCGTTGAACGCCACGATCAGTCCGAGGATGCTCGGCAGCGAGGCGGCGGCGAGCGGCATGTCGGTGCCGGGCAGGGTGGCGTCGCGCTGGAAGTACAGGACGACGACGATCGACACGGAGGTCACGAGGGTGAAGCCGATCTCCTGTGGGTTCGTCAGGCTCTGCTTGAACTCGATCCAGCCGCGCGCCAGCCCGAGCCGGGCGGCGTGCAGGGTGGCGGGCAGGGCGGCGGGCAGAGTCGAGGACGGAGTGGCACGCGGGGTCGGGTTCATCCTTCCTCCTTCTTCACGATGGCCATGTAGGTGTCCTCGAGCGTCGCCCGCCGCACCTCCAGGTCGCCGATCCCGTCTCCGTACTGCGCGAACAGGCCGCGCACGAAGCCGGTGGCGTCCTCCGTCGCGTGCACGAAGTGCTCGCCGTCGCGGCTCCAGCGCACCTGCGCGTCGCGGGAGAACTCGCGGGAGAGGCGGTCGGGGCTGCCGTCGGCGACGATGCGGCCGCCGGACAGGATGAGGATGCGGTCGGCGAGCTTCTCGGCCTCGTCGAGGTCGTGCGTGGTCAGCAGGATGGTCGTGTCGTCCAGGTCGGACAGCCGGTGCACGAGGTCGTGGAAGTCGCGGCGCGCCTGCGGGTCGAAGCCCGCGGTCGGCTCGTCGAGGAAGAGCACCTCGGGGCGGCCCACGATGCCGATGGCCACGTCGAGGCGGCGGCGCTGCCCGCCGGAGAGCCTGTTGACCCGCTGGCCGCCGTGCCCGGTCAGGCCGACGGCGTCGATGAGCTCGTCGGCGTCGAAGGGGCGGCGCCGGCCGGGGGTGGAGTAGGGCGCGTAGTAGGCGCCGAGGTGTTCCAGCAGCCTCCGGACCCGCCAGCGGCCGTGGTCGCGCCACGACTGCAGCACCACGCCGATCCGGGCGCGCCACCGCTCGCCGGCCGCGGCGGGCTCCTCCCCCATCACCCGTACGCGGCCCGCCGACGGGATGCGGAAGCCCTCCAGGATCTCGATCGTGGTGCTCTTGCCAGCGCCGTTCGGCCCGAGGAGCGCGACCACCTCCCCCGGGGCCACCGTGAAGCCGACGCCCCGCAGCACCTGCGCCTGGCCGTAGCTCATGCGCAGGTCGTCCACCTCGATCGCCGTGGCGGTGTCGAGGGGGTGGACGCGGCCGTCGAGCTCGCTCATCGCGCTCATCGACCCTCCAGATAGTAGGACTACTACATGGATAGCACACCTGCTATCTGCCGCAATAGAGCTGTGATGTTGCGATGCAAGCGAACGGCAAGTCCCACCCGATACGGTCGAAACCGCCTGTAGCGGAAAAGGAAGGTGCTATGTCACGACCCAGAGAGGCGTTCATCCAAGCAGGTCAGGGCATAGCCCAGGCCGTCGTGCAGGGCGGCGACGTACGGCAGGCCATGGGCCAGGCCGCCGCCCAGGCGGCGCAGTTCGCGGGGCAGGTGGGGCAGGCGGGACAGGCGTTCGCGCTCGACCCGCACGACTTCGCCGCGGCGCGCGACGGCGGGGTGTCGGTCGGCACGCTGATCGAGGCCAGGTCGGCCTCGCTGAACGAGGCCGGCGAGATCGTCAACCGCAGCTTCGCCGAGAACGGCATGCACGTCATCTCACCCGTGGTGATCCCCAAGGCCGGCACCGCCAAGGTCGTGGTCCCGCTCGGCATCCTGGTCGTGCTCGGCCTGATCGGCGCGCTGGGCAACGTCGTCCCCCAGACCGACCTGGTCTTCGGCCCGCACTACTGGGCCGTCCTGGTGATCGCCGCCGTGTTCCTCTGGTGGCGGCGCAGCGTGGTCATGGTGCCCGAGGGCTGCAAGGCGCTGATCACCAAGTTCGGCAAGCTGGTGCACATCGCCGAACCGGGCAGGGTGACGCTGTTCAACCCCTGGAAGCGGGTCAGCTACATCGTCAACACCACCCGCGAGTACCCGTTCAACGCCCCCATCCGCGAAGCGCCGACCCAGCAGGGCGTCAAGGCGAGCGTCGACCTGTTCCTGCAGTTCAGAATCGAGAACCCGGCCGAGTTCATCTTCGTGCTCGGCTCGGTGAGCGGCTTCCAGTCCAAGCTGCAGAACGCCATCAGCGAGGTCACCCGCTCGCTCATCTACGCCCAGCGGGCCGAGGACATCTACGACCTGGTGGGCGAGAGCACGGTGGGCATGCTGGAGAGCCTCAACCAGCAGTTCCTGCCCGCCGTACGGCTCACCGACGTGAACATCACGCACGCCGAGCCCTCCAGCCAGGAGTACCGGATGGACCTGGCCGCCCCCGAGATGGTGCGGGTGGCCAAGGAGGCCTACACCTACGAGTACGAGCTCCAGCTGCGCAAGGAGCAGAACGAGGGCGACCTGGTCAAGGAGCTGGCCGGGCTGCAGGAGACGCTCAGCGCCATCCAGGCGGAGATCGCCGGCTACCAGGCCCGCATGGACACCGCGCTCGAACGCGCCTCGCACCAGGCCACGGCCCAGGCCAGGCAGCGGCTGGTCGAGGCCGAGTCCACGGCCAACGCCAACTCCGCGCTGCTGCAGGCGCAGGCGCTCGACATCAGGGCGCTGAGCGCGGCCGAGGCGCCGGAGATCCTGGACTACCGCTTCCAGCAGGACCTGCTGGACAAGCTGGAGTCGGTCGCCACCAGGCTGCCGCAGGTCGTGCAGGTGGGCGAGCAGACCGACATCGACTTCCTCGCGCTGGCCCAGCAGCTCGTCGGCGGCAAGGCGGCGGCGCTGTTCTCGCCCGAGGACATGGCCGCCATCCGCGCCCGGCTGGCCGAGATCGGCAAGCGCGTCGAGGGCAGGGAGGCGGAGATCGCCGCGCTGCTCAGGAAGGTGGCCGAGGACGTCTCCGAAGCCCCCTCCACCGACGTGCCCAACTCGGCCGCGCCCGTCTCGACTGTGCCCGTCTCGACTGAGCCCGACTCGGCCGTGCCCAGCCCGGCCGAGACCACCGCCCCGATCCCCGTACCGCAGATGGAGCGTGAGGCCCGATGAGCGGGCGCGAGTTCTCGAAGATCAAGGAGTCGCTGGCGTCCTGGTCGGAGATCCGCCAGCTGCTGCGCGGCGGCGAGCAGGGCCAGCTCGTGCCCGTCGTGATCCCCAAGGACCGGCGCGGCTTCTCCTGGATGACGCTGGTCTTCGTCGCCCTGTACTTCGCCGGGATGGCGGTGGTGACCGAGGCCAGGGCCGTCGCGGCGCTGGCCGCGGTGCTCCTTCTCCTGCTCGCGGCCATCCTGATGTGGCGAAAGGCGATCATCGAGATCGAGGAGGGCACCACGGGCGTGCGCAGCCGCTGGGGGGCGATCACCGGAACGCTCCCGCCGGGCCGCCACTACCTGTGGCTGCCATGGGACCGGGTGGACGCGGTGGTCGACACCTCGACCGAGATCCCGTACTCGGCGCCCATCGTGGCCTGCCCCACGGCCGAGAACGTGCCGCTGAAGTCGATCGAGTTCTTCCTCAAGTTCCGCATCGTCGACCCGGTGGCGTTCGTCCGCACGATCGGTGCCGGCAACTTCGACCTGGTGCTGTCGAGCGCCGTGCAGGACGCGATCAGGCAGCGCAGCCGCAGGGTCCACACCGAGCGCGCGTACGACCTGCGCGGCTCCGACGTGGGCGACATGCAGGAGGCGCTCAACCGCCAGCTCGGCAGGTACGGCGTGCGGGTCACCGGTGCCAACATCCCCGACGTGCAGCTCCCCGACCAGTACCAGCAGCACCTGGCCACCCGCGAGAAGGTCGCCAAGGAACTGTCCGCGTACGAGCGTGAGTGGGAGCTGACCCGCAAGCGCCGCATCGACACGCTGCTGATGGAGATCGAGCGGTCCAAGAAGACCCGTGACGCCCGCGTCGTCGAGGTGAAGGCCGCCTACAACAAGGCGCGCAAGGACGTGGCACGCATGCTGGAGGAGCAGGAGACCGAGGCGCAGCGGGTCCGCTGGGAGATCGAGGCGCGCGGCCGGGCGGAGCTGACCGCGGCCGAGAACGAGGCCAAGGCACTGCGCAGGCTGGCCGACTCCTACCGCGACAACCGGGCGGTGCTCCAGTACGAGCTGGCCAGGCGCCGTCTCGACGTGGGCGCCAAGCTGGCGGAGAATGCCCCCCAACCGCTGGTCGTGCGCACTCAGCAGGGCTCCGGCGACTCCGCGCTGTCCACACTGCTCCTGGCCCAGCTGCTCCCCCGCATCTCGGCCGGTCAGATCTCGGGGAACCACAACGGCGACGCACCAACCGCATAGGAGAAGAACCCCATGGTGTTCCGCAAGCTGATGGCCGCGTTCGGCGCGGGCGTCGAAGTCGACACAGTGCTGACCAACACGACCGTCCGCCCCGGCGAGCTGCTGCGCGGCGTCGTCCACTTCCGCGGCGGCGGCTCCGAGTACAAGGTGGAGGGCATCTACGTCGACCTCACCGCCGTGGTCGAGGTGGAGAGCGGCGACAACGAGTACAAGACGACCTACAGCTTCCTGCGCCAGCAGGTCGCGGGGACGTTCCACCTGGCCTCGGGCGCGCAGCACAGCCAGCCGTTCGAGATCCCGGTCCCGTGGGAGACGCCGATCAGCGCCGTCGGCGGGCATCCGCTGCACGGGATGAAGCTGGGCGTGCAGACGGAGCTGGCGCTCGCGGGCGCGATCGACAAGGGCGACCTCGACCCGCTGTTCGTCGGCCCGCTGCCGGCGCAGGAGCACGTGCTCGGCGCCCTGGACCGGCTGGGGTTCCAGTTCAAGAAGGCCGACCTGGAGCGGGGCACGCTCTACGGCTCGACGATGCCGTTCTTCCAGGAGATCGAGTACTACGCGGGCGGTCAGTGGCGGCGCTACTTCAACGAGCTGGAGCTGACGTTCATCGCCGGGCCCAGGCAGATGGACGTCATCCTGGAGGCCGACAAGCGGGGCGGCTTCCTGACCTCCAGCCACGACTCCTACAACCGCTTCACGGTCCGCTACGACGCCCACCCCGGCTCGGCGGACCAGGCGCTGCAGCACGGCCTGGAGCAGATGGCGCGCCACCGGGGGTGGTTCTAGCCGTCCGGGCGGTGCCGGGCCGCGCGACGCGGCGCGGCCGCACCGCCCGGACAGGACAATCGGGTGCCCGGGTGCCGTGAGGCTATCCACCCTGCGCTGGCAGTCGCATGGGGAGATCGTTACCATGACCTCGGGAACTGACTGATCGTCGGGATGCGGGGCCAGCGATGTCACGGTTCATGGCGGCGTGGAGACGGACCGCCCCGTGGGCCGCCAAGAACGCCGACGGCGCGATCGCGCTGGCGCTGGCGATCGTGGTCGGCGTGCTGGGCGTCATGCCGGACGAGGTCTTCGGGCCCAAGGGCGCCGAGGTGCAGAGCCAGCTCGTCAGCGCCGCCACGCTGCTGATCCTCGCGCTGGTGGCCACCGCGCTGCTGCGCGACCGGGCCCGCCAGGCCCCGGTCGAGCGGACGATCACCTCGGGCGCGCTCGCCGACCTGCCGGCCCGGCTGACCCGGCTCGACGAGATCGACACCCTGGTGGCGGGCACCCGCAAGGCCCTCGACGCGCTCCAGCTCGTGCGGGTGCTCGGCAGCCGCCAGGAGATCGCGCAGGCGCACGCCGAGGCCCGCAAGGACACCACGCGGTGGAGCTTCAAGGGCGGCACCGGCACGTACATGCGGGCCGTCACCCTGCCCGAGTGCGTCGCCGCCGCGCGCCGGGTCAAGCGCCACCTGACGGTGCGGATCGAGGTGATCGACCCGACCGACGCCGAGGTGTGCGAGACGTACGCCCACTACCGGCGGTCGCTGTCCGACGCGCCCGACGGCACCGGCGAGACGTGGACGACCGACAGGGTCC
Organism: Nonomuraea lactucae; assembly: GCF_003313395.1. Classification (GTDB taxonomy): domain Bacteria; phylum Actinomycetota; class Actinomycetes; order Streptosporangiales; family Streptosporangiaceae; genus Nonomuraea; species Nonomuraea lactucae. Next base: position 4,656 of record NZ_QNFZ01000163.1, on the reverse strand, counting down.
GGAAGGAGTCCTACGCCACGATCCTCACCGCGTTCTGGCACCGCCAGCGCTACGGGCTGCTCGACATCGGTGTGGGCCTGTCGGCCACGATGACGACGTTCCGCTGGGACCTGTCGGCCACCCGGCTGATCATGACGGTCGAGGACCCCAACCGGGCGATGACCGCTCTGGCCGGAACGTTCTACTACGAGAACTGCGACACCGAGCTGCGGCTCAGCTTCGAGCAGGCGCGCCGGGTGCCGCTGGAGATGTACAAGAAGGTGCCGCTCAGCGACGAGCCGACGGTCGAGGAGGTGCAGGAGCTGTTCGCCCGGATCGGGGTGCCCCTGCCCAGGTCGTACAACGAGCACGACGTCGTGGACATCGCCCGTAAGGCGCTGCGCGCCGTCAACCCGTACGCGTCATGAGCCACCGGGGCGTTCACCAGGAGATCGTCGAGGGCCGCGCGCGGTCGTGGGCGCTGGCGGCCGTCTCGGGTAACGTCACGGCCGTGCGTCACCCTCTCGGCTTCGTCTGCCTGCCGCTGGAGCGGCAGGGCGGCGAGGGCGTGTGCCTGCACCTGTGGTCGGGCACGCTGACGCGGGCCGAGACCACCACGTCGCAGATCCACTGCCACAGCTGGGACCTGTTCAGCCACGTGCTGTGGGGCCAGGTGCGCAACGTCCACGCGGAGGTCACCGACACCGGGCGGGGCGCCACGCACCGCGTGTTCGAGGTGGTCAGCACCGCCGCCGGCGACCACATCTCCCCCACCGGCCGCACCGTGCGCCACTCGACGGGCCTGGTCGAGGTGTTCGGCCCCGGCGACAGCTACACGCTGCCCGCCGGGCGCTTCCACAGCAGCGTGGTGCCCGAGGGCGGGGAGGCGGCCACGATCGCGCTCGGCCGGAGCCGTCCGGGCAGCCGCGACCTGTCGCTCGGGCCGCTCACCGGGGGCGACCACCATGTCTCCCGAAGACCGCTCGACGCCGTCGAGACGGCCCACGCCGTCCGCCTGATAGCCGCCCGCCTGACCTGAGGGGTGCCCCATGGACCTGCAACACGCTCGCGCGGTCGCGGTCGAGGCCGCCGAGGCGGCGGGGGCGCTGCTGCAGTCCCGCACCGCCGGGGCGATCGGGGTGCGCGCCAAGGGAGACGCCGGCGACGTGGTCACCGATCTCGACCTGGCCTCGGAGAAGCTGCTCCTCGAACGGATCCTCACCGCGTTCCCCTCGCACGCCGTCATCGCGGAGGAGTCGGGCCTGCTGGGCGCGCCGGGCGGGGAGTGGACGTGGCTGGTCGACCCGCTCGACGGCACCAACAACGTGGCGATCGGGCTGCCCGCCTACGTCGTGGGCGTCGCCCTGTGCCGCTCCGGGCGGCCCGTGCTGGGCGTGGTGCACGACCCGGTCTCGTGCCAGACCTGGTCGGCGATCCGCGGCGACGGCGCCGTCGCCTCCTCGGGGGCGCGGCTCGCCCCGCCGTACCATCCGTCGCCGCACGGGCCGCTGCTGGCCTGGACCCAGGGGTACGGCGTGGCGAGGGACGACGCCGCCGTGCTGGCGCTCAAGACCCGCCTGGAGGTACGGGCCAGGCGGATGCTGCAGCTGTGGGCGCCGCTGCTGTCATGGGCGATGCTGGCCAGGGGCGACATCGACGGCATCGTCGGCTACCGGGCGGAGGCGGTCGACCTGCCCGCGGGCGCCCTCCTCGCCCGGGAGGCGGGCATCGAGATCCGGGCGCTGGACGGCGGGCCGTTCGAGGAGAGCATCGACGGCACGGCCGACGACCGGAGCTTCGTGGCCGCGCACCCGCGCGCCCTGCCGGGCCTGCTCGACCTGCTCCGCTGAGCGCGCGCCGCGGTCACCCATCCGCGCCGCCGAACTTGATGACGTACTCGCACCTCCCCCTGCCGGTCTCCACCTCCTCGCCGTCCACCGTGATGCGGCAGCGCGAGGCCTCCAGCATGCCGCTCTCGGCCTTCACCGAGGGCGCGACGACGGACACCGGGCGGCCGATCTGCTGCTCGGCCCCGTTCAGCTCGATCGTCACCGTCTTCGACCAGGGCAGGGTGGCGTCGCTCTCGCTGCCGTTGGTGTCGGCCACGTACACGATCGGCTGCGTGGCCTTGCCCTTGCCGAGCACCTCGAGCGTCACCGTGTGCACCCCGGGCGTGCTGGAGGGCCGCGCCGAGGCCGACGGCTCCGCGGCGGCGGACGTGGTGGCCGCGCCAGGGGGAGAGGGGGCGGCCGTGCCGGCGGGGGAGGCCGAGGGAGAGGCGGGCTCGGAGGGGGAGCCGCATCCCGCCAGGACGGCGGCGGCCAGCGCTCCGGCCGCCACCAGTCCGCGATATCTGGTTCTGGACATGCGCCTCATTGTCCCGGACTCGGGCGACCGATCAGGTCGTCACCGTGAGCGCCCAGACCGTGGCCAGCACGCCGGTGACCGCCAGCCCGGTGCCGGTCAGCAGGAAACGCGCCATCGGGACCCTGACGTCGTGGCGGCGGCACGACTCGAACCACAGCAGCGTGGCGAGCGAGGCCCACGGCGTGACGACGGGGCCGACGTTGGTGCCGGCGAGCAGGGCGAGCAACTGGTCCCGCTCACCGGGCGGGATCACCGCCTCGACGGCCGTGTAGGCGGGCAGGTTGTTGATCACGTTGGAGAGCCCGGCGCCGACCGCCGCCGTCCGGTAGGGGTCACGCTCCGCGCCCAGCAGCCACATCATCATGTCGGCCAGTCCGTACCTGCTGAGCGTGGGCACCACCAGGAACAGCCCGGTCACGAAGATCAGCAGTTGCCAGGGCACCAGGCTCCAGGTCAGCCGCGCGCGGTCGCGGACGAGGAACGCCGCCACGACGATCAGTGCCGCGCCCGCGGCGGCGATCCCGACCTCGACCTTGAGCAGCAGCGCGCCGATGAACAGCAGGCACCCCGCGGACGCGGCGCCGAACAGCACGCGATCCGCGACCGGCTCCAGCACCGGCGGGGTGTAGCGCAGGTCGCGGCGCTCCCCCCGGCGCCAGTAGAACACCCACAGGAACGCCATGGTGACCAGGATCGAGGCGATCTGCGGCGCCCACATGCGCGCGGCGAACTCCTGGGCGTTCAGGCCGATCTTCGCCATGCCGAGGAGGTTGGTGAGGTTGGAGACCGGCAGCAGCAGGCTCGCGGTGTTGGCCAGCCAGATCGTGGTCATCGCAAGGGGCAGGGCGGCGATGCGGGCCTTGGGGGCCAGGGCCAGCATGACCGGGGTGAGCAACACCGCAGTCGTATCGAGATTCAGAAATATCGTGACAAACGAGGCGAAGGCCGTACACAGAAGGAAGAGCGCGGCGTAGTCGCCGCGCCCCAGCACCGCCATCCTGGCCGCGATGGCGTCGAATACCTGGGCCTCCTTGGTCAGCTCGGCCAGCACGATGATGCCCACCAGGAACACCAGCAGCGGCCCGATCCGCTCGACGCTCTCAGTGGCGTCGCGCAACGGCAGCAGCCCGGTCGCCACGAAGGCCAGACCGAGCCCGAGCAGCCCGATCCTGATCCAGTCGAGCACGCCAAGACGACGCCACACGCGATGATGATCGCATACCAGCTCCAAAACGCCGATCTCGCGGGGGATACTGAGCAGGTGACTCCTCCGATGCCTGAAGGCACCGGCTTCTCAGGCCGCTTGCGCGTCCTGAAGGGCGAGCCCTGCCCTCAAGATGTTGATCGCCGCGTTCACGTCGGCGTGCGCCTCGTGCCCGCATGCCGTACACCAGAACTCGGCCTGGGTGGTGCGGTTCTCCTTCGCGCAGTGCCCGCAGCGGGCACAGGTGCGGGAGGTGCCGGCAGGGTTCACCGCGATCAGCTTCCGACCGGCGCTTTCAGCCTTGTGCGACAGGATCGTCATACCGGCGATCCGCAGGTCCTCGCAGACGATCACGTCGTAGCGGCCGGCGCGGGCGGGCGAACTCGGCGCGCAGGTGGCCGGAGGTGAACCCCTTGAGCTGGCCGGGCATCACCTCAAGCGCCACGATCTGCCAGCCTCGCACATTCGACGCGCGATGAACGGAGATCTCTGATGCGAAGGCCAGACAGGTCAGGGCGCGCTCGGGCCTTGGCGGCCCTCCCGCTCTCGATTCCCCCATCGCCTCAAGGGGAAGGTCCGACGGCCCCCTCAGGAGACTCTGATGGCACGTGACGGCAGGCCGACCGACATCTTCGTCAGCTATTCCCCGGCCGACACGGCGTGGGCCACCTGGATCGCCTGGGAGCTCGAGGCGGCGGGCTACAAGACCATGATCCAGGCGTGGGACTTCGTCCCCGGCACCAACTTCATCGACTTCATGGACCGCGGCGTCAGCGAGGCGCAGCTCGTCGTGGCGGTGCTCTCGCGCAACTACCTGACCTCCCGCTACGGGCGCCTGGAGTGGCAGGCCGCGTTGCGCGCCGACCCCGACAACCCCTCCAACAGGCTCGTGACGATCAGGCTGGAGGACGTCCGCCTGGAGGGGCTGCTGTCCACGATCACCTGGGTCGACCTGCTCGGCGTGACCGACTCCGGGCAGGCCAGGAGCATGCTGCTGGGCCGCGTCAAGGAGGCGATGGCGGGCCGGGCCAAGCCCGCCGCCGCGCCCGCGTTCCCCACCGGCTCCGCCGCCGGGGCCGTGCCGCCGCTCCAGCCGTCGCTCCCCC
>NZ_QNFZ01000162.1 GCF_003313395.1 Nonomuraea lactucae | reverse complement strand
GTGGCCGCGCTCCTCGGCTGCGACGGCGGCTGGCTCCCGGCGGCACCCGGGCAGGACGCGCCCGGCGAGGCGGCCACTCTCCTTGCCCGCCGCCCCGGGACGGCCGCGGCTGTGGCGCACTTCTCTAGTACCAGCCCCTCTAGAACCGGCCCCTCGTTTCGAGGCTTTTTGAAATGAGGGATCCGGCTGCCGCGCCCCTGGTTGCATCGGTGTCCCGACAGGCAAGGGAGAGAACAACTAATGGGACATCTCGGACGCGCGGCGTTGGCATCCCTGGTGACGGCCGTGGCCGCGTTCACGGTGACGGCCGCGGCGCCTTCCGCCGCCTGGGGCGATCCCGGCCATCAGGCGGTGGCCAAGAGCGCCTCGGTCAGGACCGGTTCGGTCAAGACCGGGTGGCTGTGGCCGGGGCAGACCCTCAAGCCCGGTCAGAGCGTCCGCTCGAACGGCGGCGAGTACGTCCTGACGCAGCAGGAGGACGGGAACCTGGTGCTGCGCAACGGGGCCAAGGTCCTCTGGAACACGGCGACCGCCGGTGCGAACGGCGCCGTGACCGTGATGCAGCTTGACGGGAACCTGGTCGTCCGCCAGGGCGGCAAGCCGCTGTGGGACTCGCACACCGGAGGCCAGGACGGCGCCAGGCTGGCCGTGCAGGACGACGGAAACCTCGTCCTGTACGACGAGGACGGCAAGCCGCTGTGGAGCCGCCACACGCTGATCGCCAAGCTGCTGCCCGGCCAGCGGCTCCAGGCCGGTGACTTCGTGCGCTCCCTCAACCGCAAGTTCAAGTTCGTCCAGGGGATCGACGGCAACCTCGTGCTCTACAGCGGCTCGCGGCCCCTGTGGGACACCGAGACCCAGAGCCGTGACGGCGTGTTCACGGCCATGCAGCCCGACGGCAACCTCGTGGTGCGGTCCGCCGGCGGCAAGGCGCTGTGGGCCAGCAACACCGGCCGCAACCCCGGCGCCTGGCTGGCCGTGCAGAACGACGGCAACGCCGTCATCTACTCCAAGGGCGGCGAGCCGCTCTGGTCCACCGAGACCGGCGGCGGCAACTGACGCCCTGAAGACCCGCGGACGGGCCCACCTCCCCCGGCAGGCCCGTCCGCGCAGGCGGGCGGGCCGGGCTCGCGTCAGGCGAGCAACCGGTCCCCGATCCAGCCTCCCGGCGCGCATCCCGGCGGGACGGCGAAAACCGCGGAGCCGACCGGAGTGATCCACTCATTGAGCAGATCACCCTCGGCCAGCCTGCGCTGCACGGGAATGAACTGGCGGCCGATGTCGGCCTGATAGGACACGAAGATCAACCCCGAGTCCGAGCTGCCATCGGCCGCCACCCCCTCGTCGTAGTTGTACGGCCTGCGCAGGATGCGCTGCCCCGGATCGTTCACCCTGGCCCTCCTGATGTGGGCGTACTCCGGGATGACGGGGAAGCCCAGCCGGTTGAGGCGGGAGAAGTCCGGCTCGTCGCGCTCCGCCCGGCCCGTCAGCGGGGCGCCGGTATCCAGGCGGCGCCCGATCGTGAACTCCCTGGCCACGCGGTCGGCGGCGTCCCACGTCTCCAGGTTCATGCGGATGCGGCGCAGCACCAAGGTGGTGCCGCCACGCAGCCACTCGGGCCCCTCGCTGATCCACACGGCCCGGTCGAGGTCCGCGGGGTTGACCGTGCCGTCGAGCTGGCCCATCAGGTTGCGCTGGGTCGTGCCGGGGGAGTGCGCGTGGGCGCTGCGCCTGAATCCGCGCTGGGTCCACCGCACCCGCGCGAACGACCGCGCGTCCTTGACGACCATCCGCAGCGCGTGGGCGACGGTGACCGGGTCGTCGGCGCAGACCTGCACCAGCAGGTCGCCTCCGCTCCACCGCCTGTCGAGCCGGTCGATGGAGAACGCGGGCAGCGCGGCCACCGGCGACTTCACCCCGGCGGACGCGAACAGTCCCGGACCGAAGCCGAACGTGATGGTCAGCCGGGCGGGGTCGGCGGCGAGCTCGGGTTCGGTGTCGGCGAGCGCCGGCCGCCCCTGGGTGAGGCGGCGGGCGTCGTCGGTGAGCAACTGCAGCAGGCGGACGATCGCCTCCTTGTCACTGCCCGGCCGCAGATCCAGCCCGAGGAACACCGCGTGGGCCTGCGGCTCGGTGGCGATCCCCGCCTGGTGCGCGCCGTCGAACGGCTCCACGGCCCTGGCGGAGACGGCCGTGGGCTCGGTGTGTGTCGCGGCGGGGCCCGTGGTGTGCATCGCGGTCGGCTTGGCGGGTGTCACGGTGGAGGCGCCGTCCCGTGTCAGCCCGCCCGCCACCGGCAGCGTGGCGCCCCCGGCCAGCAGCGCCCGCCGGCTGATCCCGGACGCCATCAGTGCCCGGCGCCGTGCTGGTAGTCCTCCTTGGCCCCGGCGAAGTCCTTGCCCACCGCGGTGAACTCCAGCGGCGAGCCGTCCTTGACCGTCAGCGTGAACGGGATCCGCGCCCCCGGCTTCACCTCTTCGGTGACGCCCATCAGCATGATGTGGTCACCGCCCGGCCTGAGCTCGTGGGTGCCGCGGGCCGGGACCACGAACCCGCCCTCCTTGGGCCGCATGACCATCTTGCCGCCAGACTCCACGACCTCGTGCAGCTCGATCTTCGGCGACAGCGGCGAGGTCCCGGCCACGACCGCGATGTCGGCGTCGGTGGTGTTGACCAGGGTGCCGAACGCGGCGGTCATCCCCATCTTGGTGGTCTTGACCCAGGGGTCGGTGATGGTGAGCGCGCTCCCGGCCGCGGCGGGAGTGGCGGCACCGGTGGGGGCGGTGGTGGTCTGGGCGGTGGGCTGAGAGCCGCACGCGCCAAGGGCGGCCACGGCGGCCAGTATCAGGACATGACGGGAGAAACGGTGCGAGAACACGGGGGACGCCTTTCCGGCCGGACGCGGGCATGCCGAAGCAGCCCGTCCGGACATAGCTATCGAAAACGGGAAATGTCAGGCGAATTCGATAGCCCTCGGCGGTCCCCGCCTGCTCACCGCGTACCGCAGCACGGCCGGGCGAAGCACCGGCGGCTCCACCCTGCCAGGAGGCGCGAGGAGAGGCGTCCACGAGGCGAGCAGGCGCAGCGCCAGCAGGCGAACGGCGAGCCGCCGCAGCAGCGCCCAGAACAGCGCCTCGCCCCGAGCCAGCCACAGCGCGGTCAGGCCGGTGGCCCAGGCGTGCGCCACCAGCATGCCGAGCCCCGGCACCAGCCCCGAGTGGACGTGCGCCATCACCTCGATCGGTGAGGCGGCGTGCGCCAGCGAGAACGCCACGTGCATGGCCACCTGCAGTCCGCCGAGCAGGGGCAGGATCGCGCCGAACGTCCGCTCGCGTCCCGACAGCGGGTACGCCACCGCGAACGCCGCGCCCAGCGCGCCGGCCATGGCCCCCGGCGACACCGCGCCACCCGCGAAGACGTGCGCCCCCCAGCCCAGCCCGAGGCACACCCCGGCGAACACCGCGGTGCGCAGGAGGCGGAACGGCATGGACGCGGACACAGTGCCGCCATCATTCCACGACCCCACCCCGCCCGCTGATCGAACCCGGCAGTAAGCCCGCGACGGCCGGAACCGGCCCGAACAACCGACCCCACGCCGGAACCGGCCCGAACAACCGACCCCACGCTGGAGCGGGACGCCTGCGACCAACCGCAAATAACTGCTGACTACTGCTGACTACTTCTGATTACTGCTGATTCGCTGCGGATCGCAGGCATAATGACGCGCAATGCCGACAATTCAGGATCTGTCAACGTATGCCGCGGCGATCGCTCCCGTCGTCAACGCGGTCCACGTGAACGTCCACGCCTCGGCTCGCCAGGCGGCCGCCGCCCACGCCGAGTCGTGCGGCGTAACTCCTGGACTCCTCGCCGACCTGCGCTACGTGCTGCCGCTCCGCCCCCTCACCCGCCGCGAGCTGTCGGCCGTCTACCGGTACGGCAGCGCCGCCGACCTCGACGCCGAGATCCGCGACCACCTCGACCAGGACACCGTTACCGAGGGCCGGGAAGGACTCCTTCGCGTCGCGCCCAGGGGGTTGGCGTTCATCGACGGGCTCTACGCCGTGCACGCCGCCACCACCCGGCGCATCTGGGCCGCGCACGACCTGGGGCCCCTCGCCGCTCTCGCCGGCCGGGTCCTGTGCCACGCCGGGCGCGACCGGGGTGGCGCCCTGGAGGTCATGGCTCCGCCGTACGAGCCGGAGGGCACGCCGGCGGGGGTGCTGCTGTTCAACCGGCTGGCCGCGCTCCGCTACCACCGGGCCGACGCCCACGCCGCCGCCTGGGAGGCGGCCGGGTTCACGGCGGGCACGATCGTCGACCTGCAGGGCGGCCCGCGGCGCGACGGCATCGAGGACGACACCAACCGCCGGGCCGCGCAGCCGTACCAGTGCCTGACCACCGACGAACGCGGGACGCTGTTCGAAGGGCTCCTCACACTTCTCTGAAGGTCGCGTAACACGCGCCGCGACAACACGATGGACTTGCCGTCGCCCATGGGGGCCTCCAGAGTGGTGTGCCTGTGTGTCGGCGTCCGTCGGCGATCCCAAAGTTCGCAAATTGCCACCTTCAGGTAACCAGCGGCAAGGAGCACTATGGTCGAGTACCCCTGTGAGGAGGGTGTGCCGTGGATCACGACCTGCCCGGCGGAGCGAGGCTGATCGTCGGGGTGGACGAGACGCCTGCCTCGCGCTGGGCCCTGGCCTGGGCCATCGGCGCGGCCCGGCTGCACCGCATGGCGCTCGTGGCGGTGCACGTGAGCCGCGCGCCGGTCCATCCGTTCCCCGAGGCGCTGCCCGTGCAGCACGCGATCAAGGCGGGCGAGGAGGCCCGGTGCGCCGAGATCATCGCGGGCTCGTTCGAGGACGTGGCGGGCGGGGTGCCCGACGACCTGCGGACGGTCGTGGTCGGCAGGGTGGGCGACCCCGGCTACCACCTCGTCGACCTGGCCCGCGAGGGTGACCTGCTCGTGCTCGGCCGCAGCAGGCGCGGGCTGCTCAGCCGGATCCTCCTGCCTTCGACCAGCATGTACTGCGCGCGTCACGCCAAGGCGACGCTCGTCATCGTGCAGCAGCCCTCGCCGCCCGAAGAGCCCGAGCATTCGGGCGAGCGGGTCAGGCGCTTCTGGAGCCGCCGGCACCCCCAGCCGTAGCCGACGCTTCGTTCACGGGCCGGTCTTTCGCCGGCCGCAGCGACTGGCGCAGCAGCCGCAGGCCCCCCGGGATGGCGTCCTGCCGGATGGCGCCATAGCCGATGATCAGGCCGTGCTGGGCCGGCTCCTCCCCGCAGTGCGCCTCGAGCGGGTCAACCGCCAAGCCGGGCGCCGGCCGTACCGACACGCCGGCAGCCAGGCGGGCGCAGATGTGCAGGCCCGCGGCCGACGGCACCACGCGAAGTCGCTCGTCCCGCGAGAGGGCGTCGGCGATCAGCGCGTGCCTGGCGGCGTACTCGCGGGTCGCCTTCCTGATGTGCCGGGCCAGCAGGCCCTCGTCGATGAAGCGCGCGAGCGCGGCCTGCGTGGGCAGCGCGCCGTGCCAGTCGGTCAGCTGCCTGGCGGCGCGCAGCGCGGGCGCGAGCGAGGCGGGCGCGACCAGGAAGCCGAGCCGCAGCGCCGGCAGCAGCGCCTTGGAGAACGAGCCGACGTACACGACCCTGCCCGCCCGGTCCAGGCTCTGCAGCGGCTCCAGCGGGCGGTCGCCGAAGCGGAACTCGCTGTCGTAGTCGTCCTCGATGATCACGGCCTGCCGCCGTTCGGCCCAGGCGAGCAGCGCCGCGCGCCGCGCCAGCGACATCGGCGTGCCGAGCGGGAACTGGTGGGACGGGGTGACGTACACCAGCCGAGCGGTGCTCGGGATGGCCGGGACGTCGATACCCTCGCCGTCCACGGGCACCCCGGCGACGCGCGCGCCGAGAGAGCGGAACAGCAGCCGCGCCGGCCGGTAGCCGGGCTCCTCGACCGCCACGCAGGCCCCCGGCTCGATCAGCACCCGCCCGATGAGGTCGAGCGCCTGCTGCGCGCCGTTGGTGATGAGCACGTCACCGGTTCCCGCCCGCACCGAACGGCTGATGCCGATGTGCCGCGCGATTGCCTCCCGCAGCCCCTCGTGCCCCGACGGGTCGCCGTACCCTGCCGCCGCCGCGTTCGCGCGCAGCTCACGGGCCACGAGCCTGCGCCACGCCTCCATCGGGAACAGCCGCGGATCCGGTACGCCGACCCGGAAGTCGTACTCCGCCGGGGCCGTGGGCGCGACCACATCGGGGAGTGAACGCCAGAGGGCGCGCGGCTGCACCACCCCGCGCGGCGCCGCCCTACTCCGCACCGGCTCCGCCGACACGAACGTCCCCGCACCCGCCCGCCCCACCAGGAACCCGTCGGCCACCAGCCGGTCGTAGGCCACGGCCACCGTGTTGCGCGAGATCTCCAGCTGCCGTGCCAGCTCGCGCGTCGGCGGCAGCCGCTCGCCCGACCGGAGCCGCCCGTCGAGGATCGCCTCCAGGAACTGGCGGTACACCTGTGCGGCGAGGTCGCCGCGGCCCGTCAGGGTCACGTGGACGTCCATGCTTGGCCCAATCACTTCACCGGAAATTGGCGCTTATAACAGGACAAGATAGACCTCAAGATTGGCGTCATGACAGAACGTGCGAAGCTCACCGGCGGGGCCGCCCCAAAGACTCTCGACCCGCGACCGGACGGGCGTCTCCACCCGGTGACCCCGAGCCGGTGACCCCCGAGCCGGTGACCCCAGGGCCGGTGACCCACGAGCCGGTGACCCCCAGGCCGGTGACCCCCGAGCCGTCCAAGGCCTGATCCGTTGACACCGGCCACCACGCACACGCCGCCCGCGCGCTCCTCGACGGCGGTCCGGCGGACACTCACCCTCGCCCAGCTGACGAACTCGATCGGCGACGGCGCGTACCTCGTCACCTCGGCCCTCTACTTCGCCAGGATCGTGGGCCTTTCGGCCGGGGAGATCGGGTTCGGGCTCACGCTCGGCTGGGCCGTCGGCGCGGTCGCCGGGGTGCCGCTCGGCCACCTGGCCGACCGCCGCGGCCCACGCGGGGTCGCCGTGCTCCTCGCGATCTCCACCGCCGCCGCGGTCGCGTCGTTCACGCTCATCCGGTCGTTCGCGCTGTTCGTGCTGGTGGCCTGCCTGTACGGCGCCGCGCAGACGGGCCTGTCGGCCGTCCGCCAGGCCCTGCTCGCCGCCCTGATCGAACCGGCCAAGCGGACCGAGGTACGAGCCACCCTCCAGTCGACGCTGAACGGTGGCCTCGCCGTCGGAGCCGCGCTGGGCGGTCTCGCGCTGCACTTCGGGAGCCGGGAGGCGTACCTCACGATCCTCGCCGTGGACGTCGCCGGCTTCCTGACCGCCGCCCTGATCCTCCTCCGCCTCCCCGCGGTGGCCCCCGTACCTGGTGGGACCACGGCACCGGTACGGACTGGAACAGTGGGGACGGCCGGGGAAAGGGCAATCACCCAGACCACCCCCAGACTGGCCGTCCTCCGCGACCGCCCATACGCACTGATCACCCTGATCAACACGGTGATGCTCTTCTACATGCCGCTGCTCAGCCTGATCGTCCCGCTCTGGATCACCCAGCGCACCGCCGCGCCCGCCTGGCTGGTCTCGGCCCTGTTCCTGGTGAACACGGGTGGCGTCCTGCTCTTCCAGGTTCGCGTCGCCAGGCGAGTGCGGGGCCTCCCGGAAGCCTCGGCGGCGGTACGTCACGCCGGCCTGATCATGCTGGCGGCCTGCGCGGTGTTCGCCCTGTCGGCGGCCGGATCCTCGGCCTGGCTCGCCGGGGCGGTGCTGTTGGCGGCGGTCGTGCTCCAGGTCGTCGCCGAGATGCTGCTGGCCTCGGGCGCCTGGGAGATCTCGTTCGGCCTGGCACCGGCGGACAAGCAGGGGCAGTACCAGGGCTTCTTCGGCACCGGAACCGCCCTGGCCAGGATGCTCGGCCCCGCGGTGCTCACCACGGTGGTCATCGGCTGGGGCGCGGCCGGCTGGCTGCTGGTGGGCGCGGTGTTCCTGGCGGCTGGCGCGGCCATGGCGCCGGCGGTCAGATGGGCGGAACGCACCCGCCCGGCGCAGTCACCGCCGCGAACGCCGTCGCGCTAACGCGCGGCCACCTCGTACCCCGCCTCCTCTACGGCCGCGAAGACGGCCGCATCCTGAACCGGGCTCTCGCTGCCCACCGTGAGCAGCCCGGTGGACAGGTCCACCTCGACCGACGTCACCCCCGCCACCTCGGCCACCTCTTCCTTCACCGAACTGACGCAGTGGCCGCAGGTCATCCCTTTGACGGTGTAGGTTGCAGTGCTCACGGTGCCTCCTCCATTCCAGTGCAAGCCAGGCTACACCGTACCTCCCCAGGGTATCCACGAATCCAAGCCGATCGCCCGAACCCCGAGCAGGACGGACGGAACCCGGGAGCAGGACGGCACCCCGGAGCAGGAGGAGACCATGCCCGGGGAAGAGAACGGGTACCGCCCAGGCGAGATTCCCGTTCCTTCACGCCAACCCTCCCGCTCTCCCCAGCCACGCACAGCGAAAAGCGCCGCCGCCCCCTTCACCGATGACCGTCCCGCCAGACCTAGATCCAACCTCCCCCCGAAATATCACCATTTGCCCACCCACGAGCGGACGCAACCCCCACCGAGCCGCGTACCAAACCACTCCCTGTGCCTGATCCAACCGGAGCTCGCGAGAGGCGGAGCGCACCCCACCCCACCCCCGCCTGCCTGGCCATACTTTGCACATTCCGTACATCTGTCCCGTGCGCAACACAGGGAGCGCACCCATCCCTTGCTAGGCTGCATGTCTACCGTTGGGTCTCACCCAGCAGGTGAGGCCATCGAAGAAGTGGGGTCACACCGTGAAGAAGCTGCTTGTTCTGGCGCTGGTCGCCCTTGGGGGGCTGCTGATCTGGCGCAAGGTGCAGGCTGATCGCGCCGAGCTCGATCTCTGGACCGAGGCCACCGGCAGCGACAACTGATCGCCTGGCGAGGCGATGAGTGACGTCGTCCCCATCCAGCTGGCGTGCCTGGACCTGGCTGGCACAACAGTCGGTGACATCGACATGGTCGAGCGCGCCTTCGCGGAGGCGATCGCCACGCAGGGCATAGTCCCCGGGACGGGAGCCTACGCGCGTGCCATGGTTCACGTGCACCGGTCCCGGGGCTGCCCCAAGATCGATGTCTTCCGAGGGATCTTCCCCGGCAACGAGGCCCAGGCCCAGGCGGCGAACCTCACGTTCGAACGCTCCTACGAAGGCGCACTCGAACGAGCAGGTCTCGTCGTCATGCCCGGAGTGATCGAGGTCATCGACAAGCTCCGCGGCTCCGGCATCAAACTCGCCCTCATCACCGGCTTCAGCCGCACCACGATGAGCCGCGTCCTCAGCGTCCTCGGCTGGGACGGCAAGATCGACCTCGCCATCTGCCCGGAGGACGCCGGCGGCCGCGGCCGCCCGTGGCCCGACATGGTCCTTCACGCCATCCTCCGCCTCGGCATCGAAGACGTACGCCAGGTGGCGCTGATCGGCGACTCCGAAAGCGACATGCTCTGCGGCCGCCGCGCAGGCGCCTCGATCGTCGCCGGCGTCATGACGGGCGCCCACAGCCGCGAACGCCTCCTCAAGGGCGGCGCCACCCACATCCTCGACTCGATAGCCGACTTCCCCAGCCTGATCCTCACGGACGACGTGGCCCCGGACCACATACCGGCTTCAGCCCGGTAAGCTGTTCGACCGAAGGGGCCTTAGCTCAGCTGGCAGAGCGCCTGCTTTGCAAGCAGGATGTCAGCGGTTCGAATCCGCTAGGCTCCACCGCAGGTCAAAGGCCACTTCCCATGATCGGGAAGTGGCCTTTTCGATCTTGTACAGCAGCAGAATACAGCTACGAGTCCAGACGGTCACCCAGCATCTTGAGGGCCTTGCGCGTCTCCTCGGACGAGACCTCGCTGTACATGTTCATGGTCACCGAGATCTGCGAGTGGCGCAGGATCTGCATGGCCACGCGCGGGTGGACGTCGAGGGCGACGAGTAAGGACGCGCAGGTCTTGCGGGTGGCGTGGACGCTTGCGCACCTTGGCCTTGTCGCAGGCGCCTGCGAAGCTGCGCCGGAAGTTGGACGGCTCCACCGGTCGGCCGCTGGCGGTGGTGAAGACGAGGCCGGTCTCGTGCCAGCTGTCCCCTGCTGCTTCGCGGGCGGCGTCGCGTGCCCGTTGACGGGCACGGAGCGCGGTCGTGACGGGGGTCCGGATGACAAAGCCTCAGGCCCCCGGGCGGGTCTCGATCAGCCCTTCCTCCAGCCCTTCCTCGCGCAGGACGGCGAGGGCGTTTCCAATGGTTGCGCGGTTACGGCTGGAGGCGGGCCGGGCGGTGGCCAGGTGCCGCAGGGCCTGGCGGGAGGGCGGCGTCCAGGCGCTGCGGTCCAGGGGGCCGGTGCCGGGGATACACACGCTCCACCTTCTATGCGAACACCCTCAGACCGGAAATCGTCACGGATGGCGCCCTTCCAATTACTGAAGCCGTCTTTACTTTTATTTGCGGCTTATGTGATGATCGCTTGGTTTGTCTCGTCTGCGGAATGGCTGGAGTGAACACACGACGGTCAACAGCTGGCTTATCCTTTCTGATGCGCGGCGTCTGCCTGATCGCCGCAGTGACGCTGCCCATCTCACTGATGGCGGCACCCGCGATCGCGCGCCCCACGCCACCCCCCACTCCCATCTCCAAAACTTCGCCGAGCCCCGCCGCAAGCCCAACCGATGCCGCAATGGTGAAGGCCAAGAAGAACAATAAGCGCGTCGAGATCGAGGCATTGCGCTCCGAGACCGCGACCTATTTCGCTAACCCCGACGGCAAGACTGTGCACGCCGAGTTGTCCAGTGTCCCGGTCCGTATCAAGAAGGATGGCGGCTGGCGACCGATCGACACCACGTTGGTCGCGGAGAATGGCGTCCTGCGGCCTAAGGCCGCCTTGGGTGGCCTCGTGTTGTCGGCGGGTGAAGATACCGTCGCCGTGACCTACACTCGCGAAAAGGGCCGGGCAGCGATCGCCGCTCCCACCGCGTTACCCAAGCCGATGGTCAAGGGGAACATCGCCACCTATCCTTCGGCTTACGGGCCAGGTATCGACCTGGTCGTTACCGTCACCCCTAGCGGATTCCGGCACGATGTGGTGATCCGGCAGCGGCCTGCCAAGGACCTCAAGATCCCTGTGCCGATGCGTCTGCCCAAAGGCCTCAAGCTCGGCAATGGGCCGGACAAAACGCCCGGCGTGCTGGATGCCAAGGGCAAGGAGATTGCCGACCTGACCGCAGCACCAATGATGGACGCCGCCGCGATGCAGGATCCCGACAAGGGACTCATCGACCAGGCCGCGGCCGAAGTTGCCGGCGACAGCATCGTTTTCACCGCGGGGTCCGCCTACCTCGACGATCCCGCAGTTACCTACCCGGTGACGGTGACCACGGCCTCGGAGACGTGGGAAGGCACCGGGATCGCCGGCGACACCCACGTCAGCAACGTCCGCCCCGATGGGGCTCTCAACGCGACGCTTCAATGGTTGCTGGCCGGCCGCTCGCACAGCGGCACCCAGACCCATCGCACCTACATCCGCTTCAACATCCACGGCACGCCGCTGGAAGGCGGCACCGTCCACAACGCTGACCTGCGTCTACACAACTTCAACTCGCACACCTGCAGCGACACCGACAGCCCAGGCATCGTCGCTCACCGCATAACCAGCGCGTGGACGGTGAACGAGATTACCTGGAACAATCAGCCGACGGTGGCCACCGCTGGGCAGTACGGCAATAAGGGTGCCTACAGTGCGACCATCCCCTGCCCCGAGGGCGAAGGCGAGCTGTACTACTCCATCGAGCAGATGACCCAGGCATGGATGGACGGCGAACCCGATGAAGGCGTCCGGCTCACTTCGCCGACAGAGACCGTCGCACAGAACTGGCGCTACTACCGCTCCGACGAGTACGGCGGTTACGACACCTACCCCTCCACCCCCCGCGGCCCCGTCCTCTTCATCGAGTTCACGCCCGCCGAGCGGCCAGTGAGCTCAGTTGCCTGGCGGTACGCCGGAGATCCCGAAGTGGCGACCTACGAGGAGATCGAGGCCCTCGCCAACGATCCCCTACGCGCTCGTGCAACGACGACAGTCACAGCCGACCCCATTGGCCCGACCTGGGAGGAGGCCCAGGCGGCCAGAGAGTCGGGTACCGAGTTTGACGTCCAGGAGGCTGAGCAGCAGGAACCCCTGCCGCATGAATCAGACCCGCCGGTCGAACCCGAACCCGACACGGATCCGCCTGCGGTGGTGGAGACATCGCCGATTCGGGACGCGACCGGTATCCCGGCCATGACACAGATCAAGGCCATCTTCAGCGAGGCAGTGACCGGTGCCGAGATCAGCGTGAAGGACTCCAGCGGTACGCTCGTACCCGGAACGCCTGTCTACGCGAATAAGACACTCACGTTCACCCCTTCGGCGCGTCTCGCTGCCGACAGCCGGTATTCGGTCAAGGTCATCGGGGCCTCTGACTACACGGGCAACAGCATGGCGCCTTACACCTGGGAGTTCATGACAGCCGACGCATCACGCGAAGGTCTGGTGGCTGCGTACGGTATGGAGGAGGGCTCAGGGACGGCTGTGGCGGACTCGTCCGGGAACGGCAACGCCGGAGTCGCTCAGGGGACCCACTGGGTGAGAGGCAAGTACGGCAACGCCCTGTCGTTCGACGGCGTCGATGCCTGGGTGACCGTCCCGCACAACCCGTCGTTGCGGCTGACCGACGAGATGACGCTGTCGGCCTGGGTCAAGCCTTCGGATGCCAGCGGCTATCGCACGGTGATCATGAAGGACCACGCCAACGGCTCCGCCTACGGCCTCTACTCCTCTGACGAAAATGGTCTACCGTCAGCCTGGATGCTCAAGCCGGACGCCATCCAGCACCACATTTTAAACGGATCCTCCCCGCTGCCTGTTGACGCCTGGAGCCATGTGGCCGTTACTTATGACGGCGCAAATGCCCAGCTGTATGTGAACGGGGCCCAGGTCGCCACCGCTGCCGTGACCGGAAGCCTGGTCGACGACAGCGGCGC
Source organism: Nonomuraea lactucae (assembly GCF_003313395.1). GTDB lineage: Bacteria > Actinomycetota > Actinomycetes > Streptosporangiales > Streptosporangiaceae > Nonomuraea > Nonomuraea lactucae. The sequence goes on along the minus strand of NZ_QNFZ01000162.1, from coordinate 313 downwards.
TCTACACCTGGGCGGCAACACCAAGTGGGGCGAGTAGGGAGTCATCGACGAGGTCCGCATCTATAACCGCGCCCAGACCGCCACACAGATCCAGACGGACATGAACACTCCGGTGATGTCCGCGGCCACGACGCGGTTGTTGACCGAGGCGCGGACGGCAATGGCCGCCGATGACAACAACCCCCAGCCTCCGCCGGCGATCTATGAGTACCAGAGGATGACGCCGGACGACTGCAATCGAGGTTGAAATGCTGGAGTTACGGAGGGTCGAGGGTTAGGCCGGTGGCGGCGGTGAAGCCGTCCAGCAGGCCGT
>NZ_QNFZ01000158.1 GCF_003313395.1 Nonomuraea lactucae | reverse complement strand
CTGGCCCGCCACGGCGGCGGCGCCGTCCGCGTCAACGGCGGAGCCGTCACGGTCGTCGCGCCCGACCGGATCGGCCTGCTGTGGAGCGCCGCCGGGGTGCTCGCCGCGCACCGGCTGATCGTCCGCTCCGCCGCGTCGGCCTCGGCCGGGTCCACGGCGGTGATCGAGTTCTCGGTCGTCCCCGAGTACGGCTCGCCGCCTGACCCCGCCACGCTGGAGGCGGATCTGCGCCTGGTCCTTGCTGGGCGTCTTGACATCGAGCAGCGCCTGGCCCGCCGTACGAGGTCCGCCAGGCCACCTCGCGTACCGGTCGCTCCACCCCGTGTGACGTTGGTGGATGACGCCTCGGCCACCGCCACGGTGGTGGAAGTCAGGGCCCATGACAGGCCGGGCCTGCTGTGGCGTATCGGACGGGCGTTCGGGGAGTGCGGTCTTGACGTGAGGGCTGCTCGCGTGGAGACTCTCGGCGCGGAGGCGGTAGACGTCTTCTACGTAGTCGACCGCGCCGGACGCCCCCTCAGCGACGACGCGCAGCGGACACAGGTCCGCGATCAGGTGCTCGCGGCGTTGCGATAGTCCAATAGACGAGTGTGCGCATATGTAACGATTGTGCCCGGTTTGGCGTAATTAGTCTCGCGCTACGGATACCTTGTGGACGTCTTAGGACCGGGGCACAGAAGCGGGATGATTGAGGGGTAACGGGAGCAGTGACAACGGGGATCTCCGAGAGCGGCAACCCCGCCAGACGGGACCGTGAGAAGCGGTCACTGTCCCGGTTCGGCCTGCGCAACTGGCGCGTGAGATGGCGCCTGACCGCGCTCATCCTCGTTCCGACGGTCGTCTGCGTCATGCTCGGCGGAGCGCGCGTGGTCGGCTCGGTGCAGGGCATCAACGACTACGACCGCACGACGCAGGCCGCCGAGCAGGCCGAACGGCTCCGCAACCTGGTCCAGGCACTGGGCCTGGAGCGCGACACCGGCGGCTGGCTCGACGCGGCCCGCAGCCTGCGCAGGAAGCTCGCCAAGCCGTACGCCGAGCGCAAGGCCGAGGTCGACAAGATCGTGCAGGCCACGCGGGCCGACCTGGACGCGATGGACGAGTCCTACGGCCCCCGCGTGCTCGACGTCGTCAGGCGGGCGCGCCTCGACATCAGCAAGCTCGCCAGGACCCGGGATGAGGGGCGGCGCGACACCACCCGCTACGACTCGTTGCTCGACACGCTGCTGCGGCTGCACGACGAGCTGAGCCTCCTCAGCGAGGACTCGCAGATCATCGGTGACTTCCGGGCGCTGAGCGCGCTGGCCCGCGCCAAGGAGCAGGCCTCCCGGCAGCGGGTCCAGCTCCTCAAGGGCTACTACAACTCGGCCAGCGTGGACGCCAAGGAGGTCGAGCGGTTCATCGCCTCCAACGCCGCCCAGCGCGCCGAGATCGCCACGGTCGGCCAGGAGGCCGGTCCGCAGGTCGGCATGGAGCTCCAGAAAGAGCTGACCAGGCCCGAGTACTACAACACCGAGCTGACCAAGTCGCGCGCGATCACGCTGGCCAGTGGCAAGGCGCCGGGCGTCCGGCTCAGGCAGGACCTGCTCGCCTCGACCGACCCCAAGAAGATCTCCGCGCCCGACCAGTGGTTCAACGACAACACGACCACCATCGGCGCCCTCCAGTCCGTGGAACGGAAGATCAGCAGCAGGGTGGCCCTGCGCAGCCAGGAACTGCGCGACTCGGAGATCCGCAACGCGGTCATCACCGGAATCCTGATCCTGGCGCTGCTGCTCCTGGTGCTGCTGCTCACCGTCGCCATCGCCCGCTCGATGGTCACGCCGCTGCGCCGCCTGCGCACCGAGGCCCTCGAGGTCGCCGGCTTCCGCCTGCCCGACGTGGTGCGCCAGCTGCGCCTGTCCGGCGACTCGGCGCCCGAGCTACGGCCGATCGACGTCGCGGGCAACGACGAGATCGGCGAGGTCGCCAGGGCCTTCGACCAGGTGCACCGCCAGGCCGTACGGCTCGCGGGCGAGGAGGCCGAGCTCCGCGGCAACATCAGCTCGATGTTCGTCAACCTCTCCCGGCGCACCCAGACGCTGGTGGAACGGCAGATCTCGCTCATCGACGGCCTGGAGAAGGGCGAGCAGGACGGCGCCCGGCTGGCCGACCTGTTCAAGCTCGACCACCTGGCCACCCGCATGCGCCGCAACTCCGAGAACCTCCTGGTCCTCGCCGGCCACGAGCCCGCCCGCCGGCGCAGCCAGCCGGCCAAGCTGGTCGACGTGGTGCGCGCCTCGCTGTCGGAGGTCGAGGGTTACGAGCGAGTCCAGGTCAAGGTGCACCGGGGCACCTCGGTGCTCGGCAGCGTCGCCAACGACCTGGTCCACCTCGTGGCCGAGCTGGTCGAGAACGCCCTGCAGTTCTCGCCGAGCAACGCGCAGGTCGTGGTCACGAGCAGCCTCGTCGACGGCGGCGGCGCGCTGCTGTCGGTCACCGACGCGGGCATCAGCATGACCGAGGACGAGCTGACCGAGGCCAACCGCCGCCTGGCCGAGCCGCCGGTGGTGGACGTGTCGGTCTCCCGCCGCATGGGCCTGTTCGTGGTCGGCCGCCTGGCGCTGCGCCACGGCGTCCGCGTCCAGCTCCGCAAGGCGAGCGGCAGCGGCCTGGTCGCCATGGTGCTGCTTCCTCCGGCCCTGATCGCCGACGGCGCGCTTCGGCAGCCGCTGCCGCAGCGGCCCGCGTTCGGCGGCTCCGCCCAGGCCGTGCCGCAGCCCGGCGGTCCGGGG
>NZ_QNFZ01000168.1 GCF_003313395.1 Nonomuraea lactucae | reverse complement strand
GCTCCCGGTCGAGCCGCGGTTCGTCGGGAAGCGGGCCGTTCGGCGGCTCCTCCCGCGCCGCGGACGCGCCGTCCCGCTCCGCCGAGCCGCCCCCGCTCTGGCTGCCCAGCCGCCGGAGCGGCGGTGGTTCGGGCGGTGACGAGCCGCCGGTGCCGTTCTGGCTCAAGCCGAGCAGCCAGGACAAGGACTGAGGATGGCCCAGCCGGGTGACAAGCGGGGGCTGGCCTTCGCCGCCATCGTGGTGGTGATCGCCGCCGTCGGCGTCTACCTCACCATGTGGCCCGATTCGGGCCGGGACGCCGGTGACGAGCCCGTACCGACCGCGACGAGCAGCGCCACGGCGCCACCCGCGCGCAGCACGCCGCTGGCCACCGCCAGCGGCGCGCCGTTCGACATCTACTCCTACCTGCCGATGACGAAGGCGCAGCTCGCCGCCGCCGCGGACCTCGCCGAGCGGTTCACCGCCGCGTACGGAACGTTCCGCTTCGACGAGGACCCGGCCGCGTACGCCGACCGGGTGAAGGCGTTCGCCACGGCCGACCTCGGCAACGTCCTGGCCAGGACGCTCACCTCACCCGGCACGGTCGAGCGCAACCGCGCCGACGAGGTCGTCTCCACGGCCACGGCCAGGATCAAGTCGATCAGGTCCGTCGAGAAGACGTCCGTCGTCTTCATCGTCACCGGCACGCAGCAGATCGCCGCCAAGAGCGGCGGCAGGCAGCTCGCCGCCGACTACGCGGTCACGGTGAGCCAGATGGGCACCGACTGGCGGGTCTTCGACCTGCAGCCCGCCGGTGAGGGCCAGGACGGGGACAGCGAGGGGTGAACCTTTCCCGCACACGCGTCGCCCTGGCGCTCGGCGCGGCCGGGGCGGTGCTGCTCGCGCTGGTGATCGTGTCTCCGGTGCTCTTAACGGGGATTCCGTCGTTCGTCGGCAACGGCGGCGAGCCGCCCGACTGCAGCGGCGGCGAGCAGCCGGAGGACGCCTCGGACACCGCCGCCTCCGACATCCCGGCCGACTATCTCGAGCTCTACAGGAAGCACGGCGAGAAGGTCGGCGTCCAGTGGAACATCCTGGCCGCGGTCGGCAAGCGCGAGACCGACCACGGCCGCTCCGACCTGCCGGGCGTGAAGAGGGGCACCAACTACGCGGGCGCGGCGGGGCCGATGCAGTTCCTGATCAGCACGTGGGGCGGCAAGGCGCGGATCCAGATGTCCGCGCGGTTCAACGGTTACGCCTCAGACGGCGACGGTGACGGCATCGGCGACATCTACAACCCGGCCGACGCCATCCTGGGCGCCGCCAGGATGCTCAAGCGCAACGGGGCTCCGGAGAACGTGCGGCGCGCCCTGTTCGTCTACAACCGGGCCTGGTGGTACGTAGATCAGGTAGAGCAGATCGCCAAGCGCTACGCCAAGTCGGGGGAGGTCAAGGTGCCGCCTGAGGGTGACGACGCGTGCGACGAGCCGCTGGTCGAGGCCGCGCCCAGCGACGTGGTCGCCAGGATCCTCGCGTACGCGCTGGCGCAGCGCGGCAAGCCGTACCTGTGGGGCGGCACCGGGCCCGACGCGTTCGACTGCTCGGGCATCATCTACGCGGCCTACCGGGCGGCGGGGCTGTCGATCCCGCGCACCACGTTCGTGCAGTGGCCGTTCGGAGTGAAGATCTCTCAGGGGAGCGAGCAGCCGGGAGACCTCGTGTTCTTCAACGCGGGTCCCGGCACGTCGCCCAACAACCCAGGCCACGTCGGGATGGTCGTGTCGAAGGGGAAGATGATCGAGGCACGGTGCCGCCTGTGCGGTCCCATCAAGGTGACGGGCTACGAGAGCCGGGGCAACATCGTCGGGTTCACCCGGCCGCTGCAGCACCCCGACGTTCAGACGCAGCTCAAGAAGCTGCAGAATGCCGCACTATGACAGTGGTCGTGGTCGCCGCGGTGATCGTCGCACCCGGTGAACGAGTGCTCACCGCGCAACGCGCGGAGCCGCCCGCGCTCGCCGGCGGCTGGGAGTTCCCCGGCGGCAAGGTGGATCCGGGGGAGAGCGAGCACGACGCGCTGGTCCGGGAGTGCCGCGAGGAGCTCGGGGTGGAGATCTCCGTGGGCGAGCGAGTGGGCGGCGACTGGGAGCTGGCCCCCGGATACGTGCTGCGCGTCTGGCTGGCCGCCGTGGCGTCCGGTGAGCCCATGGCGAAGGAGCATCTGGCGCTGCGGTGGCTGGGGCCCGGTGAGTACTACGACGTGCCGTGGCTGGGCGCGGACCTGCCCGTCATGCAGGCCGTGGAGAGCGTGCTGCGGGGCTAGAGTGTCACTCTGTGTAACATAACGAGAGCTGGGAGTTATTTGTCGCCGCCGGGGGAGAACGCGACGTGATCAAGCGGGGCTGGGTCGTGGCAGGGACGCTGGTCGTGGTGGGGCTGCCCACCGCGCCCGCGACGGCGAGCAGGGTGACCGCGGAGGGCGCGGTGACGGCGGGCGAGGTGACGGCGGTGCTCGACCGGATCGACGCGCCTGACCGGTGGGCGCAGCGGGTCGGGGCGGACGGTTCTGACCGGCGGGGGCAGGTGGTCCGGACGGACGGTCCTGACGGGCGGGCGCAGCGGGTCAGGGCGGGCGACGTGCTGAGCTTCAGGGTCAGGCTCGACGGCACCGGTCGCGACGCCCGCCTCGCCCTGGCGGCCAGTCCGGCGCGCGCCCTGTCGTGGGTGGCCTGCGACCCTGTCCCGAGGGCGGGTGACGGTGCTGCGGGCGCGACCGAGGCGTCGCGCCCGGTCTCGTCGGCCGCGCTCACGTTCACGGCCCTGACGGCGGGCACGCTTGAGGCTGCGGCACCCGCTCCTGCGACCGCCCCTTCGACCACCGCCCCTTCGACCACCGCCCCCCCGACCACCGCCCCCTTGGCCACCGTCCAGCCCGCTGCGGCACCACTCGCGCCGGCGGCGCGCCGGCCGGTCGGGCCGGACACATCGACTGCGGCGAGGGCGGCCGGGCGAGGAGCGTTCTCGGTCGTTTCCGCGTCGTCCGCGGCCGGGCCAGTGCCCGCCGCGCCCGAGTCGCTCGCGGTCCAGTCGGCTGTGAGCAGGGCGCTGTCCGCGGCGCAGGCCGCCGGATCGCGCGCTTCGGGGTCGCTCAAGAGGGCCCCGGTGTGCGAGCTGGGAGACGTCAGGGGGTGGCGTGACGTCGACGTGCGGCTCCGGGTGCCCAAGGGCGTACGGGAGGTCGTGCTCGCGGCCGTGGGCCGGCTGCGTGAGGCAGACGGCGAGGGTGTGACGGTGCTGAGCAGGGCCGCCGCCATGCCGGTCGAGGGCCCGGAGGTCATGGCCGCCCCGGTGGCGCCCGATCGGAGCCGTCCACGCGACGCAGGCGAGCCGCGCGGGACCTTCGTGATGGAGGGCCGCGCGAAGCGGCTGCCTTCCGTGACGCGCGGCCGCGGGGCGGACCCAGGCCCGTACGGCCGCGGTGGCGGCACCACGACGGACCGTCACGCGGGCAGCGCCTCCTTGGACGGCCGGGGCTCGGTGAGAGGCGCTCACGGCGGGCAGGGGAGCACCCAGAGGGATGGTGGCTTCGCGGCGGTGCCCGGGGGCCATGGGCCTGGGCACGGCCAGACCGTGGGAGCCGTGGGGGTTCACCCTCGGCGGCCCATGGGGATCTCGCCTCAGCTCATGGGTGTGCCACCCCAGACGATGGGTGTGCCGCCGCAGGCCGTCGGTGTGCCACCCCAGACCGTGGGCGTGCCGCCGCAGGCCGTCGGAGGGCCGCCTCAGGCTTACGGAGGGCCGCCTCAGGTGGCGGGGATGCCTCAGCAGGGGCTGACGTTTCCCAACGCCACTCCCTCGGCTCTCGGGCAGCAGGCGCCCGCGCCCCTGTCGGTCCCATCCGGTAACCCGCAGTTTCCCTCGTCGTCAACCGGCGAGTTCGGCGCGCCGCTGCCGCGCCAGATAGCCGCCTCCGGCGCGCGCCCCGACCAGCCGCACACGGTGAACTTCCTGGCAGGGGCCAGGGGACTGCCCTGGGTGGCCGGGGGCATCGCGGTGCTTCTCGTCGCACTATGGGGTGTTTCTCGGGCGCAACGGGCACGTATCCGGAAAAAGCTCCTGTAGATCAGTCTTTACTGTGCCTTTTACGCGACTAAGATTCCCTTGACCAAGGTTTCGGGAACGCGCGGGGGGCACAGGTGGCACGCACGCGAGCGATGGCCGTCGCCGCCATGGTCGTGGCCCTCGGCCTGACCGGGCTCGGCGCCACACCGTTCATCGTGCAGGGTGCGAGCGCCACGGCGGCGGCCGACCCTCCGGTCGATCCCTGCGAGGCGGGCGAGGCCTGCGACCCAGAGGTCACGGTCACGGTCACCACCACGCTGCCCACGCCCACGCCCGACGATCCCGAGACCACCGTCACCCGGACGGTGACCAAGTCTCCGCCGAAGACGAGCACGCCGGCCCCCAAGAAGACGAAGTCCAGCGACCCGGCGCCGACCCCGCCGCCGTCAGCTCCCAGTCAGAACCTCCAGCCGGTCACCTCGCAGAGCGTGGAGGTGCCGCCCGCCAGCACGTCGCCGAGCACGGAGGCGAGCGTCTCGCTTCCGCCCATCGTCGGCTCCGAGACGCCCTCGACGGTTCCCAGCAGCGCCCCGCCCGAGACCTCGGCCAGCGAGCCGGTCCAGTTGGAGGTGCGGGCCGCGCAGCCGGAGTTCGACCAGTTGGGCCTGACCCGGCGGCTCAGCATCCCGGCGCTGATCCTGGTGCTGCTAGCGCTGTTCGCGGTGCTCATCTTCGAGGGACGGCTGCGCCGGATGGCCCACGCGGCGGCGGTGCGCAAGGCGGGGCCTCAGGCGATACGGGCCGACATCGGCATGGGCCCGCAGGGCGGTCCGGGCTACCCAGGTCCGGGCTACCCGGGCGGTCCGGGACAGCCGGGCTATCCCGGTGCCGCCGGCTACCCGGCCGGTCCCGGCTACGCGACGTCCGCGTACCCGCCGCCCGGCTACCCGACCGCGACGGCGTACGCGCCGATCATCAGCTTCGTGCCCGTCCATACCTACCCCAGCGGGGAGGTCCAGTACGGTGCCGTCTACCAGGACCCCGGCGCGTACGCCCAGCAGGGCTTCGCCGCCGATGACCGCGCGGCCCCGCCGACCGAGGCGGTGGTCCTCCACCCGGACGAGTTCGACTCCTACAGCCACGGGTCCGCCGCCTCAGGTCGCTCGGAGGGCTACCGGGCGCCGTTCGAGCCCCTGGTCCCGCCGGAGCCTCCTCCTGCCGACATCCCGGCGGGCGGCTCCGCTCCGTACGGTGACGGCTCCGCCTCCCACAGCGGTGGCCCGCCCGATCACCCGGTGAGCTCCGCCTCGGCCGCCGAGACCGGCGACTCCGAGCCCTGGCAGCAGACCGCCCACCCCTTCGACCCCGAGCACCGGGCGACCCGGCCCGACCACCTTCCTCCGACCGCGCACCAGCCAGGCGCGCACCAGCCGACCGCGCACCAGCCGACCGCGCACCAGCCGGGCGCGGATCTGTCGGGGGCGGAGCAGGCGACGGTGGAGCAGGCGACGGTGGAGCAGCCGATGCCGGGCCAGGAGGGGCGGCAGCGGGACAAGCGCGGCTTCTGGCGCCGCTCGAAGTAGCCGCCGCCGACCAGATAGGTCCTCGTCAGGCCGCCTACCTGACACAGGCCGCCTGACCGACAACGGACGCAACCCGGCTGATCGGGATCCTCGCCGCCGGCGCAGGCCCTGGTGCGTTCCAGTCCCACGCGGGTCCCGGCCGGTGGCGAGCACCGGCCGGAACGCGAGCGGCTTCGACTTAGGAGCGGCTACGACTTCGGGCGGCGGAAGATCTTGTTGCCGAGCCAGACCAGCGGGTCGTACTTGCGGTCGACCACGCGCTCCTTCATGGGGATCAGGGCGTTGTCGGTGATCTTGATGTGCTCGGGGCAGACCTCGGTGCAGCACTTGGTGATGTTGCAGTAGCCGAGGCCGTGCTCCTCCTGGGCCGCCTCCTGGCGGTCCGCCACGTCGTACGGGTGCATGTCGAGCTCGGCGATCCGCATGAGGAAGCGGGGCCCGGCGAAGGCGGGCTTGTTCTCCTCGTGGTCACGGATCACGTGACAGACGTTGTTGCACATGAAGCACTCGATGCACTTGCGGAACTCCTGGGACCGCTCGACGTCGACCTGCTGCATGCGGTATTCGCCGGGGCGCACGTCCGCCGGCGGCGTGAAGGACGGGATCTGCCGCGCCTTCTCGTAGTTGAACGAGACGTCCGTGACCAGGTCCTTGATGACGGGGAACGTCCGCATCGGGGTGACCGTGATCGTCTCGTCCTCCTCGAACGTGGACATCCGGGTCATGCAGCCCAGCCGCGGCTTGCCGTTGATCTCCATGGAGCAGGAGCCGCACTTGCCCGCCTTGCAGTTCCAGCGGACCGCGAGATCGGGCGCCTGGGTCGCCTGGAGCCGGTGGATGATGTCGAGGACGACCTCGCCCTCGTTCACCTCGACGGTGAAGTCCTCGAGCCTGCCCTCGCCGCCCTCACCGCGCCAGACCTTGAACTTTGCCTTGTAGCTCATGACTTCGCAATCCCGTCCAACTCGGCCAACTCTTCGTCGGTGAGGTACTTCTTCAGCTCTTCGGTGTCGAACAGAGCGAGCAGGTCGGGCCGCATCGAGGGCTGCTCCTGCTCCTTGACGGTGATCGACGAGCCGTCGGGCGTGAGGCAGATGAGGAGCTTGCGGCGCCATTCCGGTTCCATGCTCGGGAAGTCGTCGCGGGTGTGCCCGCCGCGGCTCTCCTCGCGAAGCAGCGCGGCGCGGGCCACGCACTCGGAGACGAGGATCATGTTGCGCAGGTCGAGCGCGAGGTGCCAGCCGGGGTTGTAGATGCGTGACCCGGCCGCGCCGACGAGGCGGACGCGCTCCTTGAGCTTCTCGATGACCTCCAGGGCCTCGCCGACCTCTTCGGCCTTGCGGATGATGCCGACGAGCTCGTTCATGGTGCGCTGCAGCTCCTGGTGCACCTCGTACGGGTTCTCGCCGGAGCGTTCGAGGGGCGCGAGGGCCTCGGCGCGCGCCTCCTCGACGAGCTGGGGCGACACCTTGGGCCGGGCGGCCAGCCCGTCGATGTACGCCGCGGCGCCCGCCCCGGCCCGCCGCCCGAAGACCAGCAGGTCGGACAGCGAGTTGCCGCCGAGGCGGTTGGAGCCGTGCATGCCGCCGGAGACCTCGCCCGCGGCGAAGAGCCCGGGCACGGCCGCGGCGGCGGTGTCGGCGTCGACCTCGACGCCGCCCATGATGTAGTGGCAGGTCGGGCCCACCTGCATGGGCTCGGCCGTGATGTCGACGTCGGCCAGCTCCTTGAACTGGTGGTGCATCGACGGCAGCCGCCTCTTGATCTCCTCGGCGGGCAGCCGGGAGGAGACGTCCAGGAAGACGCCGCCCTGGGGCGAGCCGCGGCCGGCCTTCACCTCGGAGTTGATCGCGCGGGCCACCTCGTCACGCGGCAGCAGCTCCGGCGGCCGGCGGTTGTTGGCCTGGTCGGTGTACCAGCGGTCGGCCTCATCCTCGGTGGTGGCGTACTTGTCCCTGAACACCTCGGGGATGTACTTGAACATGAAGCGCTCGCCGTCGGAGTTGCGCAGCACGCCGCCGTCGCCGCGGACCGACTCGGTGACGAGGATGCCCCGCACGGAGGGCGGCCAGACCATCCCCGTGGGGTGGAACTGGATGAACTCCATGTTGATCAGATTGGCCCCGGCGAGCAGTGCCAGCGCGTGGCCGTCGCCGGTGTACTCCCACGAGTTGGAGGTCACCACGTACGACTTGCCGATGCCTCCGGTGGCGAGCACCACGGCGGGGGCGTCGAAGACGATGAGGTTGCCGGTCTCGCGCCAGTAGCCGAACGCGCCCGAGATGCGCTCGCCGTCCTTGAGCAGGCGGGTGACCGTGCACTCGGCGAAGACCTTGATGTAGGCCTCGTAGTCGCCGTGCGTCTCGTGGTCCTCCTGCTGCAGGGCCACCACGCGCTGCTGCAGCGTGCGGATCAGCTCCAGGCCGGTGCGGTCGCCGACGTGGGCCAGGCGTGGGTACTCGTGCCCGCCGAAGTTGCGCTGGCTGATCTTGCCGTCCTTGGTGCGGTCGAAGAGCGCGCCCCAGGCCTCCAGCTCCCAGACCCGGTCGGGGGCCTCCTTGGCGTGCAGTTCGGCCATCCGCCAGTTGTTCAGGAACTTGCCGCCCCGCATGGTGTCACGGAAGTGCACCATCCAGTTGTCCTCGGAGTTGACGTTGCCCATCGCGGCGGCCGCTCCGCCCTCGGCCATGACGGTGTGCGCCTTGCCGAACAGCGACTTGCAGACGATCGCCGTGCGCTTGCCCTGCTGGCGGGCCTCGATGGCGGCTCGCAGACCCGCGCCGCCCGCTCCGATGACGACGACGTCGTATTCGTGACGCTCGATGTTCAAGGTGTTTTCCACTGGAGGCGGTCCTTACGCGTACGGGAAGGCGATGATGCCCTTGGCGACCAGGCGGACGTAGAGGTCGGCGCCCATCACCGAGTACATCGACGCCCACGCGAGGGGCTGGTGCTTGGCGTTGAGCTTGGAGACGAACGTCCAGGCCCGGTAGCGGAGCGGGTGACGTGAGAAGTGGTTGAGCCGTCCCGCGGTGATGTGCCGGCAGGAGTGGCAGCCCAGGGTGTAGCCGAAGATCAGCACGGCGTTGAGCAGCAGGATCCAGCTGCCGAGGCCGAGCGGCGTGTGGACGAGCGCCAGGACGGCGTCGTAGGCGAGGATCGCGCCGATCACGAGGGCGAGGTAGAAGAAGTAGCGGTGGACGTTCTGGATGATCAGCGGGAATCGGGTCTCGCCGGTGTACTTCCCGTGCGGCTCCTGAACGGCGCAGGCCGCCGGCGAGAGCCAGAACGACCGGTAGTAGGACTTGCGGTAGTAGTAGCAGGTCAGCCGGAACCCGCCGGGCAGCCCGAGGATCAGCAGGCCGGGCGGCAGCGTGTACCAGTCGCCGAAGGGCGCCAGGCCGAGGAATCTCGCCCCCTCGGGGCACGAGGTCGCCAGGCACGGCGACGCGAACGGGGCGATGTACTCGGCGGACGGCACGTAGTAGCTGCCGTCGAGGATCGCCCACACGCCGTAGACCAGGAAAGAGCTGAGCCCGAGGAAGGTCAGCAGCGGGGCCAGCCACCATCGGTCGGCGCGTAGCGTGCGCACCTTGACCTGCGCACGTTGCCTTCTTGCGGATGCGTCGGGCGTCGTCTGGGTCATCGGGGACCTCTCCACCTCCCGCGGACCCTCTCGGCTCGGGTCCGGGATATCTCGCTCGGTGCGCGTGCCGCGGGCCACCGTCTCCGCTCAGGCGCGCATTTGGTGGGGGATACGTTACGACGCCCACGCGGGCATTTGTGAGAAGGGTCACTCACTTTTTCGATGACCCGCTGTGATTCCTGTCACGTCCGCCCGTCAGAGGCGGTTCCCCTGGTACGGGAGCTTAACCACCGTGACGAAAAAATCATCAATTTGCCGGACAACCCGGATAAATTGCTCAAAATCCACAGGCTTGGACACGTAGGCATTGGCGTGCAGGCGGTAGCCCTGGAGGATGTCCTCCTCCGCCTCGGACGTCGTCAGGATCACCACCGGGATGGTCCGCAGCTCGGCGTCGTCCTTCACCTCCCGCAGCACCTCCATGCCGTCCATCCGCGGCAGGTTGAGGTCGAGCAGGATCAGGTCGGGCCGCGGCGCGTCCTCGTAGGGGGCCTCGCCGCGCAGGAACGCCATCGCCTGCTCACCGTCGTTGACGATGTGGAGGCGGTTGCGCACCTTGTTCACCTCGAACGCCTCACGGGTCAGCAGGATGTCGCCCTGGTCGTCCTCCACCAGGAGCACCTCGATGGGGCGCCAGTCGATCATTCGTCCTCTCCAGCCGCGGGCAGGGTCCAGCGGAACGTCGTGCCCGGCCCCTCCGCGTCGCCGTCGAGCCAGAGCCGCCCCCCGTGATACTCCACGATCTTGCGGCAGAGAGCCAGCCCGATGCCGGTGCCGGGATAGACGTCCCTCGCGTGCAGCCGCTGGAAGATCAGGAAGATCCGGTCCGCGTACTTGGGCTCGACCCCGATCCCGTTGTCCGAGCAGCTGAACTCCCACATCGCGCCCGCCCGCTCGGCGGTGACGCTGACGCGCGGGGGCTCGCCCGAGCGGAACTTGATGGCGTTCTCGATCAGGTTCTGGAAGAGCTGGGTGAGCAGGAGCCGGTTGCCGACGACCTTCGGCAGCGGCCCGGAGGAGACGGCCGCCCCGGAGTCCTCCACGGCCGCCGACAGGTTCTCCAGCGCCGCGTTCAGCGCCGCGCCCGAGTCGGTGACCGTCCGCTCGCCGCTCACCCGCCCCACCCGGGAGAAGTCGAGCAGGTCGTTGATGAGCAGCTGCATGCGCTTGGCGCCGTCCACCGCGTAGTGGATGTACTGCTTGGCCCGGTCGTCGAGCTGGTCGCCGTACCGCTGGTCGAGCATCTGCGTGAAGCTGGCGATCTTGCGGAGCGGCTCCTGCAGATCGTGGCTGGCCACGTAGGCGAACTGCTCCAGCTCGCTGTTGGACCTGCGCAGCTCGGCGGCCTGCTCCTCGGCGGTGCGCCAGGCGGTCACGATGCGCCCGCGCATGGAGTCGACGTGGCTCGACAGCTCCGACAGCTCCGCGGGCCGATCCACGATCGGCCGGTGGTCGTAGTCGCCGGCCGCGACCCTGCGCACCTGCTCGGTGAGCTGGGCGATGGGCTTGAGCACGACGTAGCGGACGATGACCGCCAGCACCACGCTGGCGACGACCACGATCAGCAGGAGCACGACCAGCGCCACGTAGAGGCGGTCGAGCTGCTCCTCGACGTACGGGCGCGGCCTGGCTCCGCGGACCCGCTCGATCAGCAGGACCGTGAGCACGATGCTCACCGTGAACGCCAGCGTGACCGTCAGCCCGATGACGACGAACCAGCGGGCCATCGGCAGCCTGCCGAGGCCGGTCGGCTGCCTGGCGGGTGGCAGGGGGTTGATGGTCACCGCGATCTCCTCCGGACCAGCACCACGGCGAGGTCGTCGGTCAGCGTGCCCACGTGCCCGATCAGCCGGTCGAGGTCGATCCCGCCATCCCCGGACGTGCCGTGGGCGCGTACCAGGTCGACGAGGCCCTCGACGCCGAGCGGCTCATGCTCGCCCATGGCCGCCTCGATCAGGCCGTCGGTGTAGAGCATGATCGCCCACTCCTCGCCCAGCGGGACGTCGATGACCGTCCACCTGGCGTCGTTGAAGATGCCGAGCGGCGGGCCGGACGGCGTGCCGTCCACCACGTCCACCACGCCGTCGCGCACCAGCAGTGGCGGCGGGTGGCCCACCACCCGCATCCTGGCCAGGCGCAGGTCCGGCGTGATCGTGGCCATGCAGAGCGTGGTGAAGATCTCCGGGGCCTTGCGCTCGGCGCGCAGCAGCGTGTCGAGCGTGCGCAGCAACGGCTCGTCGGTCTGCCCGGCCAGCACGAGCGTGCGCCAGGCGATGCGCAGCGCCACGCCCAGCGCCGCCTCGTCGGGGCCGTGCCCGCACACGTCGCCGATCACGATGTGGATCGCGCCGTCCGGGGTCTGCACGGTGTCCAGGAAGTCGCCCGCCAGCAGCGAGCCCCGGCTGCCCGGCAGGTAGCGCGTGGTGTGCTCGATCGCCTCAGTGCGCAGCAGCGCGACGGGCAGCAGGCCGTTCTCCAGCCGGGAGTTCTCCTTGGCCGTCAGCTCCGCCTCGACCAGCGCGATCTGCGCCAGGTCGGCCCGCTTGCGCTCCATCGCGTAGCGGATGGCCCGGGCCAGCAGCCGCGCGTCGACGTCCTGCTTGACCAGATAGTCCTGCGCTCCCGCCTTGACCGCGGTCACGCCCACGTGCGCGTCGCGCAGACCGGTCAGCACCAGCACGGCCGCGTGCGGCGCCATGGCGAGGACCGCCTCCAGCGCTTCCAGTCCGGTCGCGTCGGGCAGAGAGAGGTCGACGAGCACGCACTGGATGTCGGTGGTCAGCTTGGCCCTCGTCTCGCGCAGGCTGCGCACCCAGATGATCTCCGCGGGCGCGTCGGCCTGCCTGAGCAACTCCTCGACGAGGAACGCGTCGCCGTCGTCGTCCTCGATGAGCAGCAGCGTCAGCGATTCGGGAAAGGTTATCGTCACACCCGTCTCTTCACAGCAGTCCGGACTCTCGTTGCTCATTGTGCGATGAGTTCGACCCCTTGTGGAAGCGTGCCCTCCTGACCGGCCTCGACCACGAAGGCCAGCAGGGTCGCCCGGAACGCCCGCGCGGCCCTGGCCGGCGCCACGTCCCTGCGGTGGGCGAGCGCGATCGTCCGGCTCAGTCCGGGCGGCGCCAGCGGCGTGCCGGTCAGGCCCGGCCGCCCGTCGAGCACCATCGACGGCACCACGGCCACGCCCAGCCCCGCCTCCACGAACCGCAGCACCGCGTCCATCTCCCCGCCCTGCACGGCCAGCGTGGGCTCGAACCCGGCCTGGCGGCACGCGGACAGCGTCGCCTCCCGCAGGTCGTAGCCGCGCCGGAACATCACCATCGGCCTGCCCCGCAGCTCCTCGATCCGCAGGTACGGCCGGCGCGCCGCCTGGTGGGAGGGGGCCGCGACGACGAGGTTCTCGCGCAGGATCTCCTCGGTCACCAGGGACGGGTCGTCGCTCTGCAGCGGCATGATGATCAGCGACAGGTCGATCTGGCCCCGGGCCAGCGCCCTGACCAGGTCGCGCGAGCCGCCCTCCTCCACCAGCAGCTCGATGCCCGGATAGTCGCGGTGGAAGCGGGCCAGCGCGTCGGCCAGCAGCCCGGCGCAGAGCGACGGCGTGGCGCCGAGCCGCACCCGGCCCTTGCGCAGCCCGGCCAGCTCCGCCACCTCCTGCCGCGCGGTGTCGGCGTCGGCCAGCATCCTGCGGGCGAGGGGGAGCAGCGCCTCTCCGGCCGCGGTGAGCATGACGTTGCCGCGCGCGCGGGAGAACAGCGGCGCGCCCAACTCGGTCTCCAGCGCCTTGATCTGCTTGCTGAGCGAGGGCTGGGCGACCCGCATCCGCTCGGCCGCCTGGGTGAAGTGCCTGGCCTCCGCCACGGCCACGAAGTAGGCAAGCTGCTGCAACTGCATGTGATTTTCCTCGCACCGGCCGCGGCCGTCTCTCGCGCGCAAGCCGTATAATCCAGACATCATAGCTTGAGGCTATGGAAACCAGATCCGCCATGACTTGGACGGATCATCGCTGGATACCTAGCGTCGAAGACGTGACTGCCACGATAGAGCGCGGTGCCGCGACCGCGCCTGTTAGCTCCCCGAAGTCCGCTCCCCCCGCGAAGAGGCCGTCGTCCAGGAAGCCCGGCGGCTTCCTGGCCTCGTCGAACGGCAAGAAGGCCGTCATGGCCGTCACCGGCGTCGTGATGGTGCTCTTCCTCGTCGGCCACATGCTCGGCAACCTCAAGATCTTCCTGGGACGTGACTCGTTCAACGAGTACGCGCACGCGCTGCGCACCCTGCTGGAGCCCCTCGCCCCGTACCGGACGCTGCTGACGATCGTGGAGGTCGTCCTCGCCGCCTCGGTGGTCCTGCACCTGTGGGCCGCGATCTCCCTCGCCCGGCGGGCCCGCAAGGCCAGGCCGGTGAAGTACGTGACGAAGAAGTCGCAGGCGAGCGGCTACACGACGCACATCATGCGCTTCGGCGGCGTCACGATACTGCTGTTCCTGGTCTGGCACCTGCTGGACCTGACCTTCGGCGTGGTCAACCCCAAGGGCTCCGGCTCGGCCCCCGCCGACCGGATGATCGCCGGGTTCGACGCGTCGCGCTGGTGGGTGACGCTGATCTACGTCGTGGCCGTCGTCATGGTCGGCCTGCACCTGCGGCACGGCATCTGGAGCGCGTTCCAGACGCTCGGCTGGGCCAACCGCACCCGCTACCGGGCGCTCAAGGGGGCCGCCGCGCTGGTCTCCGCCGTCCTGGTCATCGGGTTCCTCGCCCCGCCCCTCGCGATCACGTTCGGAGCCGTCAAGTGAAGTACGCAGAGGGTACGGAGATCCGCGACGCCAAGGCGCCCGAGGGGCCCGTCGAGGGCCGCTGGGAGAAGCGGAAGTTCAGCGCCAAGCTGGTCAACCCGGCCAACAAGCGCAAGCTCAACGTCATCGTGGTGGGCACCGGCCTGGCGGGCGGCTCGGCCGCGGCCACGCTGGGGGAGCTCGGCTACAACGTCAAGTCGTTCTGCTACCAGGACTCGCCGCGGCGCGCCCACTCCATCGCCGCCCAGGGCGGCATCAACGCCGCGAAGAACTACCGCGGCGACGGCGACTCCGTCTACCGGCTCTTCTACGACACGGTCAAGGGCGGCGACTTCCGCGCCCGCGAGTCGAACGTCTACCGGCTCGCCGAGGTCTCGGTGAACATCATCGACCAGGCCGTGGCCCAGGGCGTGCCGTTCGCCCGCGAGTACGGCGGTCTGCTCGACACGCGCTCGTTCGGCGGCGCGCAGGTGTCACGCACCTTCTACGCCCGCGGCCAGACGGGCCAGCAGCTGCTGCTCGGCGCCTACCAGGCCCTGGAGCGGCAGGTGGCGGCCGGGACCGTGCAGATGTTCACCCGGCACGAGATGCTCGACCTGATCATCTCCGGCGGGCGCGCCAGGGGCGTCATCGTGCGCGACATGGTGACCGGCGAGATCGAACGACACGTGGCCGACGCGGTCGTGCTGGCCACCGGCGGCTACGGCAACGTGTTCTTCCTGTCCACCAACGCCAAGGGCTGCAACACCACGGCGATCTGGCGGGCGCACGAGCGGGGCGCGTACTTCGCCAACCCCTGCTACACGCAGATCCACCCCACGTGCATCCCGGTGTCGGGCGAGTACCAGTCGAAGCTGACGCTGATGTCGGAGTCGCTGCGCAACGACGGCCGCGTGTGGGTGCCGCTGCGCAAGGGCGACGGCCGCGCGCCGGGGGACATCCCCGAGGACGAGCGCGACTACTACCTGGAGCGCATCTACCCGGCGTTCGGCAACCTGGTGCCGCGCGACATCGCCTCGCGGGCCGCCAAGAACGTCTGCGACGAGGGCCGCGGCGTCGGCCCCGGCGGGCTCGGCGTCTACCTCGACTTCCGCGACGCGATCAACCGGCTGGGCCGGGACGCCGTCGAGAAGAAGTACGGCAACCTCTTCGAGATGTACGAGCGCATCACCGGCGAGAACCCCTACGACGTGCCGATGCGCATCTACCCGGC
This sequence comes from Nonomuraea lactucae, assembly GCF_003313395.1. Classification (GTDB taxonomy): domain Bacteria; phylum Actinomycetota; class Actinomycetes; order Streptosporangiales; family Streptosporangiaceae; genus Nonomuraea; species Nonomuraea lactucae. The sequence continues at coordinate 31,539 of NZ_QNFZ01000168.1, read as the reverse complement.
GGTCCACTACACGATGGGCGGCCTGTGGGTGGACTACGACCTGCAGTCCACGATCCCTGGGCTGTTCGTGATCGGCGAGGCCAACTTCTCCGACCACGGTGCCAACCGCCTCGGCGCCTCCGCCCTCATGCAGGGCCTGGCCGACGGCTACTTCGTGCTGCCCACCACCATCGGCGACTACCTGGCCGCCGGGCCGTACGGCGAGGTGGACGAGGAGGACGTGGCCGAGGCCGAGCTCAAGGTCCGCTCCAAGATCGACCGGCTGCTCTCGGTGAACGGCACGCGCACGCCCGACTCCTTCCACCGCGAGCTGGGCAAGCTCATGTGGGACTACTGCGGCATGGAGCGCACCGAGGAGTCGCTGCGCAAGGCCCTGGAGCGCATCCCCGAGCTGCGCAGGGAGTTCTGGGAGAACGTCAAGGTCACCGGCACCGCCGAGGAGCTGAACCAGGTGCTGGAGAAGGCCGGGCGCGTCGCCGACTTCTTCGACCTGGCCGAGCTGATGTGCCTGGACGCCCTCGTACGGACCGAGTCGTGCGGCGGCCACTTCCGGGCCGAGTCGCAGGACGCCGACGGCGAGGCGCTGCGCGACGACGAGAACTTCGCGCACGTGTCGGCGTGGGAGCACTCGCCGTCCGGCGTGCCGGTGCTGCACAAGGAACCGCTCGAGTACGAGTACGTCAAGATGACCCAGCGGAGCTACAAGTGAACCTGACCCTGAAGGTCTGGCGGCAGAGCGGCCCCTCCGACTCCGGCCGGATGGTGACCTACCGGGTGGAGGACGTCTCGCCCGACATGTCGTTCCTCGAGATGCTGGACGTGCTCAACGAGCGGCTGATCCTCGAGGGCGACGACCCGATCGCCTTCGACCACGACTGCCGCGAGGGCATCTGCGGCATGTGCGGCATGGTCATCAACGGCGTCGCGCACGGCGAGCAGCGCGCCACCACGACCTGCCAGCTCCACATGCGCCACTTCGAGGACGGCGCCGTCATCACCATCGAGCCGTGGCGCGCCGCGCCGTTCCCGGTGGTGAAGGACCTGGTGGTGGACCGCTCGGCCTTCGACCGGATCATCCAGGCGGGCGGCTTCGTCTCGGTGCCGGCCGGCTCGGCCCCCGACGCGCACAGCGTCCCGGTGCGCAAGGAGGACGCCGACGCCGCCTTCGACGCCGCCACCTGCATCGGCTGCGGCGCGTGCGTGGCCGCCTGCCCGAACGGCTCGGCCTCCCTCTTCACCGCCGCCAAGATCACCCACCTGAGCCTGCTGCCGCAGGGCCAGCCCGAGCGCCTGTCGCGCGCCAAGGCCATGGTGGACCAGATGGACGCCGAGGGCTTCGGCGGCTGCACGAACACCGGCGAGTGCACCGCCGTCTGCCCCAAGGGCATCCCCCTGGACACGATCGCCCAGCTGAACAGCGACTACCTCAAGGCCAACGCCAAGTAGCCGCCTTGCGGGGGTGGCCCGAGAGACGGACGGTTTCCTTTTCGCGGCCACCCAGCAGACGCAGGCACAGAACCTCGCCGACCTCGGAGCCGCCTACGCCGCCCACCGCGGGCTGCGCCAGCCCGTGGCGTTCGCCTCCTGGAGGGAAGCGCTGGACGAGCTCCTCCGCCTGGGCGAGGAGCGGGCCGTACCTGTGATCATCGACGAGTTCCCCTACCTTGGTTCGGCCACGCCGGCGCTGCCCTCCTACCTTCAGCAGGCTTTCACCCCTCTGGGGTTGCCAAGGAGCACACCCGGACGCGCGTGATCCTCTGCGGCAGCGCTCTCACCACGATGGCTCAGCTGCTCAGTGGCGGCGCACCGCTGCGCGGCAGAGCGGTCCTGGAACTCGTCGTACGGCCCTTCGGGTTCCGGGACGCGAGCGACTTCTGGGGAGTGAGCCACGATCCGGAGCTGGCGTTCCGGGTTCACTCGCTGGTGGGCGGCACCCCCGCCTATCTGGAGATGAGCGGCGGCTCAGGGCCAGCGGACCTCGACCACTTCGACCGATGGGTCCAGCGGCGCCTGTTGAATCCCGCCTCCGCGATGTTCCGAGAGGGAGGCTTCCTGCTCAGGGAGGAGCCTCGGTCTGGTCGAACAGGTCGACGACGCGTTGCGGGACAAGCGCAGCGTCTTCCGGATCGCCGAGCCGATCGTGCGCCTGCATCAGTTGCTCATCCAGCGCCACCGACCGGATCATCGCGATAGGGGAGGCCAAGGGCACGCTCACCCCCATGGACCTGCCGCATCTGCGCAGGCTTGAGCATCTGCGCGAGCTGCTCCCTGTCACTCGCGTGAACGGGCCGCCCAAGCTCCTCCTGTTCGCCAGGTCCGGCTTCAGCGGTGACCTAGGCGGCCACGCCGAACGCCGTGCGGATGTCGAGCTCGTGGACCTGGCCCGTCTGTATCAGGGAGAGTGAGCGGTCCAGGCGGCCGTGGTCTCCAGGCGGCGGCGCCAGAGCTTCTCGCCCTCGCCGCCCGGCTCCCAGCGGGCCGCGAAGTCCAGCAGGTCGCGGCAGCGTACCAGCATGGCCGAGTGCCGCTCCTCCCACGGCGGAGGCTCCCACGAGGGCGTCGCCTCGCCGTACGCGGTGAAGAAGGACGGCAGCAGCGGCACGTGCTCCGGGTGGTGCGTGCGCACGGTCCACTCGCACCACGACAGGTCCTCCACCGGCGGGCCCGGGTGCGCCCACTCCCAGTCGAGGATGGCCACCGGCTCGCACGTCGCCGGGTCGAACAGCATGTTCTGCGGCCCGTAGTCGCCGTGCACGATGCCCAGCCGGTGGATGAGGGCGAGCGCGCGGCCGCAGGCGGCGAGCACCTCGGCGGCGCGGCCCTCGTCGAGCAGGTCCTGGCCGTGCGCGCCGGGCACGAACCTGGTGGTCACGCTCGTCTTCGTGATCTTGTGGATGGGAGGCACCGGGAGCCGGCCCTTCAACCGGCGCAGGAACCTGCTCTCCGTACGCAGCCGGAACGCCGCCTCGGGGCCCTGGTAGCACTTGACGACCAGAGCGCCGTCGCCGACCGTGTCGTTGGTGTACCCGTGCCTCACAGGGACCGATTCTCGCGCACCCTCCCGCGCCGCGCGCCCCTCCGGGGGGCCTTGACCGCAACGCCCCAGGAGAACGCGCGGGCGGCCGGAAAATGGTTTGCTGGGCGCCAACGCGGTTTGTCAATCTTGACAGGCTATGCGCTCCCTTCCTCAGGCCGATCCCGGCGTGCCCGACATCCGCAGCCCGTTCCGCTATCTGTGGTGGAACGCGCGCATGCAGCTGCCCTCCTTGCTGGGCGGCATCGCGTTCGCGACGGTCTGGTGGATGGTGCAGGCCCTGGTGCCGGCCGTGCTCGGGAAGGGCATCGACGCCCTCACCGCCAAGGACACCCGCGCCCTGCTGATCTGGTCGGCCGTCCTGCTGGGGCTGGGGCTGGCGCAGGCCTACACCGGGATCATGCGGCACCGGCTCGCGGTCTACAACTGGCTGGCCGCCGCCTACCGCACGGTCCAGGTGACCGCCAGGCAGGCCGCCCGCCTCGGCGCCACGCTGCCCAAGCGGCTGTCCACCGGCGAGGTGGTGAGCGTCGGCAACTCCGACATCGCGCACATCGGCAGCGCGATGGACATCCTGCTGCGCGGCACCGGCTCGATCGTGGCGATCGTCACCGTGACGGTGATCCTCATCTCCACCTCGCCGCCGCTCGGCCTCATGGTGCTGGTGGGCGTTCCGATCATGGCGTTAGCCGTCGGGCCGCTGCTCAGGCCGCTGCACAGGCGGCAGAAGGCGCAGCGCGACCTCACCGGCGACCTGTCCACCCGGTCCGCCGACATCGTGGCCGGGCTGCGCGTGCTGCGCGGCATCGGCGGCGAGCAGGTGTTCGCCGATCGCTACCGTGAGGAGTCGCAGCGGGTGCGGCACGCCGGCGTAGCCGTCTCCAGGGTCGAGTCGATGCTGGAGGGCGCCCAGATCCTGCTGCCCGGCATCCTCGTCGCGGCCGTCACCGGCGTCGGCGCGTCGTTCGCCGTGGGCGGGGAGATCTCGGCCGGTCAGCTCGTGGCCTTCTACACCTACGCGGTCTTCCTGATCGGCCCCATGCGCACCCTGACCGAGGCCGCCGACAAGCTGACCAAGGGCCACGTGGCCGCCCGCCGCGTGGTGCGCATCCTGTCCATCCGGCCGGAGGTCTCCGGCGGCGTGGGCGGCAGCGCGGGCGGCGTGTTGCGCGACTCCTTCAGCGGCGTCACGCTCCAGCCCGGGTCGCTGACCGCGGTCGCCGCCGCCCGGCCCGAGGACGCGATCGCCATCGCCGACCGCCTGGGCCGCTACACCGACGGCGACGTCACCTTCGGCGGGGCCGACCTGGCGTCGCTGCCGATCGCGGAGGTCCGTTCGCGCATCCTGGTCGCCGACAACGGCGCCCGGCTGTTCACGGGCGGGCTCCGCGACGAGCTGGACGTCCGCGGGGGCGCCTCGGTGGAGCACGTACGGCAGGCGCTGCGCACCGCGTGCGCCGAGGACGTCGTCGAGGCGCTGCCCGAAGGGCTGGACGCGCGGGTGGCCGAGGCCGGGCGGGAGTTCTCCGGCGGCCAGCAGCAGCGGCTCCGGCTGGCCCGCGCCCTGCTCGCCGACCCTGAGGTGCTCATCCTGGTCGAGCCGACCAGCGCGGTCGACGCCCACAGCGAGGCCCGCATCGCTGACCGGCTGGCCAAGGCGCGGGCCGGCCGCACCACGCTGGTCTGCACGACCAGCCCATTGGTGCTCGACCGCACCGACCATGTCATCTACGTGGAGGACGGCAGGGTGATCGCCGAGGGCACGCACCTGGAGCTGCTCGACGCCTCGCCCGCCTACGCCGCGACCGTCACCAGAGGGGAGGACTGACGATGGCCCGCGAGATCCTGCCGGTCGCCGACGAGCGACAGGTGCGCGCCTACGCCCGGCGGCTGACACTGAAATACCCGGGGCGGCTGGCCGCCGCCCTGGCCCTGCACGGGCTCTCGGCGGTCGCCGGGCTGACCGTTCCCTGGCAGCTCGGCACGCTGGTGCAGGACGTCGAGGACGGCACCGGGGCGAACGTCGCCCTGGTGGTGGCCGGCATCGGCGCCTTCCTGCTGCTGCAGGGCGTGCTCGTGCGATACGCGGTGCTCGCCTCGGCCAAGCTCGGGGAGAAGGTCCTCGCCGAGCTGCGCGAGGAGTTCGTCGACCGGGTGCTGGCACTGCCGCTGTCCACGGTGGAGCGGGCGGGCGCGGGCGACCTCATCACGCGCACGTCCCGCGACGTCGACTCGCTGTCGAGGACCGTACGGCACGCCGTGCCGGAGACGCTGATCGCGGTGGTGACGTTCGCGATCACCATGGGCGCGGTGCTGCTGGTCGGCCCGCTGCTCATGCTGCCGATGCTGGTATCGGCGCCGCTGCTGTGGGTGTCCACCCACTGGTACCTCAAGCGGGCCCGCGACGGCTACCTGCGCGAGAACGCGGCCTACGCCGACATGACGGAGGGCCTGGCGGAGACCGTGGAGGGCGCGCGGGCCGTCGAGGCGCTCGGCCTGCAGCGGCGCCGGGAGGAGCGGACGGACCGCGACATCGCCCGCTCGTTCGCGGCCGAGCGCTACACGCTCGGGCTGCGGACGATCTGGTTCCCGGCGGTGGAGCTGGGCTACGTCGTCCCGATGGTCGCGACGCTGCTCGTCGGCGGGCTGTTCTACTCCTCCGGCTGGGTGTCGCTGGCCCAGGTGACGGCGGCCACGCTGTACGCGCAGCAGCTCATCGAGCCGCTCGACCGGTTCCTGATGTGGATCGACGAGCTGCAGGTCGGCGGCGCGGCCATGGCCAGGCTGCTCGGCGTGGCGAACGTGCCCGACGACCGGGAGCCCTCCTCGGCGCGCCCCTCGGGAGAGCTGCTGGAGGCGTCCGGCGTCCACTACGCCTACCGGGAGGGCCGCGACGTGCTGCACGGCGTGTCCCTGACCGTACGGCCGGGGGAGCGGCTGGCCATGGTCGGCCCTTCGGGGGCCGGCAAGTCGACGCTGGGCAGGCTGCTGGCCGGCATCCACGGCCCCCGCGCCGGCGCCGTGTCGGTGGGCGGAGTCCCGCTGGTGGAGTTGCCCCTGGACGAGCTGCGCGGCCACGTCGCGCTGGTCACCCAGGAGCACCACGTGTTCAAGGGCACGCTCCGCGACAACCTGCTGATCGCCCGGCCGGACGCCGACGACGCGGCCGTGCGGGAGGCGCTCGCGGCGGTCGACTCGCTCGACTGGGTGCTGGCCCTGTCCGATGGCCTCGACACCGTCGTCGGCTCCGGCGGGACGGCGGTCTCGCCCGCGCAGGCGCAGCAGCTCGCGCTGGCCCGCCTGGTGCTGGCCGACCCGCACACGCTCGTGCTGGACGAGGCCACCTCGCTGATCGACCCGCGCGCGGCCCGGCACCTGGAGCGCTCGCTCGCGGCGGTGCTTCAGGGCCGGACGGTGATCGCGATCGCGCACCGGCTCTACACCGCTCACGACGCCGACCGGGTCGCGGTGGTGGAGGACGGCCGGATCAGCGAGCTCGGCTCGCACGACGAGCTGGTGGCCGCGGGCGGCTCGTACGCGGCGCTGTGGAGCAGCTGGCACGGCACGCCCACGCCGTCCGCGCGGTCAACCCGGTAGCCGGTTCCGGTGGCCGTCCCGCGACGGCCACGCCGCCCGCTGGAGGCGGGCGGTCAGCGTACGGAGGTGCTCCACCAGCTCGGGCGGCTCGCGGACGTCGAACTCGAAGCCGAACGCGGCCACCCAGACCGCGAGCTGGTCGAGGCTGTCGGAGCCGATGCGCAGGGTGCACCTGCCGTCGTCGACGGGCTCGACCGTGCCCAGGGTGGGCGGCACCTCGTCGGCCACCTCCCGCGCCGAGCCGTACATGGTGAGCACCGCCTGGTAGCGGTGCGGGCTCGTGGTGGTGGCCACGGTGAGGTAGTGGGCCAGGTCGTCGGCGGGCAGCGGCCTCGGGGTGAAGCGGGGGCCGGCCGGGACGCGCAGGGACATCCTGTCGGCCCGGAACGTCCGCCAGTCCGACCGCGCGGTGTCCCAGCCGAAGAGATACCAGCGCCGGCCGCTGGTGACCAGCCGGTACGGCTCCACGTCCCGGACGCCGGACGAGCCGTCATGCGCGACGTAGTCGAACCGCAGCCGCTCGCGATCGCGCACCGACGCGGCGACGGCGGCCAGCAGCGAGGCGTCGACCGTGGGGCCGAGCGCGGGCATGGTGACCACGGCAGAGTTGAGCGTGGCCACCTGCCGGCGCAGCCGCGAGGGCAGTACCTGGTCCAGCTTGGCGAGCGCCCGCACGGACGTCTCGGCGATCCCGGTGACGGCGCCGCCGGCCGCGGTGCGCAGCCCGACCGCCACCGCGACCGCCTCCTCGTCGTCCAGCAGCAGCGGCGGCAGCGAGCCGCCGACGCCCAGCCGGTAGCCACCGCCCACGCCGCCGGTCGCCTCGATGGGGTAGCCCAGCAGCCGCAGCCTGTCGACGTCGCGCCGCACGGTCCGCGAGCTCACGGCGAGCCGCTCGGCCAGCTCGGTCCCCGACCAGTGGCGATGCGCCTGCAGCAGGCCCAGCAGGCGGAGCAGCCGGGCCGAGGTCTCCAACACGGGACGACTCTCCCACCCGCCGCGGACAGGAATCGACCGCGATCGCTCCTAACGTCTCCGCCATGACACACGATTCCAAGATCATCCTTGTCGCGGGCGCCACCGGCAACGTCGGCCGCTCCCTGGTCGAACAGCTCCTCGCCGCCGGGCACCGGGTCCGCGCCCTCACCCGCGACCCGGTCAGGGCCGACCTCCCGGCCGGGGCCGAGGCGGTCGCCGGGAACCTGGCCGACGCCTCCAGCCTCGCAGCCGCGTTCACCGGCGCCTCGGCCGCGCACCTGATCAGCTTCGACGGGGAGGACTACGCACCGCTGACCAACGGCGAGGAGATCGTCGACCTGGCGAGCCGGGCCGGGGTGCGCAGGGTGACGGTGCTCAAGGGCGACGTGGCCAAGAGCCCGCTTGAGCACGCCGTCGAGGCCGGCGGCCTGGAGTGGACCCATCTGGCGCCGGTCGAGTTCATGTCCAACGCCCTGGAGTGGGCCGAGTCCGTACGGACCGAGGGGGTCGTCCGGGAGGCGTTCCCGGAGGCCCGCAGCGCCATGATCCATGAGGCCGACATCGCCGCGGTGGCCGCGGCGGCGCTCACCGGCGACGGCCACGCCGGCCGGGAATACTGGTTGACCGGTCCGGAGGCGCTGACCCCGCCGGAGAAGGTCCGCACCATCGGCGAGGTCCTCGGCCGCGAGGTGCGCTACGTCGAGCTCACCCAGGACGAGATCGTCGCCCAGTGGCGCGAGGCCGGCTACTCCGGCGAGGACGTCGAGTTCTTCCTGAAGATGCGGACCGACCCGCCGATCGCGGGGGACTCCGTGCTGCCCACCGTGGAGCAGGTCACCGGGAGGCCGGCCCGCACCTTCGCGCAGTGGGTCCGGGAGAACGCCGCCGCATTCGGCCCCTGACGTGAGCCGCGGGGGTCTCACACGGTCTCGTGGTCGCCCGCCCACACCGCGGGGGTGCGACCGATCCACGGACTCGCCTGTTCGAGCTGTCCGGCCAGGCGGAACAGGCGGTCTTCGAGCCCGTAACCGGCGGCGAACTGCACCCCGATGGGGAGTCCGGTCTCGTGGTCCCAGGCCAGGGGCACGGACATGGCCGGCGTGCCCGCCACGTTGAACGCCGCGGTGAACGGTGAGCGGTCGAACAGCCGGTTCAGCCAGCCAAGGCCGTCCAGTGCCTCGACGCCCTCCGCGTAGGTGCCGAGAGGCACCGGAAGCTCGGGCAGGGTCGGGGTGAGCAGCACGTCGTAGGCGCCGAAGCATCGTGCCAGGCTCCGGGCGACCGCGTTGCGCACCGCGAGCGCGCTGACGAACTGGGTGCCGCTGACCTGCTGCCCGTAGGCGTAACTGGTCAGGTTCACCGGTTCGAGGGTGGAGTCGTCCAGGGGTCGGCCGAAGGCGGCGGCCAGGCCGTCAAGCCAGTCCGTCAGGTTGGCCGTCCACAGGCGGGCGTTGGCCAGGACGAACTCCTCCCAGCCGACTCCGAGGTCGACCTCGGCCTCCTCCACCCGATGGCCCAGGGATTCGAGCAGGTGCGCCGCACGTTTCACGGCGTCGGCCACGGGGGCGGTCGTGGGTCGTCCGCCCCAGGGCCGCACGACGAGGCCGATCCGCAGGGAGCCCGGGTCGCGGGTGACCTCCTCCAGGTACGGCCGGGAGGGCTCGGTGGCGAAGTAGGGGTCACCCGGTTCCGGGCCGCGGATCTGGTCGAGCACCGCCGCGCTGTCCCGCACCGTTCGGCTCAGGCAGCCCTGCACCGCCAGGCCGTTGAAGATCTCGTCCAGGTCGGGCCCCATGGAGACGCGACCGCGTGTGGGCTTCAGCCCGAACAGGCCGTTGTAGGCGGCGGGAACCCGGATCGAGCCCGCGGCGTCGGTGGCGTGGGCGATCGGGACCACTCCGGCGGCGACGGCGGCACCCGCGCCGCCGCTGGAGCCGCCCGCACTGCGCCGCAGGTCCCAGGGGTTGCGGGTCGTTCCGTACAGGACGGGTTCGGTGGTGATGCTGTAGGCCATCTCCGGTGTCGCGGTGCGCCCGAACGTCACGAGCCCGGCGGCACGGAAGCGCCTCATCAGCGACGAGTCGGCCTGGGCGACATTCCCGGCCGCGAGCCGGCTGCCCAGTTCGACGCGTTTGCCGGCCATGGTCACCCCGAGATCCTTGATCAGGAAGGGCACTCCGGCCAGCGGTGTGCTGCCCGGGACCGGGGCGTCCTCGCCGGGCCATGTTTCCACGATGGCGTTGATCTGGCCGTTGACCGCCTGTGCCGCCGCCAGCGCCACCGCCTCCAGCTCGGCGGGTGTCACTTCACCCCGGGCGACCAGGTCCGCGAGGCCGACCGCGTCAAAGGTCACGTACTCTGAAATCTTCACTGGTGCTCCTCGGTGGGCAGGCCGGCATGATCGTCGTGGCCCGTGGATCGGCATGCGAGGGCCCCGATGGTGGACGTCTCCTGAGCGGGCGCGGCGGCCTTGCGGCTCTACCGAGCGCGGGAGACGTGGCGGGCGGCGTCAGTCAGCGGGTGTGTACGGTCGAGTCGCCGGACGACGAACCGTGGTCGATCCGGCCCCTCCGGACGAGCGTCGTGGTGACTTCGTCCAGCTGGGCCAGCACGTCGTCCTCGATGTCGGTGAGCCCGGCGCTGACACGCTGGTACGCCGACCGGCCCCGCGTACTGAGATGGACCAGAACCCGCCGCCGGTCGTAGGCGTCGACCTCCCGGTAGGCCAGAGCGGTGGCCACCAGCCGGTCGATGACCCGGGTCAGCGTCGGGCCGGTCACCATGGTCCGGGACGCCAGGTCGGACATGGTCAGCGGCCCGGCATCGGCCAGCGCCTCCAGGGTGAGCCACTGGTCGACGGTGAGCCCCTCGGGTTTGACCACCCGCTCCACGAGTGAGGTGGCCCTGCGGGCCGCCACGATGAAGGCGCCCGCGGATGACGAGCCGTCGATGCCTGCGTCTCCCATCCGGGCCCCCTTGCGGGTCAAACTTCCTTCTGAGACAATTCCAGATGAAAATATATCAACTACTCTCGTTCCGCAACCCACCGGAGCCGACATGGCGACAGACGCGGCGGCACGGGCAGAGGCGGGTATCCTGCGCATCGCGATGGTGATCCCGTTGCAAGGTCCGGCCGGTCTCCTCGGGCCCTCCTGTCAGGCCGTCACCGAGCTCGCGCTGCACGAGTTCAACAGCGCGGACGGCATCATCGGGAGGCAGGTGGTCGCCGAGATCGTCGACGGAGGGGCGGAGCCGCAGGCCGTGGCGGCCGTGCTGCGTCGCCTGGTGGCCGCGGGCGCGGTGGACGCGGTGAGCGGGTGGCACATCTCCTCGGTGCGTGACGCCGTCGCGCCGGTCCTCGCCGACCGGGTGCCCTACGTGTACACGGCCTTGCACGAGGGCGGTGCGGCGGGTAGCGGGCCACTGTGCACCGGCGAGATCCCCCGTCTGCAGATCCGGCCGGCGCTGGGGTGGCTGCGGGACAACATCGGCGCCAAACGGTGGTTCATCGTCGGCAATGACTATGTGTGGCCGCGCGGCACCGCGCGCGCCGTGGCGCGCTTCGCCGAGGAGCTCGGCCTGCGAATCGTGGGCGAATGCTTCGTCGGGCTCGGATCGGGCCGGACGGCCCGGGCGATCCCGCTGATCGAGCAGTCCGGCTGCGACGGCGTGCTGATGCTCCTGGTGGGACAGGACGCGGCCGAGTTCAACAGGGTGTTCGCCAGGCGCGGGCTGCACGAGAAGCTCGTCCGCTTCAGCGTCATGCTGGAGGAGAACATGCTCATGGCCAGCGGGCTCGCGGCCACGAGGAACCTGTTCACCGCGGCCGCATACTTCCGCTCTCTTGCCAACGCCGACACCATGGACCTGCTCGGCAGGTATGTGGGCCTGCACGGTCCGACGGCGCCGGCGCTGAACGTCGCCGCGGAGTCCTGCTACGAGGGCCTGAAGACGCTGGCCCAGCTCGCTCGCCGCGCCGGGTCGCTCCAGCCGGACGCGCTGGACAGCGTCGTCGACCGTGTCGCTTACCACGGACCGCGGGGAACCGTGGAGTTCCGCGGCCGGCAGGCCGCGCAGAGCGTGCATCTCGCGGTCGCCGACGGCTACGACTTCGACGTGATCGCGTGTCTCTGAGCGTCCGGGCCCACTGAAAGTTTCTCGCCCACGTCTTGACAGTGAGGACACTCCCGCGCCACATTACTTTCATCTGGAATAAATCCAGATGGTTGTAGTTGCGGCAGGCCCGTGAGCGGGCCGAAGGGGGATGACCATGCTCAACGTCGGTCTGCTCTACGCAGGGGCCACCCTGGTGCGGCTCGAACCGGAGGGCGTGGGCTGGTTCTCGCTGTTCGTGGCAGGGGCCGCCGTCGTCTACGCCGGCCTGGCCCGATCGCCGCGACCTGCGTGGGCCTGCTCGCCCTGGCCGCTCTCCTCGGTTTCAGGACACCTGCCCAGGAGAGGGAGGCCCGGCTGGCATCGTTCACCACCTGATCGCAAGCTCCCGCACCACCGTAGATCACCACAACCTGAAGGAGCCCGCCATGCGGCACGGTGACATCACGTCCAGCCCTGACACCGTCGGAGTCGCGGTGGTCAACTACAAGATGCCCCGCCTCCACACCACTCCCGAAGTGATGGAGAACGCGCGGACGATCGCCGACATGGTCGTCGGCATCAGGCAGGGCCTGCCCGGCCTGGACCTGGTGATCTTCCCGGAGTACTCCCTGCACGGCATCATGTACGACCGCGAGGAGATGTACGCGACCGCGACCACCATCCCCGGGCCCGAGACGGAGATCTTCGCCGCCGCCTGCCGTGAGGCCGGCGTGTGGGGGGTCTTCTCGATCACCGGTGAGCGGCACGAGGACCACCCGAACAGACCGCCGTACAACACCCTGATCCTCATGAACGACCGCGGCGAGATCGTGCAGAAGTACCGCAAGATCCTGCCCTGGTGCCCGATCGAGGGCTGGTACCCGGGCGACGGCACCCACGTCACCGAGGGACCCAAGGGCCTCAAGGTCTCGCTGATCATCTGCGACGACGGCAACTACCCCGAGATCTGGCGTGACTGCGCGATGAAGGGCGCCGAGCTGATCGTCCGCTGCCAGGGCTACATGTACCCCGCCCAGGAGCAGACGGTGAACATGGCCAAGGCCATGGCGTGGGCGAACAACAGCTACGTCGCCGTCGCCAACGCCGCAGGCTTCGACGGCGTCTACTACTACTTCGGCCATTCCTCGATCATCGGCTTCGACGGCCGGACGCTCGGAGAGACGGGCACGGAGGAGTACGGCATCCAGTACGCCCAGCTCTCCTTGTCCGCCATCCGCGACGCCCGCGCCCAGGACCAGTCCACCAACCATCTGTTCAAGCTGCTGCACCGGGGATACTCCGGCGTCCACGACGGAAACGACGGCGACAAGGGCGTCGCGGAATGCCCGTTCGACTTCTACCGGACCTGGGTCACCGACCCGGAGCGGGCACAGAAGAACGTCGAGGCGTTCACCCGCGACACCATCGGTGTGGCCGCCTGCCCCGTGGGCTCGCTCCCGACCGCGGACTCCGCGTCCTCTTGACGTGCGCGCACCGGCACCGGCGAGCCGCCGGTGCCGGTCCTTCCTCGCGGTCGCACGCATCTCCGTAACGAGGAAAGAGACCGATGACGACCATCCGGACCGACCACCACCGCCCCCTCGCGACCGCTCATTCGGCCAGCATCACCGAGCCTGACGCTTTCTGGCTGCGCGCTGCCGAGGACATCGACTGGGAGCGCCGCCCGACCCGTGCCCTGGACGCCCGTGACGGCGCGCCCCATGGCCGCTGGTTCCCCGGCGGGCGGCTGAACACCTGCTACAACGCCGTCGACCGGCATGTGCGCGTCGGCCGGGGCCAGGACACGGCTCTGATCTACCACAGCGAGATGACGGGGGAGCGAGCCGGCTTCAGCTACCTGCGACTGCGCGACGAGGTCGCACGTGTGGCAGGCGCCCTGCGCCGCCTCGGCGTCCGCCGTGGCGACCGCGTCGTGATCTACATGCCGATGGTCCCCGAGGCCGTGTTCGCCATGCTGGCCTGCGCCCGGATCGGCGCCGTCCACGCCGTCGTCTTCGGCGGATTCGCACCGCCCGAGCTGGCGGCACGCATCGACGACGCCCGGCCCCGTGTCGTCGTCACCGCCTCATGCGGACTTGAGCCCTCCCGCGTGGTGGAGTACCACCCCCTCCTCGAACAGGCGCTGGACCGTGCCGAGCACCAGCCGCGGCACTGCCTGGTGCTCCAGCGGAGCCAGGCGACGGCCCAGCTGAGGGCGCCACGTGACATCGACTGGGACGCCGTCGTGCCGCACGCCGATCCCGTGGAGTGCGTGCCGGTGGAGGCCACCGATCCGCTGTACATCCTCTACACCTCCGGTACGACCGGACGGCCCAAAGGGGTGGTGCGTGACAACGGCGGCCACGCCGTGGCGCTGCGCTGGAGCATGTCGAACATCTTCGACATCCGCGCCGGTGAGGTCTTCTGGGCGGCGTCCGACGTCGGGTGGGTCGTGGGCCACTCCTACATCGTCTACGGACCGCTGATCGCCGGGGCGGCCACCGTCCTGTACGAAGGCAAGCCCGTGGGCACCCCGGACGCGGGGACGTTCTGGCGTGTGGCGCGTGAGCACGGAGTCGCGGCCCTGTTCACCGCGCCCACAGCGCTGCGGGCCATCCGCCAGGCCGATCCCGGGGCATCGCGGCTGGTGGACCTTCCCCAGCTGAGGACGATCTTCATGGCCGGGGAGCGGCTGGATCCCGACACCTATCGATGGATCCGCGAACGCGTGGGCAAACCCGTCGTCGACAACTGGTGGCAGACCGAGACCGGATGGCCCATCGCGGCCAACCCGATCGGTCTCGACCGGCATCCGCCCAAGGAAGGGTCGGTGACCAGACCCATGCCGGGATTCGATGTCAGCGTCCTGCGCGGCGACGGCACACCCGCCGGCCCCGGTGAGCAGGGGGCGATCGTCGTGAAGCTGCCCCTGCCCCCGGGCGGCCTCACGACGCTTCACGGGGACGACGACCGGTTCGTCAAGTCCTACCTGACGACATTTCCCGGCTACTACTGGACCGGAGACGGCGGGTACATCGACGAGGACGGCTACCTCTTCGTCATGGGCCGCACGGACGACGTCATCAACGTCGCCGGGCACCGCCTGTCCACCGGCGCCATGGAACAGGTCATCACCACACACCCCGACATCGCCGAATGCGCTGTCATCGCGGTCCCGGACCCGCTCAAGGGGCACCTTCCCGCCGCGTTCGTCGTCACGGTCGCGGACATTCGCGCCACCGAGCAGGATCTGGCGAAGGACGTCATCAGGCTGCTGCGCGAGCAGATCGGCCCCATCGCGAGCCTGAAACACGTGGCGGTGGTCGACCGCCTGCCCAAGACCCGCTCGGGCAAGATCCTGCGCGCGACCATGCGGGCCATCGCCGCCGGAGAGCAGTACGTCACGCCGGCGACCGTCGAGGACCCGTCCGCTCTCGACGAGATCACCGGCGCCCTCGCCCGGGTGAGCCCTCCTTTCGGGGCGCCCGGAGAAACCACCGCCGCTCGTCCCCTCACAAGGAGGAATGTCATGCCGCCAGCCGTGCACGGAAGCCGGAAAACGGTCAGCAACAGCTCGCGCACCGTTCCCATCGGCTCGCTGCCGCCGCTGGGCGTCGTACCCGAGCGCATGTACGCGCAGGTCGTGCGGCAGGACCGCTTCGGCGACCCGGCTCAGGCATTCCAGGTGGAGGAGGTGGACGTGCCGCCGATCGGCCCCGACGAGGTGCTCGTCGCCGTCATGGCCGCCGGCGTGAACTACAACAATGTCTGGGCCGCGCGAGGCTACCCGGTCGACGTGATCGCCCTGCGGCGCAGGCGCGGCGAGTCGTACGACTTCCACATCGGGGGCAGCGACGCCTCCGGGATCGTCTATGCCGTCGGCTCGGCTGTACGTGGCGTCGAGGTCGGCGCCCACGTCGTGATCCACCCCGGCTACTGGGACGCCGACGACCCCTGGACAGCGGCCGGCAAGGACCCCATGCTCGCGCCCTCCGCCCGGATCTGGGGGTACGACACCAATTTCGGGTCGTTCGCCCAGTTCTGCCGGGTCCAGTCCCACCAGATCCTGCCGAAGGCCGAGCAACTGAGCTGGGCGGAGTCCGCGGCGCCCACCCTGGTCGGCACGACTGCCTACCGGATGCTGCACGGCTGGGAGGGGAACACGGTCCAGCCGGATGACATCGTCCTCGTCTGGGGTGGTTCGGGGGGACTCGGCACACAGGCCACCCAGCTTGCCGCCGCCGCCGGCGCCAGGGCCATCGCGGTGGTCTCCGACGACCGCCGTGGCGAGTACGCGATGAAGTACGGCGCGGTGGGTTATGTCAACCGGCGTGAGTTCGACCACTGGGGCGTGCCACCGCGCAGCGATGACGCGGACGGCCAGGCCCGTTGGACGGCGGGTGCCCGCGCCTTCGGCAAGCGGCTGTGGGAGATCGCGGGCGAACGGCGGGACCCGGCGATCGTCCTGGAACACCCGGGCGAGGCGACGGTGCCGACCAGTATCTACCTGTGCCGGCCCGGCGGCATGGTGGTGATCTGCGCCGGGACGACCGGCTACGACGCGGTGGTCGACCTGCGTTACCACTGGACCAGGCAGAAGCGATTCCAGGGTTCCCACGGGACCAACGACGACCAGGCGCGCGCCTACCACGACCTTGTCCGTGCCGGAACCATCGATCCCTGCCTCGGCAGGACCATCGCCTTCCACGAACTGCCCGAGGCCCACGCCGCGATGGCGCGGGGGGAGGACGTGTTCGGCAACGTGGTCGCCCTGGTCGGAGCGGCGAACGGAGCCCAGGGCTGAACCGGCGACGACAAAGAACAGTCCACGTACGGGCACGGGCTCCGTCAAGCGTTCAACCCTTCCCGCACTCCCCGCGCCAAAATTGCCCGAAATTCGCGCCCGGGCCGGTGCGCCGGTCTTCGAAAACACGCGATGACCAGCGCATATGCGGCGGCCCCTGCAACTTGGCGGTGATGGCACGGGGCATATCTTGGTGTCATCGGCTCTTCTCCGCGCATAGTGACCCACTGGCCGGAGCCGATGCGAGGCATCGATGACCAATGGCACATCGACCACCTCGAAGCAACGGCCGGCCGAAGGGCTGCCCGCCGAGGTGACCAGTTTCATCGGACGTCAGCACGAAGTGGCCACAATCAAGCGCCTCATGGGCGATTCGCGCATGGTGACCCTGATGGGGCCCGGTGGTGTCGGCAAGACCCGGCTGGCCCTGCGGGTCGCCACCGGCCTGCGACGGGCCTTCCCCGACGGCGTGTGGCTGGTCGAACTCGCCGAACTCGACAATTCCGGCATGATCCCCCAGACCATGGTCGCCGCGCTGAAGATCCAGGACCACTCCGCCCAGGCCGGCATCCAGGTGCTCACCGAGTACCTGCGCGGCCGGCGGATGCTGGTCGTGCTGGACAACTGCGAGCACCTACTCAACGAGGCGGCCGTGGTGGCCCAGCGGCTGCTGCGCTCCGCCCCCGAGCTGCGCATCCTGGCCACCAGCCGGCAGCCGCTGGGCCTCGCCAGCGAGCAGGCGTTCACCGTGCCGACGCTGCCGCTGCCGGACGACGAGGTCCAGCACGGCGGCCAGCACGGCGCCTCGTCCGCGACGTCCGACGCGATCAAGCTCTTCGCCGAGAGAGCCCAGGCCGTCGTGCCCGATTTCACCGTCACCGACGACAACCGGGACGTCATCGAGCGGATCTGCCGCCGCCTGGACGGCCTGCCGCTCGCCATCGAGCTCGCCGCCGTGCGGCTGCGCGCGCTCTCCGCCGAGCAGCTGCTCGACCGCCTGGACGACCGCTTCCAACTGCTCACGGGGGGACCGCACGTCACCAGATCCCGCCACCAGACGCTCCGCGCCCTGCTCGACTGGAGTCACGACCTGTGCACCGAGCAGGAGCGCCTGCTATGGGCGCGCATCTCGGTGTTCACCGGCAGCCTGGACCTGGAGGCCGCCGAGGCGGTCTGCGCCGGCGACGGCATCGCGCGCGACGAGATCATCGACCTGGTGATCGGCCTGGTGGAGAAGTCGGTCCTGATCAGGGAGGAGCATCCGACCGGAGTGCGCTACCGGCTGCTCGACACGATCCGGCAGTACGGGCGGGAGCGGCTGGTCGCGTCCGGCCGCGAGCAGGAGGTGAAACGCTGGTACCGCGAGTACTACCGGCGGTTGTCGCACGACGCGATGGCGCAGCTGTTCGGCCCGGCACAGGTCAAGCTGCTCAACCGGCTGCGGGCCGAGCACCCGAACCTGCGCACCGCACTGGAGTACTGCCACGCCGAGCACGCCGGGCTCTGCATCGACATGGCGAGCGACCTGCTCTACCACTGGATCACGAGCTGCCACCTGGGTGAGGGGCGCGACTGGCTCGAACAGGGGCTCGCCGACACCGCGGGCGGGTCGGAGGTCAGAGCGCGGGCCATGTGGGCCTGCGGCTGGCTCGCCATCATCCAGGGCGACCGGGCCTCGGCCACCAGGCTGCTCGAAGACAGCAGGATGCTCGCCGAGCGGTACGGGCTGGAACCGGTCCTCGGCTACGTCGCGCTCTACTCCGGCATGGTGGCCATGCACGACGGGGACACCGCGAAGGCGATCGGCTGCTTCGAGGACGCCGTGGCCCGCCACCGCGCCGCCGGAGACCCCGCCGGCGAGGTGCAGGCGCTCACCCGGCTCTCCCTCGCGCACTCCTTCCTCGGCGACCACGGGCGCGCCGTGGCCGCCGCCGAGGAGAGCCTCGCCGTCTGCGATGCCCACGGCGAGACCTGGCACCGGGCGTACACGATGACGGCGCTCGGCATCGAGCACTGGCGGCAGGGCGATCTGCGGCGCGCGACCGCGATGGAGCAGGAGAGCCTGCGGGTGTTCAACGCGCTGGACGACTCGGTCGGGGTCGGGGTCAGCCTTGAGGTGCTGGCCTGGGCCGCCGCCTCCGACGGGCAGTTCGCGCGGGCGGCCGAACTGCTGGGCGTCCTCCACAACGTCTGGGAGGCGATCGGCGTGCCGCTGCTGGGTTACGGCCATCTCCTGCGCTACCACGAGGAGTGTGAGACCCGTACGCGCCGGACGCTGGGCGAGGCGGGCTTCCGGGCGGCCGTCAAGCGCGGGACCAGGCTCTCCCGCGACGACGCGCTCGCCTACGCCCTCATGGAGGACACGTCCTCGGGCGGCCGGTCCGGCGCCTCCCGCCGGTCCGGGGCCGCGGACGGCGACCAGACCCTCACCCCGCGGGAGGCGGAGATCGCCCGGCTCATCGCCCGGGGGATGAGCAGCAGGGAGATCGCGGCGGTGCTGGTGATCGCTCAGCGCACCGCCGAAGGCCACACCGAGCACATCCTCCGGAAGCTCGGCTTCAACTCCAGGGCACAGATCGCCGCCTGGGTCGCCGAGCAGGCGCGGCGGTCCGGCGAGGGCCCCCCGGGCGGGGAATGAGCATGGCCGTGAAGGACAGGCTCCAGAACCTACTGCCCGCCGCACGGCAGGTGGCGGACCTTTCACCCGCCTTCACCTCCCGCTTCATCGGACGCAGGCACGAGATCTCCGAGGTCAGGCGGGCCCTGCCCAAGACCCGCCTGCTGACCCTGACCGGCGCGGGCGGGGTCGGCAAGACACGGCTGGCGCTGCACGTCAGCGAGCTCGTACGACCGAAGTACCGGGACGGGGTCCGGCTGGTGGAGCTGGCCATGATCGAGGACGAGGCGCTGCTGGTGCCGGCCGTGGCGGCCGCGCTGGGGGTCCGCGAAACGGGACCGGACCCCGTGGCCGTGGTGGTGGAGCATCTGACCGACAAACGGATGCTGCTGGTGCTGGACAACTGCGAGCACCTGCTCGACGCCTGCGCGGACCTGGTGCACCAGCTTCTGCGCGGCACCACGTGGCTGCGGATCCTGGCCACCAGCCGCCAGTCGCTCGGGGTGTACGGCGAGCAGGTGCTGGCCGTGCCGTCGCTGCGGTTCCCGGCGCCGGGGGACAGCACCCGGGACATCGCCCGGTCCGACGCCGTGCGGCTCTTCGAGGCGCGGGCGGCGACCATCCGGCCCGGCTTCCTCATCGACGGCGACAACGCCCCCGCGGTCGCCCGGCTGGCACAGCGCCTGGACGGGATCCCGCTGGCCATCGAGCTCGCGGCGGTGCGGCTGCGCACGACACCGGTGGAAGACCTGGTGAACGAGCTCGACGAATGCCTGGAACGGCCGGCCGAGGTCGGCCCCGGCACGCTGCCGCGCCACCAGACGCTCCGAGCCACCATGGACTGGAGCTACGGGCTGTGCTCGCCCGGCGAGCGACGGCTGTGGGAGCGGCTGTCGATGTTCGCGGGGGGCGCCGACCTGGAGACCGCCGAGGCCGTCTGCCCCGGACAGGGCCTCGCGCGCGAGGACGTCCTGGACCTGATGGCCGGACTGGTGGACAAGTCCATCCTGAGCCGGCCGGAGCCCAACGGAACGGGCATCCGCTACAGCATGCTGGAGACCATCCGCGCGTACGGCCGCGAACGGCTGCCCGCCGAGCACGAGCATGGGCTGCGCCGGCGCTACATCGACCACTACAACCGGCTGATCGGGCGGCTGCGCGTGGACCGGATAGCCCCCGACCAGGTCGACAGCCACCTGAGGCTGAACCGCGAGATGGCCAACGTCCGCGTCGCCCTCGACCTCTGCTTCGACGATTCCGGCGACGCGCCCATCGGGCTGGAAATCGCGTCCGCGCTCTGGGGTGACTGGCTCGTCGGCGGCGCTCTCAGCGAGGGCCGGCACTGGCTGAGACGCGGCCTCGCGCTGGTGGACGGACCGAGCGTCGCCAGGGTGATGGGCCTGTGGGCAAACGGGCTGCTCGCCCTCTACCAGGGCGATCCGGTGGCCCGGCCCAGCATCGACGAGTGCCTGGCGCTGGCGCTGCGGCTGGGTGACGAGCCGACGCTCGCCTCCGCCATCCAGATGTCCGGCGTCGGCGCGCTGACCGCGGGCGACGCCGAGGGCGGGCTGGCGCTGATGGAGGAGGCCCTCGCCCGGCAGCGCGCGACCGGCGACGTCCACGCCGTGGGGCTCACGCTGTATTTCTCCGCGCTGTTCGCGTCCGCCCTGCGCCCGGCCCGCGCCGCCGCGTACGGCGAGGAGCTCGTGCGGATCTGCGAGGCGCACGACGCGGCGCTCTACCGCGCGTACGCCCTGTACGCGGTCGGCATGGCCCGCTGGGAGCAGGGCGAGTGGCGTCAGGCCGAGGCCAAGATGCGGGAGGTGGCCGCCTACTACGGCGCCGTGGACGACAGGTGGGGCCTTCTCCAGTGCCTGGAGGTCATGGCCTGGACCGCCGGGGCGCGCGGGCGGCACGAGCGGGCCGCCCGGCTGCTGGGCATCGCCCACCATCTCTGGCTGACCTTCGGCACCTCGCCGTCGCGGCTGCGCATCCAGGCCCGCTCGCACGAGGAGTGCGTCGAGCGGGCCCGCCGCGCCCTGGGCGCCAAGGCGTACACGGCCGCCTACCGGGACGGGACGAGGCTGGGGGTGTCCCGGGTCGTCGCCTACGCGCTCGAGGACGAAGAGTGACGATCGAGGCACCACCCCCAGGGCTCCGCCGGCGTTACCCCACCTGCCCCACCGACCCCACCTGCCCCACCGACCCCACCGCCCGGCGGAGCGCCTCGCCGGTGAGGGAGCCCTGGTGGGCCAGCAGCTCGGCGGGGGTGCCGGTGAACACCACCTCGCCGCCGTTCTTGCCCCCGTCCGGACCCAGGTCGATGATCCAGTCGGCCTGCTGGATGACGTCGAGGTTGTGCTCGATCACCACCACCGTGTTGCCCTGGTCGACCAGCCGGTCCATCAGCCTGAGCAGCGTGTCGACGTCCGACATGTGCAGCCCCGTCGTGGGCTCGTCCAGGACGTACACGCTGCCCGTGCGGTGGAGCTGAGTCGCCAGCTTGAGGCGCTGCCGCTCGCCCCCCGACAGGCTGCTGAGCGACTGCCCCAGGCTGAGGTAGTCGAGGCCGACGTCGTTCAGGGCGCGCAGCTTGGCGCGCAGCTGCTTCTCGGTGAAGAACTCGACGCCCTCCTCCGCCGGCATCTCCAGCACGTCGGCGATCGACCTGCCACGCAGCCGGTGGGCCAGCACCGACTCCTTGAACCGGCGCCCGTCGCAGGTGTCGCAGTGCGTGGTCACCGGGTCCATGTAGGCCAGCTCGGTGATGATCATGCCACGCCCCTGGCACTCCTCGCACGCCCCGTCGGAGTTGAAGCTGAACAGCCCGGCCGCCACCCCGTTGGCCTTGGCGAACAGCTGCCGGATGCCGTCCATCAGCCCCAGGTAGGTGGCGGGGGTGGAGCGGGACGACGCCCCGATGGCCGACTGGTCCACGAAGATCGCCTCGGGGTGGGTCGCCATGAACACCTCGGCGACGAGGCTGCTCTTGCCCGAGCCCGCGACGCCCGTGACCGCGGTGAGCACCCCGGTCGGGACGGCCACCGAGACGTTCTTCAGGTTGTGCAGGGTGGCGTTCTCGACGGGCAGCTTGCCCTGCGGCTCCCGTACGGACTGCTTGATCAGGCCGGTCCGGCGCAGGCCCTGCCCGGTGAGGGTGCCGGCCTCGCGCAGCCGCTCGACGGGCCCCTCGAAGACGATCTCGCCGCCGTGGACGCCCGCCCGCGGGCCGACGTCCACCACGTGGTCGGCCACCGCGATCACGTCGGGGTCGTGCTCGACGACGAGCACCGTGTTGCCACGGTCGCGCAGCGCCCTCAGCAACTGGTTCAGCCGGCCCACGTCGCGCGGGTGCAGGCCGGTGCTCGGCTCGTCGAAGATGTACGTCACGCCGACCAGGGTGCTGCCCAGGTGCTTGACGAGCTTGAGCCGCTGCCCCTCGCCACCGGACAGCGACGAGGTCGCACGGTCCATGCTGAGGTAGCCCAGACCGATGTCGGCCACCCGCTCCAGCGCCTGGCGCGCCCCGTCCGCGATGGAGGACTCCAGTCCGGCGAGCACCTCGATCAGGTCGGTGACCTGCATCCTGGCGTAGTCGGCGATGTTCAGGCCGCCGATCCGCACGGCCAGCGCCTCCTGGCTCAGGCGGGCGCCGTCGCAGGCCGGGCAGACGCCCTCCTCGATGAACGGCCTCGCGGCCTCGCGGTTCTTCTCGCTGGTGTCACGCTTGAGGCTGAGCCGGACGAAACGGTTGACCAGCCCCTCGTACGTCATGTTGAACATCCCGCCCACGGACACCTTGCCCGTGCCGTACAGGAAGGTGCGCAGCTCCTCCTCGGAGTAGTCGCCTAACGGCTTGTCCGGGTCGAGCGCCTCGTACGCGCCGTACATCTGCCAGGTGACGCTGCCGACCTTGTAGCCGGGCAGCAGGATCGCGCCCTCGTTCAGCGACCTGGACCGGTCGATCATCCGGTCGACCACCGGCTGGACCGCCCGCCCGAGCCCCTGGCACCCGGGACACATGCCGTTGGGATCGTTGAACGAGAACAACGACACCGGCCGGTCACCCTGCCTGGCGAACAACGCCCTGATCATCGGCATGATGTCGGTCATCGTGCCCACGGTCGACCGGGCGTTGCCGCTGACCGGCTTCTGGTCCACGATGACCGGCGTCGTCAGGTTGTCGACGGTGTCGGCGTGCGGCCGCTCGTACTTCGGCAGCTGGTTGCGGATGAACCAGCTGAACGTCCCATAGAGCTGGCGCTGCGCCTCCACCGCCACCGTGTCGAACACGATCGAGGACTTACCGGAGCCGGACACCCCCGTGAACACGGTGATCTTGTTCTTGGGGATCTCCAGCGACACGTCCTTCAGGTTGTGCACGCGCGCGCCGACGATCCGGATGTTGTCGTTCACCAAAACCCTTTCCATCGAAGAAGGGGCGGGTGAACCGGGCGTCACCCGCCCAGAGACCTCTTGAGGAAGTCGACCTGGAGCAACAGCAGGTTCTCCGCCACGACCTCCTGCGGCGTCATGTGGGTGACGCCCGACAGCGGGAGGACGCCGTGCTGGCGGCCGGCCGCGAGGAGCGCGGACGACAGGCGGAGCGTGTGGGCGGCCACGACGTTGTCGTCGGCCAGACCGTGGATCAGCAACAGTGGGCGATCAAGCTTAGCGGCGTCACCGAAAAGTGAGGAATTGTCGTACACGTCCGGCTGCTCGTCCGGGTGGCCCAGGTAGCGCTCGGTGTAGCACGTGTCGTACAGCCGCCAGTCGGTCACCGGAGCGCCCGCGATGGCCGCGTGGAACACGTCCGGCCTGCGCAGCACCGCCAGCGCCGCCAGGAAGCCGCCGAACGACCAGCCGCGGACGGCCACGCGGCCCAGGTCGAGGTCGTCGGGATACTGCTCGGCCACGCCCTGCAGGGCGTCGATCTGATCCTCCAGGACCGGCGTCGCCAGGTCGTTCAGCACCGCGCGCTCGAACGCCGGCCCCCTGCCCGGCGTGCCCCGGCCGTCGGCCACGACCACCGCGAACCCCTGCTCGGCGAACCACTGGCTCTCCAGGTAGCCGCCGCGCCGGTTGAGCACCCGCTGCGCGTGCGGCCCGCCGTACGGGTCCATCAGGACCGGCAGCCGGCCGGAGCCCGGCTCGTGCCAGGACGGCAGGACCACCGCGGTGGCCAGCTCGCGGCGGCCGGAACGGCCCAGCGAGACCCGCAGGTCGAGACCGGGGCGCTCGGCCCGCGACGGGATCGGGATCGCCATGCCGTCGCGGCGCACCACCGTCGTCGAGACGCCCTCGGTGTCGAGGCTCTGCTCGGTGAGCACGCCGACGCCGCCGGACATCCGCCCCGAGAACACCCCGGAACGGGTCGAGACCGGCAGCAGCGAGTGGCCGTCCCAGGTCCACAGCTGGATCTCGGTGGGGTCGCCGCTCGCGCTGAACAGCACGCTGTCGTGGTCGACGTCGAGCACCGCCCGCACCTGCAGGGTCGGCGGGGTGACCGCGCGGTCGCCGACGAACAGCCGGTTGCCGCCCTCGGCGCAGGCCACCCACACCAGCGAACCGTCGTCCAGGTGGGCCGGAACACCGGTGACCACGTCCACCCAGGCCGGGTCGGTGTCCTCGCGGACCAGCGTGGACGAGCCCGTCTCCGGATCGACCGCGAACAGGCGCAGCGCCTTCTGGTCGCGCGGCATGGTCACGATCGACAGCGCGTGGGAGTCCCAGGCGGCCGTCGTCAGGTATTCGTCCTCGTACGGCACCGCCACCCGCGACCCGTCGAGACCCAGCACGAACAGCTCGGTGAGCGCGTTGGGCGTGCCCGCGGCCGGGTAGCGCTGGGCCACCGGCGGCCGGTCGGGATTGGCCGGGTCGGCGCTGTGCCAGACGCGGACCGGCCCCTCGTCCACCCGCTCGACCAGCAGCGCGTCACTGGACGGCGACCACCAGTGGCCGCGCATCCGCTCCATCTCCTCGGCGGCGATGAACTCCGCCAGCCCGTAGGTGACGGTCGGCGACTCGGGCGTGGCCAGCGCGCGGTCCTCGCCCGACGCCAGGTCCCGCACGCGCAGTGCCCCCTCCGTGACGTACGCCACGTGCCGCCCGTCGGGGGCCAGGCGCGGATCGACCACGGCGCCCGGTGTGTCGAGCCGCCGCGTCCGCCCGCTCGGCAGGTCGGCGACATAGAGGCCGCCCGACAGGGCGAAGGCGGCGGTCGTCACCGCGGAGTCGGTGCTGTAGGCCACCACGCCGCCCGCCTGCTCACGGCTGCGCTCGCGCCTGGCCCGCTCCTCCGGAGGGAGGTCGTCGCCGTCGCCGTCGTCCAGCGAGCGCGGGTCGACGACCAGGCGCTCGACATGGGTCTCGGTGTCGAGCTCCCACAGGCACGTCACCGGGTCGGTGCCCGACCGGGTGCGCAGGAACACCACCCTGCCGCCGTCCGGAGAGATCGTGAACCCCCTGGGAACCCCGAGCGTGAACCGGCGGGTCCTGGCCGACAGACGCGGGAAGCTCTCACTCATGGGCCCAATCCTGCCAGTATCCAGGGGTTGGTTACGCTCTGATTCATGACCGATCGACGGCTGCTCCTCGTGCACGCGCACCCCGACGACGAGTCGATCGGCACCGGCGCGACCATGGCGCGATACGCCGCCGAGGGTGCCCACGTCACGCTCGTGACCTGCACGCTCGGCGAGGAGGGGGAGGTCATCCCCGACCGTCTCGCCCACCTGTCCGCCGACCGCGACGACGCCCTCGGACCGCACCGCGTCGGCGAGCTCGCCGCCGCCTGCCGGGCGCTCGGCGTGGAGGACCACCGCTTCCTCGGCGGGCCCGGCCGCTGGCGCGACTCCGGGATGATGGGCGTCGCCTCCAACGACCGGCCCGGCGCGTTCTGGCAGGCCGACCTCGACGAGGCGGCGGGCGAGCTGGTCAGGATCATCCGCGAGGTGCGGCCCCAGGTCCTGGTCACCTACGACGCCAACGGCTTCTACGGCCACCCCGACCACATCCAGGCCCACCGGGTCGCGTGGCGGGCTTACCGGCTCGCGGCCGACCCCGCCTTCGGTGAGGACGAGGCATGGCAGATCGCGAAGCTCTACCACACCGCCGTGCCCCGGTCCGTGCTGCGGCGCACCGAGGAGGCGCTGCGCGAGGGCGGCACCGGGTTCGTCGTGGAGAGCGTCGACGACATGCCGTTCGGCAGTTCGGACGAGGAGATCACCACCGAGATCGACGCGCGGCCGTGGGTCGGCGCCAAACTGGCCGCCATGCGCGCCCACGCCACCCAGATCACCGTGCGGGAGCCGTGGTTCGCCCTCTCGAACGGCATCGGCCAGGAGGCGCTCGGCGTGGAGCACTACATCCTGGCCGGCGGCGTGCCCGGTCCCGCCGTACCGGGAGCCCCCGTCGAGGCAGGGGGCCTCGGAGAGCCGCACAACCGCGAGAACGACCTGTTTGCCGGGATCCACTAACCTCATTCGCCATGGAGCATCGCAGCCAGGCCGAGTCGGCGCTGGGCGGGGCCGTCTACGGCATGCTGTTCGTGCTGGGGGTCGTCATCGGGATCGTGGGCGGGTTCACGCAGGGGGCGTGGCACCTCGGCCCCGTCCCGGCCGCCGCAGTGGCGTGGCTGCTCGGGCTGTTCGGCGTCTGCCTGGGCGCCGGCAGGCTGATGGGAGTCAGGTCGGGTGCGGCCGTCACGGCCGCGGGCTGGCTGCTGGTCTCGATGCCGTTCTCGCTGAAGCTCTCCCAGGGCGACCTGGTCATCGCGGGCGGCACCGCGGGCTACGTCTACCTCTACGGCGGCATGATCGCCGTGATCGCGGCCTTCTTCCTGTCGCCCTCGCCGCGGGCCGGCGGCTCATGGCTGCTGCACGGTCAGGTGCCGCGGAGCCCGACGTAAAGTGCTTCTGTGCACCATGGTTCCGTAAAGCGACACGTGGACCGGCGGACGTACCGCAAGGTCGTCGGCAAGTTCGCCACCGGGGTGGCGATCGTCACCACCAGCCTCGAAGGCGTCGACCACGCGATGACGGTCAACTCCTTCACGTCCGTCTCGCTGGAGCCGCTGCTGGTGCTGTTCTGCGCGGAGAAGCTGGCCCGCTTCCACGCCGCCGTGCTGGAGTCCGGCGTGTGGGGCGTATCGGTGCTGCCGGAGTCCATGGAGGACGCCTCCCGCTTCTTCGCCCACCGCGGCCGGTCCCTCGACGGCCAGCTCACGCCCTGGCCACACCACCGCTCGCCCTCGGGGGTGGCGCTGTTCGACGGGGCCATCGCCACCCTGGAGGCCGTCACCACGGCCGTCCACGACGGCGGCGACCACTCGATCATCGTCGGCTCCGTCACCACCCTCGGCACCCCGGCCGACGCTCACCCGTTGCTGTACCACGAGGGCACGTACAAGACCTTCCGGGCGGCGGGCGAACCCACTTGAGCGCCCCGGCACTCCCACGCGGGACGCCGTGACCGTGCCACACGCGAGGCACCGGAACCCCGGCACCCCAGGGCGGGAATGCCGAGCCCCGGGAGCCGGGGCGTACCAAGCCCCGGCACCCCGGAGACATCGCCGGGCAGGGACTATCTCACTGGGCCGGAGGCGCTGGGGTCGGGGTCGGGTCGGTGCCGGTCGGTTGAGGTGTGGCGCTCGGGGTCGGGGTGGGGGACGGCGAGTCCGATGGCGGGACTTCCTGGGTCGGCGCCGGGCACGTCGGGACCGGGGCCGCTGAGGCCGTCGGGGTCACGGTGCCAGTCGGGGTCACGGTGCCAGTCGGGGTCACCGTGTCACTCGGCGTGGGCGTGGGCGTCACCGTGGCCGAGGGAGTCGTGTCCGTGGGCGTAGCCGCCTCCGGCGGCGTGGCCGTCGGGGTGGCCGTCTGCCCCGAGAGTGGCGTGTCCGGCGGTGACGCGGTGTTCGACGGTGATGCGGTGTCCGACGGTGATGCGGTGTCCGAGGGGGACGGGCCGGCCGTCGGGTCGGTGGGGAGCGCCGTGGGCGTCGCGGACGCCTCGGGCGGGGACGGCTGGCAGGTGAAGGTGACCGTGGCCGTGACCGTCACCGTGGGGGCGGTGGCCGTGACCGTGGCCGTGGCCGACTGCGTCACCGTCGAGGTCACCGTGACCGTGCCGGCCGGGGCCGGGGTCTGCGTGACCGTGACAGTGGGGGTGGTCGAGGGCTTGGCCGTCACGGTGCGAGTGGGCCACGGCAGGACCTTGGCGGAGATCTTGGGTTTGCCCCTCACCTTGTACGTGCCCGTGCCCAGCTTCTTGGTGGTCTTCCCCGCGCCCGTGGTGACGGGGAGCTGGGTGGTGGCGGTCTTGCAGGACTTGCCCTTGCAGACGCGCTGCCTGACGGTGAAGCGGGCCGCGCCGTCGTACTTGATGGAGACGTTCAGATGGGAGACGCCGTCCTTCTTGACGACCTTCGTCTTGGCGGTGTACTTCCCGATCGTGGGGGTTGGTGTCGGAGTCGGAGTGGGCGTCTTGGTCGATGCCACCACGACGCGGAGAGGGGGATCGATTGTGCCTAAGGGATCGGCGTTCGACGTGCGGGTCATCGCGAGTCCGCCGGCACCGGCCAGGGCCATGGCGCCGATGAGCGCGCCCAGGGTGGTGAATCTCATGATCCTGCTCTTATAGGAGATTTCAGGACGTCGATCATTATTCCGACTTGTCAAGATTGGTCAAGACTGAGACGCATGAACGGCCGATACCGGTTCCGGAAGGTGGCGAACTACCTCAACCTCGCCACCCCCCTGGGTCTGCTCATCGCCGCCGTCGGCGGGGCGTCCAGGGAGCCTGGCCCCGACGGCCTGGTGCTCGCGTACGGCTACCGCTACCGCTTCCCCGTCGCGGGTGCGTTCACTGTCGGCAACGTCGTGCTGACCAAGGCGAACACGCTGGACGAGCGGCTCATCAAGCACGAGGCCCGGCACGCCACCCAGTGGGCGTGGTGCGTGGGCCTGCCCATGCTGCCGCTCTACCTGCTGGCCATGCTGGTCTCGGTGCTGCTCTGCGGCCACCAGGCCACGTACAACGTGTTCGAACGCCTGGCGGGACTCGACGACGGCGGCTATCCCCGCGCGCCGCTCTGGTGGCGAAGGCGCGGTTGACGTCCTCCCCGTTCGAGCCTCAGGGTGAGGGCGCCGAGGGCCAGGCCGGAGACCGTGCCCGCGCAGAGCACCGATGCCGTCGCAGGGCCGACCACGGTCACCCCGGCCAGGGACAGCCCGGAGACGAGCAGGGCGATCCCGGCGTAGGCGGTCGTCGCCAGCCGCACGAGCCGGACACGGGACTGCTCGGCGGGCAGCGTGCGGGCGGCCAGCCAGGCGAGCGCGGGCAGGAGCGCACCGGAACGCGGCCACGGTGGCCCAGACGGCCACGGCGATCAGCACGCCGCCCCCTGCCGCCAGGATCCGCGAGACGACCGTGTCGAAGCCGGTGGCCGTGTTGAAGTGCGATGGCACGCCGCGCCACGCCTGCGTCGTGATCGCCGCCAGCTCCACGGCCGACGCGGCGGTGAAGACGCCGACCAGCACACCGCGCGTGCGCTCGCGCAGCCGTACGAACTGGGTGACCCAGGCCAGGGTGAGCACGCTCAGCGTCGTCGTACGCGCCCGATCTCGGCATGAGCCCCGGCCCCGGTCCGGGCCGACGCTCAGGGCCGGAGACGGAGGGTGTGGACGGCGGCCTTCCTGACGGATTCCGGCCTGGATCGCATGGGCAGCAGCTCGCCCCTGGCCCACAGCGCGGCCTGGTCCCAGTAGTTGTCGTGGAACGCGTGCCCGGAGGCGCCGGTCAGGTTGATCCAGCCGGACCTGTCCAGGTCGCCCAGGTCCACGACCATCCGCATGGAGGGCACAGCGGTGACCGCGTACCCCTTCTGGACGTTCCAGCCGGTCGCGTTGACGGCGTCCTTCCCGCCGGGCACCGCCAGCGGCCCCCTGTTGAACAGTGCCTCGATGGGCGAAATGCCCGAGGTGCCGAGCGAGGCGTGGGTGAGCGTCAGCCGGTGCAGGTCGCCCCACCGCCAGGCCCCGGTGTCATCGCCGAGCAGTTCGGACACCTCCTGGTAGGCGCCGGCCAGCGCCCGGCGGAGGATGTCGTCGCGGGTCTCGGTGCGGTTCTTGGTGGCGGTGTCGTCCCAGAACGGGTCGTCGGGCGCGTCGAGCAGCCGCCTGACCACCTCGTACCAGCGGTCGCCGCCCGTCGCCCTGGCCTGCTCGGGCAGTTCGTCGTCGAACGCCGCCTTGAGGAGGTGGCGCCAGACCGCGTTGAAGTAGGCCGCGGGCGCCGAATCGGGGTCCTGCGAGCCGTCCCAGCCCCTCAGCAGCTCCCTGGCCTGCTCGCTCGGGCCCGCGAGCGTGACGTTCATGAGCGCGGGCACGAGCGTCGCGGCCAGGCGGTTGCTCGTGTCCTGCTGGATGCGTGACATCTTCGCCGTGTCGACCTTGCCCTTCCCGATCTCCTCGCGCAGCCGGTCGGCGATCCGCTGCGACCGGTAGCCGTACGTCCAGTCCTTCGTCAGCAGCGGCGGGTAGCGCTTGGGGTCGATCACGGCGTTGTTGGCCGTGACGATGTAGCCCTCGGCGGGGTTCTCCAGGGACGGCAGCTGGTCGTAGGGGATGGGGGCGGTGTTCCACTCGTACTCGCCCGTCCAGCCCGGCACCGGCAGGGTGCCGTCACCCCTCTCGCGGATGGGGATCCGGCCGGGCGACTGGTAGCCGATGTTGCCCTCGGCGTCGGCGTAGAGGAGGTTCTGGGCGGGCACCTCGAACAGCGCGGCTGCGGCCCTGAACTCGTGCCAGTCGGTGGCCTCGTTGATCGCGAAGATGGCGTCGGCGGTCCTGCCCGGCATCAGCGCGGTCCACTGCAGGGCCACCGCGTTCGCGCCGTCGCCGGGTTTGACGCCGCCGATCACTTCGTTGATCAGCGGACCGTGCCTGGTGCTCCTGACGGTGATCGTGACGGTCCCTCCGCCCGCCACCTTGATCTTCTCCTGCCTGGCCTCCAGCTTGACCTTCTCGCCTTTGAACAGGTAGGTGTCGCCCGTCACCTGCTCCAGGAAGAGGTCGGCCACGTCGGGGCCGAGATTGGTGAACCCCCACGCGATCTTGTTCGTGTGGCCGATGACGACGCCGGGCACGCCGGAGAAGGTGAAGCCCGTCACGTCGTACGCGCACTGGTCGGACAGCTCCCTGCAGTGGAGCCCCGCCTGGTACCAGACGGACGGCATCGAGGCCGACAGGTGGGGGTCGTTGGCCAGCAGCGGCTTGCCGCCGGCGGTGTGCTCGCCGGCGACGACCCACGAGTTCGATCCGATGCCCGCTCGGTCGGCGGTGCTCATCGTGCCGGGCAGCGCGTCGAGCGCCTCGGCCGCCCGGGCCAGCGCCGCGGCGCCCGCCCGCCCCG
>NZ_QNFZ01000156.1 GCF_003313395.1 Nonomuraea lactucae | reverse complement strand
CTGGACGCGCCCGTGGACGCGCCGGCGGACGCGCCGGTGGACGCGCCGGCGGCTGAGGCCGCGCATCTGGTGGGCGGCACCGCGCCGAACCCCGACCAGCCCTGCTTGACCACCCACGGCCTGGGGACGGCGCGCGGGATGCCGAAGGTCTGGTCGAACCCGTCGCTGCCGCACGGCGTCGCCCGGCGCAGGTGGCCGAGGATGGTGGCCCTGACCCTGGGGGCGGCCGTGTCGAGGAGGTAGCGGTAGGTCCGCACGATGTCGTACGCGCTGAGCGAGGTGTAGCCCCAGAAGCCCGGCTTGGAGGCGGGCGGCGGGCTGGTGTCGGCCAGGCCGAGCTTGCGCGCCGTCCGCGTGATGATCGCACCCTTGCCGGCGCGGGACCAGAACGCGGTTGCCGCGTGGTCGTCACTGGAGCGCAGCATCGCCTTGAGCAGCCGGGCGTCGGCCGCGGGGACGGTCCTGCGCCGTTCCAGGTAGTCGATGGCGATCAGGATCTTGACCACCGAGGCGGAGCGGAACCTCCGGTGAGCGTTGCGGGCCGCGGTGACCCGCCCGCCCGTGCCTGCCTTCCTGTCGAAGACCACCCATGCGGCCGTGGTGCCCACGGGCACGCGCGGCGGTTTCGCGGCGCGGGAGTCCGGCGACGCGAGGGAGCGGTCCGGCACAGTCGCCGCGGCGGGCCCGCAGAGGCATCCGGCCACGAGGGGTAAGGCGGCTGCCATGGCAGCCCACAAGTTCGTACGCATCCGACATACCTACCAGATCGCTACCAGACCTTGACCGGCCCAAACCTTGACGCTGCCACACAAGCGGGTATAAACACAGATGAAACCAAAACGAAACGGCGGTGAATCAACATCATGTACGCCGAGGAGCGGCAGCAGGAGATCCTTCGCCGGGCCCGGACGGCCGGCCGGGTCGACGTTGTGACGCTGGCGGAAGACCTCGACGTGACCACGGAGACGATCCGCCGCGACCTCACGGCGCTGGAACGGGCGGGCGTGCTGCGACGGGTGCACGGAGGGGCGATCCCCGTGGAACGGCTCGGCTTCGAGCCCGGGCTCTCCGCCCGCGACGAGGTGATGACGGCGGAGAAGGAGCGCATCGGCAAGGCCGCGCTGGCAGAGCTGCCCGAGGACGGCTCCGTGATCATCGACGCGGGCACCACCACGGGCCGGCTCGTGCAGGTCCTCCCCGTCGACCGGGAGCTCACCGTCGTGGTCAACTCCCCGCCGCTGGCCATCACGCTCGCCGCGCGCGCCAACCTGAACGTCATCCTGCTCGGCGGACGCCTGCGAGGCCGGACGCTGGCCACGGTCGACGACTGGGCGCTGCAGCCCCTGTCGCAGCTACACGTGGACGTGGCGTTCATGGCGACGAACGGCTGCTCGATCGCCAAGGGCCTGACCACGCCGGACCCGGCGGAGGCGGCCATCAAGCGGGCGATGGTCAGGGCCGCGCAGCGCAGCGTGCTGCTGGCCGACCACACCAAGTTCACCAACACGTACCTGGCCAGGTTCGCGGAGCTGCGCGAGATCGACGTCGTGATCACGGATACGGGCGTGGACCCCGCGCTGGCCGCCGACCTGGCGGCGGCGGGCCCCGAGGTGGTGCGGGCATGACCGGCCACGAGCGCACCCGCCGCACCTGCCACGACCGGCCGGTCGACCGGCGACCGGCCGACGAGC
>NZ_QNFZ01000165.1 GCF_003313395.1 Nonomuraea lactucae | reverse complement strand
CGTCGTGCACCCGCAGGTCGCGGCCGGCGGGCGAGACCCACACCGTGGCGCCGGCGCGGCGCGGCAGCGCGCGCAGGAAGCGCACCGCCTGCGGACCGGGCAGCTCGGCGCGCAGGTCGAAGCCGGAGGCGATGACCTGGACCTCGGCGAAGCCGCGCAACCAGCGGGCAGGCAGCGGCACCTTCTTCTCCACGACCGCGCCGTCGAGCGTGGTGACGGCCATCTCGTCGGCGCCCACGCCCAGGTGGAGCGGGTCGCTGCCGCCCACGCGGGCCAGCGCCTCGCGCAGCGGCCCGTTGACGTCGACGTTCGTGGTGCCGCGGTCGAGGACATCGCCGTCGAGCGCGGCCAGATCGAGCCTGGCGTAGACACCGCCGCAGGCGGAGAAGGACTCCAGCCGCAGACGTTCGCCGTCGCACGTCACAACGGGGTCGCGGCTCCAACCGGGCCGTGGCTGGTGGTAGCGCGTCATCGCCACATCGGCCAGGGCCAACAGCCCGGCCGCGGCGGGCGCCGCCTCGGTGATCAGGCCGCTGAAGAAGCGCGGGTGGGCTTGGGGGCCGGACAGCGCGCGGCCACCGGAAGTGGACAGGCCCAACTGGGAGCCGTCGAGCGTGGAGGGACCGGCGTAGGAGTACGCCTGCACCGCAGTTGTCATGCCGCAGACGGTAAAGATCGTCTCCGACAAAACCCGTTGGGGTCGCTCAGCCGTCGGTGTGGCCGGAGCCGGCCTCCATAAAGCCGATGACGTGTTCCCGGGCGGCGGTGGGAAGGTTCCCGGGCGGCGGTGGGAAGAAAGTGAGCAGTCCTTGGGCTCCTCATTGGATGCCGACTCCCGGCAGGCTTCGTCTGGTTGGAACCGCGGCTCGATGCCAGGCCGTTCAGGCCAGCCGAGTGGACCGTACAGGTCCTTCCGGCGAGGGCTCGATCGCGGTGTAGCCGGGAGCGGCATTCGCCAGGAAGCAGCGTGACGATATCCATGGTTGATGACAGGAAGACGGTGCGAAGGGATTTCGACTTCGTCGTCTGGGGAGCGAGTGGCCATACCGGCCGGTTGATAGCCGAGCGGTTGGCGGCCGGTGCGCACGGATGGCGATGGGCTCTCGGCGGGCGCAGCGAGAGCAGGCTGCGCCGGGTTCACCAGGAGATCGGCGCGCCGGCCGAGGTGGAGCTCGTCGTCGCCGACGCCGATGACGAGGCTTCCCTGCGCGCTCTCGTTGGCCGCACCGGGGCCGTGATCAGCGCCGCGGGGCCGTACCAGCTCCACGGGTCACAGCTCCTTCGGATGTGCGCCCAGACCGGTACGGACTATCTCGACCTGTGCGGAGAGCCCATCTGGATGCGCCAGATGATCGACCGCTTCGAGGGCGACGCCCGCCGCAGCGGCGCGCGCGTCATCTTCTCCTGCGGCTATGACTCCGTGCCGTTCGAGACCGGCGTGGATGTTCTTCAATCGGCCGCCATGAAGCGATGGGGAGCACCGCTGCCGCGTGTCAGCGCCAGGGTCGAATTCACGGACGTGGGCGGATTCTCGGCCGGGACCCTCGCCTCCCTGCGTGCGACTGCCGACGCCGCGCGGGCCGGCGAGGCCGTTCAGGACGACCCGTACCTGCTCACCCCGGGCTTCAGCGGTCCGCGACGGCCGCAGCCCGCTGGGCCGCACTTCGATGAGAGGCTGGGAGTGTGGGCGGCGCCGTACGTCCTGGCGCCGATCAACGTCGGCAACCTGCACCGCTCGAACGGTCTGCGCGGGCACGCATGGGGCGAGGACTTCACGTACGACGAGATGCTCGTCGCCGGACCCGGCGAGGGCGGCCGGCAAGTGGCCGAGGCGATCACCGCTGCCATGGCCGCGATCACCGCTCCGGGCGCCTCCGCGGCCGATGATCCACCCGCGCCGCCCGCCGGCCCGTCGCCCTCCTACCGGATCTCCTTCCATGGCAGCGGCGACGGACGTGCGTTGAATGTCACCGTCCAGGGGGTGGGCGTGCCGGGCTACGACGCCTCCGCGCGCATGATCGTCGAAGCCGCCCGCACGCTGGCGCAGGATGTTCCCGACGCGCCGGCCGGCATCTGGACGCCCGGCTCCCTCCTCGGAGAGCCCCTCACCGAGCGGCTGAGCCGGCAGGGGATATTGACGTACGAGATCGCGGAGCCGCCACATTCCTGACCGACAAGGCAGGTGCCGGACGGCTTGGTCGCCCTGACCTCCGATGGTCGCCACAAGCGGAGTCCACAAAATGACCAAGATCTGCACTGACGATCTCTTGTCGGTGATAGGTCGATTGACCGATGCCGCCGCTGTCCCCGTTTGTGATCGTTGGCGGGACCACGTCGTGGTCTACGTGAACGACAAGAGATCAAGGGAGCATCTCGTAATGGCTACTACTCGCACCGCCACCACCCAGTGGAAGGGGGCCCTGCTCGACGGTTCCGGCACGGTCTCGCTCGACACTTCTGGTGTGGGCACCTTTGAGGTCTCCTGGCCGTCCCGGGCGGAGTCCGCCAATGGCAAGACCTCGCCTGAGGAGCTCATCGCGGCTGCGCACTCCTCGTGCTTCTCGATGGCGCTGTCCCATGGTCTGGCCGGCGCGGGCACGCCGCCGGAGGCGCTGCGCACCAGTGCCGACGTGACGTTCCAGCCGGGTGAGGGCATCACCGGCATTGTGATCACCGTTGAGGGCCACGTGCCCGGCATCACCGCTGAGCAGTTCCAGGAGGCGGCCGAGGCCGCCAAGGCCGACTGCCCGGTGAGCAAGGCCCTGACGGGCACGACGATCACGCTCAACGCCCGGCTCGTCTAGACAGGCCGCGATCGCATGCGACGATCGGGTCACATGCGCGAAGTTAGGGCTGCCGGGTCCACGATCCCCGCGAGCCGTCGCGCGGGCCGCTGCGCAACTCGGCGATCGATCCGAGCGTCGAGTGCCGCGAGTGGATCTGTCATGTAGTCACCTGGCGCTCATCGGGGGCCGTCACGTTGTGTCTGTCTGACAGGGACCGGACTGTCGCTTCGGCGGTCCGGGACCTGGGGCTCAGCCGTGGGACGCCAAGCCGGTGAGCGCGTCCGACCCGGTGGGCGGGCCCTGGTCCGCCCACCGGGTCCCGACCGGGTCCCGACCGCGTACCTCGCCGAACACGGCTCGCCGTCCGACGCGGCGCCGCGCCTGCCGGGCCGGGCTGGGCGGCCGGCGAAGCGTAGGTCAGTGCGCCGGAGCGCATCACGGCACCTGAGGCGAGGCGCTCACCGTCTCGCGCACGAGACGGTGAGGCGCGGACGCGGGCATGGCCGCGATATGCCCCCTGTATTCCGTCGGCAACGTTTGAGAGGAGCACCTGGTCATGACCGCTGGAACCTTCGACGTGAATGCGCTCCGCGCCATGATCGGCCGCGAGCTGACCCCCGGTCCGTGGACGCGGGTCAGCCAGAGCATGGTCGACACCTACGGTGAGGTGACCGGGGAAGAGCACTGGTTGCACAACGATCCGGAGCGTGCCCGCGCGGAGAGCCCGTTCGGCGGCCGGACGATCGTGCAGGGCTCGTTCCTGGTCGCGCACTGCGCCCGGCTCCCCGAGGAGTTGCTGGTCCTGCTCGGGAAGGCTGACTACGTGCTGAACTACGGCTACGACCGGGTCCGCTTCATCCGTCCGGTACCGGTCGGCTCCCGGGTCCGGGGGAGACTGACCCCGTGCGCCGTCGACGAGCGGCCCGCGCTCGACGGACATCGCCGCTATCTGCTCGTGCTCGACGTCGTCGTCGAGCCCGACGACGGCGACGGACCGGCGGCCGGGGCGCGGTGGCTCTGCTACGTCGTTGCCTCCCGGGCGGCTGGATGATCGGGCCGCCCGGTCGCCTTATCAAGGTGCACCCATAGCACCCGGTGCACCGCCGCCGGCTCCGCGGCCGGCGGTCGCCAAGATGCCTTCTCAAGCCGTCCGCGCTTCCTCGGCGTGGAAGGGTTCATGGGCGCCTCTTCGCGCAACGGGGCGTGAAACCGCTCACCGGTGCCGGTCGGGCGATGTATATTCTCGAACCGGTCCGGGAGGCCGCCGCCCCGCGATGACGTCACGTGTGACGGGATCGTTCTGAGTCTCGCCCCGGATCCATGACCTCGGGCGCGAGGGGGACGCCCCGACTGGAAGGCATTTCTTGGGGATGCATCAGGTGAGGCATGAGCGTCTCGTGTCGCGCCCCGTTCAGCTGCGTGCCCGCGCCCGGGAGGTAGAGGCGGTCGAACGGCTGGTCGGGGCGGCGCGTTCGGGTCAGGGCGGGGTGCTGGTGCTGCTGGGAGAGGCCGGCATCGGCAAGACCACGCTGCTGGAGCACGCCGTGGAGGCGGCGGCGGGTTTTGAGTCGTTGCGCGCGGTGGGTGTCGAGTTCGAGATGGACCTGCCGTTCGCGGCGTTGCATCAGTTGTGCGGGCCGTTGCTGGGTCGGGCCGGCCGGATTCCCGGCGCGCAGCGGGAGGCGCTGGAGGCGGCGTTCGGGCTGCGCGCTGGTGTGGCGGCCGATCCGTTCCGTGTCGGGCTGGCGGTGCTCGGTCTGCTGGGCGAGTCGGCTCGTGAGGGCCCGGTGTTGTGTGTGGTGGATGACGCGCAGTGGTTGGACAGCGCGTCGGCTCGGGTGCTGGCGTTCGTGGCCCGGCGGGTCGGGTCGATGGGGGTGGCGTTCGCGTTCGGGTTGCGTGATGTGCCGGGCACCGATGTGCTGCGTGGATTGCCCATCCTCGACGTGCCTGGTCTGCCCGAGGGTGAGGCGCGGGCGCTGCTGGCGGCGGAGGTGCTGGCGCCGTTGGATGGGGCGGTCCGGGAAAGGATCATCGCTGAGGCGCGGGGTAATCCGCTGGCGTTGCTGGAGTTGGCGCGTAGTGCCGGTCCGGCGGGGATCGCGGGGGGTTTCGCTCTTCCGGGTACGGTCACGGGGCGCATCGAGCGGAGTTTTCGCGGCCGGGTGGCGGCGTTACCTGAGCAGACGCGTCGGTTGTTGCTGGTCGCGGCGGCTGAGCCGGTCGGTGATCCGGCGTTGTTGCGGCGGGCGTGTGGGTTGCTCGGCATGGAGATCGAGGCGGCTGCTCCGGCTGAGGCGGCCGGGTTGCTGGAGCTGGGTTCGCGGGTGCGGTTTCGCCATCCGCTGGTGCGGTCGGCCATCTACACGGCGGCGGCGCCGGCCGAGCGCCGTACGGCTCATGGGGTGCTGGCTGAGGCGACGGATCGGCGGGTCGATCCGGATCGGCGGGCGTGGCATCGGGCTCAGGCGGCCTCGGGGGTGGATGAGGATGTGGCGGCCGAGTTGGAGCGGTCGGCGTGGCGGGCGCAGGCGCGTGGTGGTCTGGGTGCGGCGGCGGCTTTCTTGGACAGGGCCGCGGCGTTGACGCCGGATCGGGCTCGCCGCAACGGGCGTCTGCTGGCGGCGGCGCAGGCCAAGCATGACGCCGGCGCCCCGGACGAGGCGCTGAGCCTGCTGGCCGCGATCGACGCCGACGGGCTCGACGGGCTCCAGCACGCCCGGTCGGTACGCCTGCGCGGCCAGATCTCGTTCGCGGTGCAGCGGGGCCACCAGGCTCCGCCGCTGATGCTCGAAGCGGCCCGGCTCCTCGCCCCTCTGGACGCGGCGCTCGCCCGCGAAACCCTGTTGGAAGTGCTGTGGGCAGCGACATGGGCCGGTCGATTCGTCCAGGTCGAGGAGATCGTCGAGGCGGCCGAGGCCGTGCTCGCCAGTACACCCAGTCCGCAGGCGCCGGGACCGGTCGACCTTCTGCTCAACGGCATGACCAAGCTCAACACCAAGGGGATGGCCGCGAGCGTACTGGAGATCAAGGCCGCGGTCCGCGCCTACCGGCAGTCAGGTGACATACGGGCACTCCCACTCGCCTGTCGCGCGGCCATGAGCGTCTGGGATTACGAGGCCCTGGAAGCGCTCAGCACGCGGCTGATCGAGACCGCCCGCGACTCGGGCGAACTCGCCGTGCTGTCGATCGGCCTGAATTTCGGGGGATGGCTGCGCATGGCGGAGGGGCGCTTCGACAGGGCCCTGGCACTTGTGCGGGAAGCCGACGCCGTGGCGGAGGCGACCGGCGCACCGCAGAAGGTATACGCGTCGGCGCTGGTCGCCGGATGGCTCTGTGACCTGGACCAGGTTCAGGAGCTTCTGGACGCCAGTTCACGCGACGCCGCTGCGCGCGGTGAGGGAAACGCGATCACCATCATCGAATACGGCACGGCGGTGCTGCACAACGGAGGCGGCCGCTATGACGCCGCGCTGGTCGCCGCGGAAAAAGCCGTCGAGCACGGCCAGCTCTCGACGTTCGGGGTGTGGGCCCTGCCGGAGATCGTCGAGGCCGCCGTCCGCCTGGGACAGATGGACGTGGCGATCGACGCGGCCGACCAGTTGGCCGAGTGGACCCGCCCGTGCGGCACAGACTGGGCCCTGGGCGTCGAGGCCGCGACACGGGCCCAGATCGCGGCCGACACCGTGGCGGAGGACCTGTACCGGGAGGCGGTCGAGCGACTGGGACGGACCCGGATGCGCGTGCATCTGGCGCGGGCGCACCTGGTCTACGGCGAGTGGCTGCGCCGCCGGGGCCGTCGTACCGATGCCCGCGCGCAGCTGGTCACGGCGCACGGGATGCTGTCCGCGATGGGTGTCGTGGCGTTCACGGCGCGGACGGAGAGCGAGCTGAGGGCGTTGGGCAAGCCGACGCGCTCGGCGGATGCTCCCCGACGCCCCGCCGTCCGCAAGATCGAGGACGCGGACGTGGACTCGTATCGGGCGGGGTCGCCGGCAGGACTGACCGAGCGGGAGGTGCAGGTGCTCTGCCTGGTGGCCCAGGGACTGCGCAACCGGGAGATCGCCGTGCAACTGTCGATCTCGAGCCGGACGGTGGGACACCACCTGGGCCACATCTTTGACAAGACCGGCTACCGGACCCGCGCCGGTGTGGCGGTGTTCGCCATGGAGCACGGCCTGATTCCCTCTCGTACGTGACGGGGCTACGAGCAGCACTTGGACGAGGAAGCCGCTGCTCGACGGTGACCAGGCGCCGAGGCCGAGCCCGAGGGTTTCGGCCATGGGCAGCAGTTCCCGTTCGGCGGACCGTTCTACCAGGCCGTATTCGGCGTGATCGCGGCGATCGGCGCCCAGCCGTGCGCCGCGGCGATCGCGTCGCCCGGGTGGGGAGCAGCGCCCTACGCGGCGTGACCTTGGGCTCCGTCCGCCCGGTCACGACGCGCCCGCCGCGGTGTACAGCAGTTCGGCGCCGCGGCGCGTCCGGTGGAGCTCCCAGTAGGTCTCGGCGATCACCTCGGGCCGGCTCGCCGGCCCCTCCTGGCCGATCCAGGTCGCGATCGCCACGTGCGCGGCGTAGACGCCGCGCGGTTCGAGCGCGGCGTGCAGGTTGAGAACCCAGTTGCGCAGGGCCCCGCTCGCGGCCGCGATGTTGGCGAACGGCGGGTGTATCACGGGGCCGGAGGACGCCCCGGTGCTGACCAGGACCGTGCCGGATCCGCGGTCGATCATGTCGGGCAGCACCCTGCTGGATCGCGGTCACGCCCCCGAAAAGGTGCACGTCCAGCTGCGGTCGCAGGGCCTCGACGGTGAGGTCCACCGCGTCAACGGCCCCGACCGTGGCGGGGTCGCTCGGCGCCGGGGAGTACTCAAGCACGTCGATGTGGCCGAAGCGGGCCTTGATCTCATCGAACGCATTCACGAGCGCCGGTCGGTCGGTCACGTCCGCGACGTGGCCCTCGGCGCGC
Source organism: Nonomuraea lactucae (assembly GCF_003313395.1). GTDB lineage: Bacteria > Actinomycetota > Actinomycetes > Streptosporangiales > Streptosporangiaceae > Nonomuraea > Nonomuraea lactucae. The sequence continues at coordinate 3,174 of NZ_QNFZ01000165.1, read as the reverse complement.
ACTCCCGCGCCGGTCAGGTCCTCGACCAGCGCGTCGAGGGTGGTACGGGTGCGGCCGATCAGGGCGATGTCGAAGCCTTCCATGCCGAACCGGTGCGCGATCGCCCGGCCCAGTCCTGGTCCGGCGCCCACGATCACGGCAGTACTCATTGCTGCTCCCAGATAGTAGAGTCGACTAAGTCGTTTATAGTACTAAACTATTCAGGAGCGCTACTCTACTCCCATGGGTGATGAGTCGCTGATCGGGGAGCATCGTTCGAGTCCCGGGCTGATGCTGGCGCTGCTCGGCGGCGAGGCGATGCGCCGACTGCGTGACGCGCACACCGCGCACGGCCTCAACCCGCGCCAGTTCGAGTTGCTGGGCCTGCTGTACGACCGTGGTCCTCTGGGGCAGGGTGAGCTCGGGCATCTCATGGACGTCGCCGCCAGCATCCTGGTGACGCAGCTCAACCCCCTCGAAGCCGAGGGCCTGATCGTGCGCTCACGTCACCAGGTGGACCGCCGGCGACATGTCGTCGCCCTCACCGACGCCGGCCTCGCCCGGCTGCGCCAGGCGTCCCAGGCGCAACACGACGTCGAGGACGTCCTGTTCGCCAAGCTGAGCGCGGACCAGCGCGAGCAACTACGACAGGTCCTGACCCTCGTGCGCGATCACCTCATCAACGGCGACGAGCACTGCGCCACGCCAGCGTCTCCCGACGAACAACACCACCTGGCGTCTAGAACCGCCATACGCCGGCAATCGGACAGACGGGTTCGTTGAGGGCGGAGGTGACCGGCCGTGCGGATCACCGTCGCCCCGTCCGGTCCAGCAGTTCGCGCGCCAGCGCGTTCCGCAGCCACGCGCGGTAGCGCTCCAGGGGCCAGCCGCGGTGCCGGCACAGGAGCTGGTGCATGTGCGGGGAGGCCAGGGCGTACATGACGTCGGCGGCGGCCGTGGCGTCGAGGCCCGGCTGCAGGGCGCCGCGCTCGCGCAGGGCCTCGGTGAGGGCCAGATACACCTCGTGGGTCGCCCGCGCCCCGGCGTCGGCCGCCGCTCGCATGTCCGGATCGGCGCCGGCCGCCTCGACGCTGACCATGATGAGGTCACCGGCGCGGTCCAGCAGGTCGGTGGCATAGGAGACGGTCCGCGCGATCGCTTCCTCGGCGTCGGGTTCGTCGTGCGCCGAGCGCACCTCGGGCCGGTCCGCCACGCGGACCGGCGCCTCGTCGCCGACGGTCGCCACGCCGAGGGTGTGCCCGAACAGCGCGGCCTTGGTCGGGAACGCGTCGTACAGGGTGCGCTCGCCGACCCCCGCCGACGCCGCGACGTCGCGCATCGTCGTGGCCACATAGCCCTGCTCGACGAAGAGCCGGGCGGCCGCCTCCCGGATACGGGCGCGCGTGGCGGCCGCCGCGGCAGCGCGCTTCGCTGATCGGTACTGCCTCTTGACGGGTTCGGCCATGGAGAGCATTCTAGGCTCAATTAGCCGCAGTCATACTGCGCCCAATTCAGGGAGGCCCCATGCCCCGCCCCCAGCTGGCCGGAATCCACCACGTGAAGATCCCGGTCACCGACCTCCCTCGCTCGCTGAGCTGGTACGAACGCGTCTTCGACCTCAAGGTCACCATGGAGTTCCACGATGCCGAAGGCGTCGTGCGCGGCGTGGCGGGCGAGATCCCCGGCATCGGTGACGCCCTCGTCGCGCTCCGCGAGAACCCGGGGGCCGCGGCGGGCTGCGGGGGCTTCGACCCGATCGGCTTCGCCGTCCAGGACCGCGCGGACGCCCAGGCGTGGGCCGGCCACCTCGACGAGCTCGGCATCCCGCATTCACCGGTCATCGAGGCATCCGTCGGCTGGCTGCTGGTGTTCAACGATCCCGACGGCCTGGAGCTGCACCTGTACACCTGGGCGGCGCACGGCGTCGACCACTCGGCACGGCCCGGCTATGGGCGTCCCGTCGCCGGGCCGCAGGCGGGGCGTCCCGTCGCCCGGCCGCGGGCGTCGGAGGCCGTCCAGTGACCGCCGGGGCTGCCTCGGCAGGCGTGGCCTCGATGGGCGTCGCGACTGTGCGCTTCAGGCGGAGGGCGAGAGTCAGCCCCGGTGGTGGAGGTGGCGGCGGAGGAGGCTGAAGGCCATCGCGGCGACCCAGATCACGAACAGCACCTTGGCGACGCCCCAGCCGCCCGCCACCAGTCCGACGAACAGCATCACGAACAGGATCGGCACGAACGGGCCCGGGCCGTGGCGGTGGTGGCCGTGGGGATGGCGGTGCCAGGTGCGGCGCATGTCGCGGTGGGCGTGGCGCATGGCCTCCATCTGGTGGCGGGTGGCGCATGGCCTCCATCTGGTGGCGGTGGGCCTTCATCGCGGCGCGCCAGTCGTCCGGCCCGGGGGTGACCGGATCGCGGTGGGCGTGGTGGGAGGGGTGGGCGGGGCGGGCAGGCTGGGTGTGGCCCGGCAGGTCGGCCGTGACCTCGGCGAGGTCGCGGGCGGTGCGGGCGGCGAGCGCCCGGTCGAGGCGCTCGTCGAGCTCGGCGTGGTCCAGGCGGCCCTGCGCGAAGTGCTCGCGCAGGGCGGCCATGGTGTGCTCGCGTTCGGCGTCACCGATGCGGAGATCGCGGGGGTCCATGCGTGGCTCCTTCTCTCCGAACCGGCTCCCGGGTGGGGCGCCGGTCATGGTCACTCCTCGCCCGGGTCGCCGTCGGCCAGGATCTGGTAGAGCTTGCGCCGGGTCTCAACCAGAGTCTTACGCGCTTCGCGGATCTGCGCGTCGCTCCCGGTCTGCAGAATCTGCATCATGGCGAAAGCCGACTGGCGGGCGAGGTCCCACAGGTCCGCGGTGTTGTCGTCGATGTCGGGCCGCATCTCGTCCCACGGGGCGCGCACCTCGTCGCTGTGCGACTCGATGTAGGCGCGGCCGGAGTCCGTGAGGCGGAACGTCTTGCGGCCCTCGTTCTCCTCGGCGACGACCAGGCCCTCGTCGGTGAGCTGCTGCAACGCCGGGTAGACGGCGCCGGGGCTGGGCTTCCAGCCGCCCTCGCTGCGTTCGGCGATCTCCTGGATGATCTGGTATCCGTTGCGCGGCTCTTCGGCGAGCAGCGCCAGGATGGCGGCGCGCACGTCGCCCCGCTTGGCCTTGCGGCCCCGGCCGCCCCAGCCGCGGTGGCCCCACGGCCCGCCCGGGCCCCAGGG
>NZ_QNFZ01000160.1 GCF_003313395.1 Nonomuraea lactucae | reverse complement strand
ACCGCCTCGACCCGGGCCCCGCGCCGCGCCAGCCCGGCTCCGGCGTACAGCGCGTCGCCGCCGTTGTCGCCGCCGCCCACGAGCAGCAGCACGCGAGCACCGTACACGGTGCCGAGCACCGCGGCGCAGACGGCGGCGAGCCCGGACGCGGCGCGCCGCATGAGCGTGCCCTCGGGCAGGCGCGCCATCAGCTCGCGCTCGGCGGTCCGGATCTGGTCGGCGGTGTAGGCGGTGAGCATGGGTCCGAAGCTATCCCTCCGCGATCACGTAGGCCACGGCCACGCCCGCGTCGTGGCTGAGCGACAGGTGCCATCGCTTGACCCCGAGCCCGTAGGCGACCTCGGCCGCCTTGCCCGTCACGTGCACCTCGGGCCGCCCGTCCTCGTCGCGGCGCACCTCGGCCTCCAGGTGGCCGACGCCCTTGGGCACGCCGAGCGCCTTGGCCACGGCCTCCTTGGCGGCGAACCTGGCGGCCAGGGAGTGCGGGGGCAGATCCCGCTCCCCCTCGGTGAACAGCCGCCCGCGCAGGCCCGGCGTGCGCTCCAGCGCCGCCTCGAACCGTGCGATGTCGACCACGTCCACCCCGATGCCCAGGATCATGTCCCCAGGCTAGCCGCCACCCCGGCGCTCAGAAGGCGCCGCGCTGCCACGGCCCCCAGATGGCGAACGAGGTGCCCGCCTTGGACTGGACGTTGACGTACAGGGTGTGGCCGCCGGGGCCGAACGTGGAGCCCGCGAACTCCGCCCCCGGGTCGCCCTCGATCGCGGCCAGCCGGCAGAAGTCGAAGATCTCGCCGTGCCGGGTGAGGCCGCGCAGGTAGTTGGCGCCGTCGCCGTCCTCGCACAGCACGAGCGTGCCGCGCGGGCTGGCCGTCACGTTGTCGGGCAGGTCGAGCACCGACGACCGCGGCGACTCGTAGGCGAGCTTGAGCCGGCCGCTCCACGTCTCGTACGCCCAGACCTGGCCCCGGCCCTTGCCGAAACCGGAGGGCGGCTTGTCGCCCGGCGCGGTGGCCCCGCCCTGGGTGGAGACGAAATAGACGGTGCCCTGGTGGTGGATCGCGCCCTCCAGGCGGGAGAAGATCGCCGCCCCCTTGGCGCGTCCCTGCCTGCCGACGGCCTGGACCGCCTCCTCGTTCGAGGGCTTGCCGGTGAAGCGGGGGTCCGGGTCGTCGATGTCCACCCAGCGCGTCTCGTACGCCGTACGGGCGCGCTGGCCGGCGGAGAGGTCGGCGCGCGGCGAGCCCCGCACCGCGAGCATCTGCAGGCGGCCCCCGTCGAGGAGGCGGCCGGCCTTGAGCGGGCTCTCGGGCGGCAGGTAGCGGTAGAGGCCGGACGGGAAGCCGAAGCAGTCCTCGGTCAGGTACAGCGCACCCGACTTCGGGTCGAACGCGGCCGACTCGTGCGCGAACCGCCCGGCCGACCTGATCGGCCTGGCCGTCGCGGCGCCCCGGAGCGGCACCTCGAAGATGTAGCCGTGCTTGCGGGTCAGCTTGGAGTTGTCGCCGCCGGAGAAGTCGTCGCCCACGTCGGGCCCGTTGACGGTCTCCTCGCAGGTCACCCAGGCGTTCCAGGGCATGGGGCCGCCGGAGCAGTTCATCATGGTGCCGGTGAGGGAGGGTCTGCTGCTCAGCACCTCGCCGTGGCGGGTGACCTGCAGCGTCGCCGTCCCGCCGCCGGCCATCCTGTCGTAGGCGCGGTCCTTGTCGCCGAACGCGCCGACGGGGCCGTTCACCTCGTGGTTGCGCACCAGGTACGCCGTGTCGCGCGGGCCGGGGAACGCGGCCATCCCGTCGTGCCGTCCCGGCACGGGCGAGCCGTCGGAGAAGGTGTCGCCCACGGCGTTGAAGGAGCGGTACCTGAACCCGTCGGGCAGGTGCAGCCTGACCTTGCCGTCACGCAGGTCGGGCACCGCGCGCAGCGGGCCGTAGCCGCGCACCGGCCTGGCCCCGCCGTTCTCGCCCGCGCACGCGACGCCCGCGAAGGGCCCGGCGAAGCCGACGGCCGCGGCGGCTGTCCTGGCCAGGAAGTGACGACGGTCCATGAAGCCCTCCTTCCCCCGAACAGTAGCTGCCGATTTTCCATGACATGCCGGATTCGGCGAGATCGCGATGAGAGGGCAGGGCGCCGTTCCCCGAACTGAGTCTCGGTAATCCCCCGTTTCTGTCCACAGCCTGTGGACAACCTGCCCCACCCGGCCGAGAGCGGCCAGGCGGGCGTCGCTAGGCTGCCTGGGTGAACAACGGCTACGTGGAACTGAGCAGGGAGCAGTGGAGCGATCTCCGCAAGAACACGCCCTTGACTCTCACCGCAGAAGAGCTGGAAGAGCTGCGCGGCGTCGACGATCCCATCGATCTCGTCGAGGTCACCGACATCTACCTCCCCCTGACCAGGCTGCTCAACCTGCACTACACCGGGTCCAAGCAGCGCAGCAGCGTGCTGAGCGCGTTCCTCGGCCACGAGGAACGGCGCGTGCCGTACATCCTGGGCATCGCCGGCAGCGTCGCGGTCGGCAAGTCCACGACGGCCCGGCTGCTGCACACGCTGCTGGCGCGCTGGCCGGAGCACCCGCACGTCGAGCTGATCACCACCGACAGTTTCCTCTATCCCAACGCGGTGCTGGAGGCCAAGGGCATCATGCACCGCAAGGGCTTCCCCGAGAGCTATGACAGGCGGGCGCTGGTCAGGTTCGTGGCGGAGGTGAAGGCGGGCACGGCGGAGGCCCTGGCGCCGGTCTACAGCCACCTGGAGTACGACATCGTGCCCGGCGCACACCAGGTCGTGAAAAGTCCGGATATCTTGATCATGGAGGGGCTCAACGTCCTCCAGCCCGCCCCGCCCACCTCCCTCGCGGTCAACGACTACTTCGACTTCTCCATCTACGTCGACGCCAAGGTCGAGGACATCCGCACCTGGTACGTGGAGCGCTTCCACAAGCTGCGCCGCACCGCCTTCGAGGACCCCAAGTCGTACTTCAAGTACATCGCCGACCTGTCCTACGAGGAGGCGACGGACTTCGCGGTCGACGTCTGGCGCGACATCAACGAGCGCAACCTCGTCGAGAACATCGCGCCCACGCGCGGACGCGCCGACCTGGTGATGAAGAAGGGAGCCGACCACTCGGTCCGGCGAGTACGGCTGCGCCGCACCTGAGCCGCGCCGCGCCGCCTCTTCGATGGAAGACAATGGCCCGATGCTCCATCTGCGACTGATCAGCCCCGGCGACCGCACCGGCGAGGTGCTGGCCGTGCTCCAGGAGTGCTCGGGCGTCACCAACGTCGTCGTGCTGCCCGGCGCGGCCCGCGCCCCGAAGGGCGATCTCGTCCAGGCCGACGTGGCCCGCGAATCGGCCAACGAGGTCATCGGGCAGCTCGCGTGGCTGCGCGAGGAGGGCTCGATCGCGGCCGAGCAGATAGACCTGGCGTTCTCAAAGGTCGCCGAGGAGGCGATCGAGGAGGCGCCGGGCGACCCAGACGACGCGGTGATCTGGGAACAGCTCGCCCACCGGCTCCACGCCGATTCGAGGATCACCTGGGCGTACCTCGCGTTCCTGGCCATCGCCACGCAGCTCGCGGGCATCGGCGTGCTGCAGAACTCCATCATCCTGATCGTCGGCGCGATGGTGCTCGGCCCGGAGTTCGGCGCCATCGCGGCCATCTGCTTCGGCCTGCTGCACCGTGGCTGGGGCCTGGTGGTCAACGCCTTCAGGGCGCTGGTCGTCGGGTTCGCGCTGGCCATCGCGGTGACGTACGCGTGCGCGCTGGTCTCGTACTGGCTGGGGTGGATCGGGCCGGGCAACCTGGCGGTCAACGAGGAGGTCCAGTTCATCGTCAAGCCCGACCGGTGGTCGTTCATCGTGGCGATGCTGGCGGGCGTGGCCGGGGTGCTGTCGGTCACCGGCGGCAAGTCGTCGGCGCTGATCGGCGTCTTCATCTCGGTGACCACGGTGCCCGCCGCCGGCTACGTGGCGGTGGCGCTGGCTCTCGGCGAGTGGGCCGAGGTCGCGGGCTCGGTGGCCCAGCTCGCGCTGAACGTGGCCGGCATGCTGCTCGCCGGCACCGCGACGCTCGCCGTACAGCGCAGATTCTGGCCTCAAGTAGGACGTGGCTCATCCGTGTGACCGATGCGGCGCCCCGCGGCGGCGGGTAGGGTCCCGATCATGCACATCCTCGACACCGAGGGGCTGACCAGACGCTTCCCGACAGTCACGGCGCTCGACCAGCTCACGGTCACCGCCGGGCCCGGCGTCACCGGTCTCGTGGGGGCCAACGGAGCGGGCAAGTCGACGCTCATCAAGATCCTGCTCGGCCTGCTCCCGCCCACCGCGGGCGGGGCGCGGGTGCTCGGCCTCGACGTCACGACGCGGGGCGCGGAGATCCGCAGGCTCGTCGGATACATGCCCGAGCACGACTGCCTCCCGCCCGACGTCTCCGCCACCGAGCTGGTGGTCCACCTCGCCCGCATGTCCGGGCTGCCGCGCACGGCCGCCCGCGAGCGAGCCGCCGACGTGCTGCGCCACGTCGGCCTGGCCGAGGAGCGCTACCGCGCGGTCGGCGGCTACTCCACCGGCATGAAACAGCGGGTCAAGCTGGCCCAGGCGCTCGTCCACGACCCCAAGCTGATCCTGCTGGACGAGCCGACCAACGGGCTCGACCCGCGCGGGCGCGACGAGATGCTGACGCTGATCCGGCGCATCGGCACCGAGTTCGGCATCAGCGTGCTCGTCACCTCCCATCTGCTCGGCGAGCTGGAGCGCGTCTGCGACCACGTGATCGTCATCGACGCCGGGCGGCTGCTGCGGTCGTCCGCGATCGGCGAGTTCACCCAGGCCACCCAGAGCGTCACGGTCGAGGTCGACGAGGGCACCGGGCCGCTGGCCGAGAGGCTGACCGGGCTGGGCCACGCCGTCACCCCGCACGGGCGGCTGCTGCTGGTCAAGGCGACCGGTCCCGAGACGTTCGACGCGATCCGCGACGCGGCGGCCGACCTCGGCCTCTGCCTCATCCGGCTGGAGCGGGGCCGCCACCGCATCGAGGACGTCTTCAGGGAGGAGGTCGAAAGTGTCGTCTGAGATCTACGACATCGGCTACCGCCACTACGACGGGCCCCGGCTCGGCCCCGGCCACTCGACCCGCGCCCTGGCGGTCCACAGCCTGCGCGGCGTCTTCGGGCTCGGCCGCACGGCCCGCAGCAAGATCATGCCGTTCAGCCTGGCCGCCGTCATGCTGCTGCCCGCCATCGTGTCGATCGCGATGATGGCCATGATGGGGCGGCGCGGCATGCCCTACAGCGGTTTCGCGGTCTTCATGCAGCCGGTGCTGGCCATCTTCCTGGCCTCGCAGGCGCCCACCGTCGTCGCGCCCGACCTGCGCTTCCGGGTGCTGCCCCTCTACCTGTCGCGCCCCGTCACCATCACCCAGTACGTCGGGGCCAAGGTCGCCGCGATGACCGCGGCGATGTCCCTGCTGGTCGCGGCGCCGGTGACGCTGATCTACGTGGGCGAGCTGGTCATCGACCTCGACGGGCCGCCGCAGACCAAGGAATACCTCGGCGCCTTGGTCACCGGGCTGCTGCTGTCGTTGCTGCTGTCGTCGGTCGGCCTGGCGATCGCCTCCCTCACGCCCCGGCGCGGGCTGGGCGTCGCCTCGGTGATCGCCGTCTACCTGCTGTCCTCGGCCTCGGTCCCGATCGTCTACAGCACGCTCGCGTCCACGGGCAACGACGCCGGCGCCAGGTGGGCCTGGCTGCTCAACCCGTTCTGGCTGGTCGACGCCGTGCAGGTGTGGCTGTTCGGCACGACGCCCAACGCCGAGGGCGAATACCCCGCCGGGCCCTACTGCGGCCTCGTCGTCGTCGCGCTCATCGCCGTCGGGCTGGCGGCCCTCGCGCTCCGCTACCGGAAGGCGGCCTCGCGGTGAAGATGGAGCTGTCGCAGGCCTCGCGCTGGTACGGCAACGTCGTCGCGGTCAACGACGTCACCATGACCATCGGTCCAGGCGTCACCGGGCTGCTCGGCCCCAACGGGGCGGGCAAGTCGACGCTGCTGCACATGATGGCCGGGTTCCTGGCCCCGTCGGGTGGCACGGTCACCCTGGACGGCACCAGGGTCTGGAAGAACCATCACATCTATCGAAATATCGGTCTCGTCCCGGAGCGGGAAGGGGTGTATGGCTTCCTGACCGGCTGGCAGTTCGTCCTGTCGGCGGCCAGGCTCCAGGGCCTGCCCGACCCCGTCGAGGCCGCCCGCAAGGCGCTGGCCATCGTCGAGATGGAGGAGCCCAAGGACCGCCGCGTCGAGACCTACTCCAAGGGCATGCGCCAGCGCGTCAAGGTCGCCGCGGCGCTCGTCCACGACCCGCCCGTCCTGCTGCTCGACGAGCCGTTCAACGGCATGGACCCGCGCCAGCGGCTCCACCTGATGGACCTCATCCGCACCATGGGCACGGCCGGCAAGACGATCCTGTTCAGCTCCCACATCCTGGAGGAGGTCGAGCGGGTCGCCCAGCACATCGAGGTGCTCGTCGCCGGCAGGCACGCCGCCTCGGGCGACTTCCGCGAGATCCGCCGGCTGATGACCGACCGGCCCCACCTGTTCAGGATCCGCTCCAGCGACGACCGCAGGCTCGCCGCCGCCCTCATGCTCGACAGCTCGGCGGGCGGCGTCGCGCTCGGCGCCGACGGGCTGGAGGTGCGGGCCATCGAGCTGCGCCGCTTCGCCTGGCTGCTGCCCAGGGTGGCCCGCGCGGAGGGCATCCGCCTGCTGGAGGTCTCCCCCGCCGACGAGGACCTGGAGAGCGTCTTCTCCTACCTGATCACCCGGAGCACCTCATGATGAACACCGTCGTGGCGGGCATCACCTACCGGGCGCTGCTCGGCCGGCGCAGGATCGTCCTGCTCCTCCTGCTGCCGCTCGCCCTGCTCGGCCTGGCCCTGCTCCTGCGCCTGGCCGGCAGCGCCGACCAGCGCTCGGCCATGCTCCTGATGGACAAGTTCGCCATCGGGACCATGCTGCCCCTGCTCGGCCTCATCGCCGGCACGGGCGTGATCGCCCCCGAGATCGACGACGGCACGATCATCCACCTGATGTCCAAGCCGATCTCCCGCCCGGTCATCGCCCAGACCAAGTTCCTGGTCGCGGCCTCGCTGCTGGCCGTCTTCGCCGCCGTACCGACCTACCTCGCGGCCTGGCTGCTGGTGGGCACCGAGGACGGCATCGCCTCCGGGTTCGCCCTGGGGGCCCTGGTGGCGGGCGTCGCCTACGCCGCGGTCTTCCTGCTGCTCGGCGTCGTCACCCGCCACGCGGTGACCGTCGGCATCATCTACGCCCTGGTCTGGGAGAGCCTCGTCGGCGGCTTCGTCCAGGGCGCACGCAAGTTCTCGATCCAGCAGTGGGCCCAGTCGATCGCCGACCAGATCTCCACCTCGCCGTTCCTGCAGGCCGACGTGACGCTCGGCTTCGCCGTTCCGGCCCTGGTCATCGCGACTGTGGCCGCCGTCTTCCTCGCCGGCCGCCGCCTGCGCGCCTACTCCCTCACGGGTGATGAGTAGCCACCGGTCGGCGCGACCTTGCCCGTGTACTGTTTACCTATGTCCGCGCGCCTGACCGAGCTGCGCCTGACCGAGTTCAAGACCTTCCGCGACGCTGTGCTGCCGCTGAACGACATGACCATCCTCATCGGCCGCAACAGCAGCGGTAAGTCCAACGCGCTCGACGGGCTCGACGTCCTGTCCCGCCTTGCCGAAGGTGGTGACCTCGCGGACGCGCTCGACAGCAGGCGCGGCGACGAGGGCCCACTGCGTGGCGGTATCGCGGGCTGCCCGCCACATGGTGAGGATCAGTTCAAGCTGGGATGCACCGTGGTGAACCCCGAGGCCGCAGGGGAGGGCTATTTCTGGCTCGAGTTCGATGTCACCGTTCGCGTGGGGCCCGAACCGGAGATCGTCCGCGAAACCCTCACCGGCTTCTCCGGAAAACGCAGGAAAACCCAGGATCCGAAAAGAAATAGTATGCACGCCTTGCTTGACGCCAAGAGCGTGTCGGCCGGAGCAGGCACGATTGAGGCGAGCTGGTACAACGGCCGGCCCGGCCGCGGTCCCCGAGCAACCTTTCGCTCCTCTCGGTTGGTCACCGCCCAACTACCGCTCCGCCTGGAGGGGACGGACGAGGTCCAGCGCCAAATCACAGCAGCGGCTCACGACGTGCTCAGCGCCCTGCGCGGCGTATTCCATCTGGATCCCGTCCCGCACCTCATGCGCCAGTACACGCCGGGCCGGGACATCCGTCTCCGCAGGACAGCCGAGAATCTCTCGGCCGTCATCAGTCACATGCGGGAGCTGGATCCGCAGAGCTTCCGAAAACTGGTCCGCCATACCCAAGCGCTGGTGGATCATGATGTTTCCGGTATCGAACTCATCCGGTCGGATCTCGGCGATGTGATGCTGGCCCTCAGAGAAGGCACCGCGACCACACCGGCTCGAGAGATGAGCGACGGCCTCCTGCGGTTCATGGCCATCGCCACGACGCTGCTCCGCCAGGGACAGGATCTGGACCTGAGCCGACGCGACCTCCCCGGGGAAACCGGATCGCCCATGCTGGTGATCGAAGAGCTCGAGAACGGCCTGCATCCCGCGCAGGCCTCTCAGCTCTTGTCGCTGGTGAAGGAGACGATCGCCGCGCAGGTCGTCTTCACGACGCACAGCCCCGCCCTGCTCTCCGCACTGTCGCCCAAAGACCACGACCACGTCGTGGTCAGCAGCCGAGACCGTGCTACCGGAATATCAAGGCTGACGAGACTCCCAGAAGTAGAGGGCTACCCGAGCCTCATGGCTCAAGGCGATCTGGGCACCGTGGTGACCTCCGGACTACTGGACCAGAGACCGGCCGGGGAGCAGGACTTCACCGCCTTCGATCACCTCATGGGGATCGGCCCACGGTGAGCCGCAAGGTCGAGTTCGTCGACACCTCGGTCCTGTGCAACCTCCTCGACATTCCCGGTAAGAACCAAGACCGTGACGCGGTGACACGACAACTTACCGAGGACAAGCGCGGTTGCCGCCTGATCCTGCCTGTCACCGCGGTCATCGAAGCCGGAAACCACATCGCCCAGCTACCTGACGGCCGGCTACGCCGCGATTACGCAGGGAAGCTCTCCGAGCTGCTCGAAATCGTCATCGACGGTCGAGCGCCTTGGGTGCTCCACACAGTGGTCTGGGGCGCTGATTTCCTGCGCTCACTCATCGCGGGTGCGGGGACCGGAATACCCCTGTCAGATCATGCCATGAGCAAACTCGGCTTGGGCGATCTTTGTATCCTCGCCGAGCGAGAGCTGTACCGAAGCCGCGTCACCGGCGTAGAGGTAGGCATTTGGACACTCGACGACCAGCTGAGATCTCATTCGTGATGGACGGGGTACGGCACCCGCGTGCCGTACCCCTGAAGAGCAGCGTCAGACGCAGACGGCGCGCACCACGTCGGCGAGGTGTTCGGCCACCTTGGTGGCCTGGCCCTCCGAGGAGGCCTCGACCATGACGCGGATCATCGGCTCCGTGCCGCTCGGCCGGATCAGGACCCGGCCCGTGTCGCCCAGCTCCGTCTCGGCCTCGGCCACCGCCGTCGCGAGCTCCGCCGACCTGGCCTTGCCCTTGTCGACGTCCGTGACGTTGATCAGGACCTGCGGCAGCGGGGTCATGATCGACGCCAGCTCCCGGAGCGACCGGCCCGAGGCCGCCACCACCGACATGAGGTGGAGCGAGGTCAGCAGGCCGTCTCCGGTGGTGGCGTGGTCGAGCATGATGACGTGGCCGGACTGCTCGCCGCCCAGGTTGTAGCCGTCGGCCTTCATCCGTTCGAGCACGTAGCGGTCGCCCACCGCGGTCTCCACCACCTGGATGCCCGCCTCGCGCATGGCCAGCTTGAAGCCCAGGTTGGACATCACGGTCGCGACCACGGTCTCCTTGGCCAGCGCGCCCTCGGCGTGCATGGCGGCGGCCAGGATCGCCATGATCTGGTCGCCGTCGACGTCCGCGCCGGTGTGGTCGACCGCCAGGCAGCGGTCGGCGTCGCCGTCGTAGGCGATGCCGGCGTCGGCGCCGCGCGAGACCACGACCTGCCGCAGCTTGTCGAGGTGGGTGGAGCCGTAGCCGTCGTTGATGTTGAGGCCGTCGGGCCTGGCGCCGATCGCCTCGACCCTGGCCCCGGCGCGCAGCAGCGCCTCGGGCGCCACCATGTGGGCGGCCCCGTGCGCGCAGTCGACGACGATGTGCAGGCCGTCGAGCGCGCCCCGCGCCGTGGACAGCACGTGGCTGATGTAACGGTCTGCCTCACCGTACGCGTCGCGCACCCGGCCGACGGCCGAGCCGACGGGGAAGGTCCAGTCCTCGCCCAGCCGCCGCTCGATCTCGTCCTCGACCGCGTCGGACAGCTTGAAGCCGCCACGGGCCAGGAACTTGATGCCGTTGTCCGGCGCGGGGTTGTGCGAGGCCGACAGCATGACGCCGAGATCGGCGCCGAGCGCGGCGGTGAGGTGGGCGACGGCCGGGGTGGGCAGCACGCCGAGGCGCAGCACATCCACTCCGGACGACGCGAGGCCGGCGACCACGGCGGCCTCGAGGAACTCTCCCGAGGCACGCGGGTCCCGGCCCACGACCGCTATCGGACGGCGTCCGGTAGCGGCGAACGCGCCTGCATCGCCGAGGACGTGAGCCGCCGAGACCGCCAGGTCCATGGCAAGCTCGGCGGTGAGGTCGCGTCCCGCGACCCCACGTACCCCGTCGGTGCCGAAAAGGCGCGCCAACTCAGCGCTTGCTGTACTGCGGAGCCTTGCGGGCCTTCTTGAGGCCGTACTTCTTCCGCTCCGTGGCGCGGGCGTCACGGGTGAGGAAGCCGGCCTTCTTCAGCGGCGGGCGGTTGACCTCGACGTCCAGGATCGCCAGCGCGCGGGACAGGCCCATGCGGAGCGCGCCCGCCTGGCCGGTCACGCCGCCGCCGTCGATGCGCGCGATGACGTCGAACGCCTCCTCGGCGCCGAGCACCACGAACGGCTCGTTGACGATCTGCTGGTGGACCTTGTTGGGGAAGTAGACGTCAAGCGAACGACCGTTGATCGTCCACTTGCCGGTGCCGGGGACGATGCGCACCCGGGCGATCGCCTCCTTGCGGCGGCCGGTGCCGTACGAGTTGCCCGTGGTGACGGGCTTGCGCACGGGAGCGTCAGCGCTGGCAGCGGATTCGGTGGTGTACTCGGACGGGAAATCCTCGCCGGAGTAGTCCTCCAGCTCGGCCTCGACGGCCGTCTCGACACCGGTGGGCTCAGCCACGGTTCTCCTCTAACTCTTTCGAACTACTACTGGGCGATCTGGGTGATCTCGAACGGCACCGGCTGCTGGGCCTGGTGCGGGTGCTCGGCCCCCGCGTAGACCTTCAGCTTCTTGGCCATCTTCCGGCCGAGGGAGTTCTTCGGCAGCATGCCCTTGACGGCCTTCTCGATGGCCTTCTCCGGCCGCTTCTCCATGAGCTCGCCGTAGCTCACAGAACGCAGACCGCCCGGGTAGCCCGAGTGACGGTAGGCCTTCTTCTGCTCAAGCTTGTTGCCACTGAGCGCGACCTTGCCCGCGTTGATGACGATGACGAAGTCACCGGTGTCGACGTGGGGGGCGAAGATCGGCTTGTGCTTGCCGCGGAGCAGGGTCGCGACGTGGCTGGCCAGCCGGCCCAGCACGACATCGGTCGCGTCGATGACGTACCACTGACGCTGGACGTCGGCGGGCTTCGGTGAGTACGTGCGCACGGTCGTAGCCTTCTTTATGCTCGCGTCTTCGGCGCGCTGCCGGATGCGGCAGCGCTGGGGTCGGTCGGTGCGGGCACACGACGGCCCGGACCTTCCGTCTCCGCACAGATGGGAGATGACGCCGGACGCGCCGCGCATCGGTCACGCGGACCTATGCACACAACGAACGAACAGGCTACCTGCCCTTGCGGACGCAGGTCAAAAGACCGGTAACCCTGGCCGAGTCTACCCGACCACAGAACGGTTCTATTTCGTTTCCCTGCAATCTCTTCTTTACCACTACCCGACATCTCTATCGTTGGATCCGGTATGCGGCAGACCTCACACACCCGGCACACCCAGCAGAGCGCACGGCGCCGGAGTCATCTGGGTGTCCTGTTCTGCCTCATGGCGGCCCTGTTCTTCACGGGCGTCCTGCTCGGGCGGCTGAGCGACGACCAGCCCCCGCCCGGACACATCTACCTCAGCGAGACCGCCCCGCCCGCCGCCGCCAAGAAGACCACGCCGTCCCCCAAGAGGGCGCAGCCGCGGGCGGACCGGATCGCCAGGGAGGTGACGACGGGCGCCCCCCGCGGCAAGGCCAGGGCGGTCAGGCCGACCCCGTCGCCGACGGACGAGGTCCGCGGGTTCACCGCCGAGGACCCCACCCGCGTCCACGGCGAGGAGACGGTCCAGACGTCTCCCGCGATGGCGTCCCAGGTCGTTTCGCTCACCAACGCGGCCCGCGCGAAGAAGGGCTGCGGGCCGCTCCGCGTCGACGCCCGGCTCACCCGTTCCGCCCGCGTCCATTCGCTGGAGATGGCCAGGAGCGGCCGGTTCGGGCACGACTCCCCCGACGGCTCGTCGCCATGGGACCGGATGGAGCGGGCCGGATACCGCGCGGGCGCCGCCGAGAACATCGGGCGCGGCTACACCAGCCCCGAGGAGGCGGTCAGCGGCTGGCTCGGCAACCCCGACCACCGCCAGAACATCCTCAACTGCCGCATCCAGGCCATCGGCGTCGGCGTCGCGGACGGCCCCGGAGGCCCGTGGTGGACGCAGGACTTCGGATACTCGTGACGGCCTCGCGGTAATGTCACCGCATGGGTTTTCCCGATGACCGCGAGAACAGCACGGAGAGCAAGGGCCGCCGCTTCCTGAAGAAGAAGGGTGACGACACCTCCGAGAGCGCTCCCCGGCGTTCGCGCAGGCACCGCGCCGATCCGGCCGCGCCCCCCGCGCCCGCCGCTTCAGCCGACGCGTTCGGCGCGTTCAGCCCAGCCGGGGCAGGACCGAGCGGGCCAGGACCGAATAGATCTGCGCCGAGCGGGTCTGGGCCGTACGGGCTGGGGCCGACCGGGCCTGGGCAGACCGGGCCTGGGCAGACCGGGGCAGGACCGAGCGGGGCAGCACCGAGCGGGGCAGCACCGAGCGGGGCAGCACCGAGCGTGGCGGCACCGAGCGCGACCGGGGCAGGGCCGAACCCGGGCGGGGCGGACGGGCCCGGGGCGACCGAGCCGGGAGGGCCGGGCGGAGAACCCGAGGACGCGAAGAGCTCACCACGCCGCGAGATGTGGAGCCCCTACAGCGAGGGCAACCGGTCGCGAGGGCCGCTCTGGTTCACGCTCGGCGGCCTCGCTGTGCTGGGCCTGCTGGTCGCCGCCCTGGTCGTGATGTTCAAGTCGGGCGGCAGCGACCCCACCGCCGGCGAGTCAAGCCGCCGCAGCTCCGCGCCCCTGCCGTCGGCCCCGCCCGGCGAGTTCTCGTACGCGGGCGAGCGCTCGACGGACCCCGAGCCGCTCACGGTGAAGGAGCTCTTCCCCTCGAAGAAGGTCAGCTTCTCCGGGCGCGCCTATGAGATGACCGTCACCAGCAAGGTCAAGAAGTGCTCCGACGGCGCGGTGGGCACCAAGATGCAGAAGGCCCTCAAGGACGGCAAGTGCACGCAGCTCATCCGCGCCAGCTTCCGCGACAAGGCGGGCAAGGTGATCGGCACGGTCGGCGTGGCCAACCTCAAGTCCAGCAAGGCGGCCACCAAGGTGGCCTCCGCCGGCAGTGACTCCAACTACGTCAAGCCGCTCGCGGGCAAGGACGAGGTCACCAAGCTCGTCGGCTCGGGCAGTGGCGGCGCCAACGTGTGGATGCACGGCCACTACGCGGTCATGATCTGGTTCCAGAACAAGGACGGCAGCAAGCCCGACAAGAAGGAGCGGAAGGCGATCACCCTCGTCGCCAAGGACATCACCAAGGCGACCGTCTACAAGGCCCTCGACGCCCGCTCCCTGACGGGCAACCCGGCGAGCTGAAACCACCCTTCCAGCGAGATAACGCCACAAACCAGACGTCGGATCCGGCCGGGAACACCCATACCGCCATGACGATCTAGCGTCTCTCGCTAGGCTCCACCTTATGCGTGGCCAGGAACCCAGGTCTGAGCACGATCGTGGGCCAGCCGACGGCTCGGCAGCAGCGGCGACGCCACCGCCCAGCTTCGGCCGGCCCGCCGAGCACCACGCCCCCTCACCGTACGGCGTGCCGTCCGACGACACGGCGCCCGGCCTCATGCACCCGTCCGACGAGACTCTGCCCGGACGCACGCACTCCTCGCCGCCCTTCCCGCCGTTCCCCGATTCCCCGACGTCCGCGCCCTTCCCCGATTCCCCGATCTCCGGGCGGTCTGCCGGGTCAGCGACGCCCGCACCGGATGCCGGCCGGCCAGGACCCGCCACCACGAGGCGCGCCGAAGGCCCCCTGTCGGCCGGCGACCAGGCACCCGTGGCCGGGGATCCCGCGGCCGGGGTTCACCTGCCTCCGGGAGGGCCGGGACGCCGGGCAGGACAGGCGGCGCATCCGTGGGAGGTCCCGGCCGACGACACCGCGCCGTACGACTGGTTCGCCGACGAGAACCACCCCGGCCGCCACGGGCAGCAGCCCGACCCCAGAACACGGCGCCCCGATCCCTGGACACCTCAGGGTGCTCCTCCGACACCTCAGGGTGCTCCTCCGACGCGGCGTAGCGCTCCTCCCACGGCGGCGGAGGTGCCCGAGCCCGTCGAGAGGCCGCAACCCTGGACAGGCGGCCCGGTCGTGCCCGGCGCGCCGCGCTGGGAGCCACCGCCCGCCTTCACGGCCGCGGCGGCGGGCATGCAGGTGTGGCCGGCCCCGGTCGCTGACACGCCCTCAATGCCCCCATGGCCCGCCGCGACGGGCGAGCCCGTACCCGGCCTGGACAGCGACGACGCCTTCGACCCGAACGCGACGGCCCCGCGCCTCCTCCCGCCGAACCCGGCACCCCCACCGGTCCTCCCCCCGAACGCCACGCCCCCGCCGCCCGTCCCGCATTCCAACGCGACGGCTCCGCCGGTCCAGCCCTCCAACGCGACGGCTCCGCCGGTCCGGCCCCCGGACGCCACATCATCCCCGCGCGCCCAGTCCCCGGACGCGACGGCTCCCCACCCGGCGCCCGCGGAGACCCCGCCACCGCCCGAGGCATCCCCCGACACGGCAGTCACCCACCCGGCGGCCACCAACCTGGCAGCCCCGGGCCTGACCGCGCCTCACCCGATCGAGGGTCACCCCATCGAGGGGGGCCGCACACCCGCACCTCCCGCCGCCGGCCCCGAGGCGTCCGGGAAGCACACGCCGACGGACATGGCGCCCGATACCGCGAAGACCCCCACCAGCCGCACGATCAGGGGCACCCCGCGCCCCGCCGAGCCCGGCGACGTACCGGTCTGGCCCCCCGTTCCCGCGCGGGCCCAGCAGCCCGCCCCGCCTCGCGACACCGAGTCGCCGGCCCCGACCGGACCGAAGCCCGCCACCTGGTCACCGCCCCCGGCCACCTCCCAGCCTCCCGCCGCCCACTCTGCTGCCTCCCCGGGGCCGCAGCCCGACGGCCCGGCCCCCGAGGGTCCGGCACGCACCGGAACGGCACGCGCGGAAGCGACCCCCGCCAGCGCGGCCTCCACGACCACGCCCCCTACCGGCACTGCTTCCACCGGCCTGGCCCCTACCAACCCTGCCCCTACCAACCCTGCCCCCACCGACACGACACCACTAGGCACCACACCACCAGGCACGACACCACTCGGCACCACACCACCAGGCACGACACCACCTGGCACGGCAGCCACGCCCCAAGGCCCTACCGGCACGCCTCCTGCCAACGCCCAATCCGCCGTCCCAGCTCAAGGAGGCCCGGCCGCCGTCCCCGGGTCCACATCCTGGCCGCCCCCGCCCCAGACCGAGGAGCAACGTCAGGAGGAGCAGCTCCCCGAGCTCCCCTTCACCCGCGACATCTGGGGCAAACCAGACATTCCCCCACCCCATCAGCGCTCGACCCAGCCCCTGACCACCTTCGATCTTCCCACGCCGCCGCACGGCACCCCGGGACTCCAGCAGGGCCCGTTCAAGCAGCCCCCGGTCCAGCAGCCGCTCACGGCCCAGCAGGAGCAGCCGGGCAAGGGCAAGCGGGCCCTGCTCGCGACCCTCGGCGTGCTGGTGCTGGCGGGAGTCACCACCGGCGGCTTCTTCGCGTACAGGTCGCTGAACGCCCCCGTTCCCCGTGCGACGACGGCCGCCACGGCACCGACGCCGCCGCCCACTCCGGCGGGTTCGGCCTCCCCCACGGCCGCCCTGGCGCCCAGCGTCCCCGCCGCGGCCATGCTCGACACGCAGGAGACGGACCCGAAGAAGATGTCGGCCGGCGAGGCGTTCCCCGAGAAGGAGGTCGAGGCGGCGGGTGCGGAGTTCACCAAGATCAAGACGCACACCGAGTCCACGTGCCAGGAGGCCGCCTCGGGCCCGTTCGCGGAGGCGCTGCGCGACGAGAAGTGCAGCCGGGTGCTGCGCGCCACGTACGTGGACGCCAAGCGCCGCTACGCCGTGACGAGCGGCATCGCGGTCTTCCCCTCCAGGGACGCCGCCTTGCGGGCCGACCGGGCCAAGAACCTCAGCCGCAATGTCTGGTTCCGCCCCCTGCCCGGCGCCCCGGGCAGCGGAGGCGAGCGCGTCCACATCGCGGGGGGCTACGCGGCGGGGCTGGTGTGGGGCCGCTACATCGTGTTCAGCTACGCCACGTACGCCGACGGCCACACCCCGGCGACCAAGGACAAGACGCTGGGCAAGGTGAGCGACGCGTTCAGGGACGAGATGTCACTCGTCCTCGAACGCCGCATCGCCAACGGCTGACTTCGTGCGCACCCGCCGCGTCGCGGCGGCGCGCGCCGCGAGCTCCTCCTCCGGCGGGTAGGTGACCTCCTCCAGGCACAGCCCGTGGGCGGGCGCCACGTGCACCCCGGAGTCCCGTACGGACCGCGACAGCACGTGGCCCGGCCACTCCACCGGCCGCCGCCCGTCGCCCACCGCCAGCAGGGCTCCCACCAGCGCCCGGACCATCGAGTGGCAGAAGGCGTCGGCCACGACGGTGGCCACGAGGAGCCCGTCGCCGTCGCGCTCCCAGTAGAGCCGCTGGAGCTCCCTGATGGTGGTGGCCCCGTCGCGCTTCTTGCAGAAGGCCGCGAAGTCGTGCTCCCCGAGCAGCCGCGTGGCCGCCGCGTTCATCGCGTCCGGGTCGAGTGGCCGGTTGTGCCACACCACCTCGCGCCGCCGCAGCGGATCGCCGCCTCCCGCCGCGTCGCTCACCCGGTAGGCGTAGCGGCGGGACAGAGCGGAGAAACGCGCGTCGAATCCCTCAGAGGCCACGCAGACCCGATGAACCCGTACATCCGGCTCCAGAACCCCGCCCAGCCGCCGCACGAGCGCAGCGAGCCGCTCATCCACGTCCAGAGGCGCTCGCTCGCCCCGCGCCTCCTCCCCGTTCCGCGCACCTTCCCCGTTCCGCGCACCCTGGCCGCCCTGCGGGCCCCGCGCGTCCCGCCCGTCCTGCGGGCCCCGCGCATCCGCGAGCGGTCTGCGGGAGAGCTCGCCCAGGCACGCCACCGGGACGTCCACGTGCGCCACCTGCCCCCGGGCGTGCACACCGGCGTCCGTGCGCCCGGCCACCGTCAGCGCGGGCGGCTCGGGCAGCCGCAGGATCCGGCCGAGCGCCTGCTCGATCTCGCCCTGTACGGTACGCCGCCCGGGCTGGCGGGCCCACCCTGAGAAGTCGGTGCCGTCGTACCCGAGGTCGAGGCGGAGCCGTATCACGAGCTACCTCCAGTGAACGAGAAGAGGCCGGTGAACGAGAAACGGGCCCGGAACCCCGTGCTGGGGGTCCGGACCCGGTTCGGCGGAGCCTGACGGATCAGGCCTCGTCCTTCTTCGCCTCGTCCTTGGCCTCGGCCTGCTCGGCCGGGGCAGCGGGCTCGTCAGCCGGAGCCTCGTCGGCCTTCGCCGCGGGAGCCTCCTCGGCGACCTCGGCGGCCGGCGCCTCCGTCTCGGCGGCGGCCTCGCTCTCCTCAGCCGCGGCCGGAGCGGGAGCCGCGGCGGCGGCCGGGGCGTCGGTGCGCGAGACCTGGACCGAGTTCAGCGGCTCGCTCACCAGCTCAATGACCGCCATCGGGGCGTTGTCGCCCTTGCGCGGCCCGATCTTGGTGATGCGGGTGTAGCCGCCGGGACGCTCAGCGAACGTCGTCGCGATCTCGGTGAAGAGGTGGTGGACGACGCCCTTGTCCTTGACGACCGTGAGCACCTGGCGACGGTTGTGGATGTCGCCCTTCTTCGCCTTGGTGATCAGGCGCTCCGCCACCGGGCGGAGGCGCTTGGCCTTGGCAACCGTGGTGCGGATCTTGCCGTGGCGGAACAGGTCCGTGGCGAGGTTCGCCAAGATCAGCCGCTCGTGAGCCGGGCTGCCGCCAAGACGTGCGCCCTTGGTGGGCTTGGGCATTGCGTTCTCCTTGTGTGTGAACCCGCCCCGGCCGTGCCAGGTACCGGAGTCGGGCCGGATCGCGGTCGTTCGGTGCGATCCGTTACTGTCGCCCGCGCCGCACGGCGGTGCCGCACGGCGCGGGATGGGCGGGAGCCGGGGCTCCCGCCGGGATCAGTATTGCTCGGTCTCGACGTACGCGCTGTCGTCGTCGTCGTAACCGGCGCCGGCCACCGCGCTCGGGTCGAACCCGGGCGGGGAGTCCTTGAGCGCCAGCGACATCTCGTGCAGCTTCTGCTTGACCTCTTCGATGGACTTGGCGCCGAAGTTGCGGATGTCCAGGAGGTCCTGCTCGCTGCGGGCGACGAGCTCACCCACGGTGTGGATGCCCTCGCGCTTGAGGCAGTTGTAGGAGCGGACCGTGAGGTTGAGCTCCTCGATCGGCAGCGCCAGGTCGGCGGCGAGGGCGGCGTCGGTCGGCGACGGGCCGATGTCGATGCCCTCGGCCTCGACGTTGAGCTCGCGGGCCAGGCCGAACAGCTCGACGAGCGTCTTGCCGGCGGAGGCCACCGCGTCGCGGGGCTTCATGGCCGGCTTGGTCTCGACGTCGAGGATCAGGCGGTCGAAGTCGGTGCGCTGCTCGACTCGGGTCGCCTCGACCTTGTAGGTGACCTTGAGCACCGGGGAGTAGATGGAGTCGATCGGGATGCGACCGATCTCCTGGCCCGGCTGCTTGTTCTGGGCGGCGGAGACGTAGCCGCGACCGCGCTCGACGGTCAGCTCCATCTCCAGCTTGGCCTTGCTGTTGAGCGTGGCGATGCGCAGCTCGGGGTTGTGCACCTCGACACCGGCCGGGGGCGCGATGTCGGCGGCGGTGACCTCACCCGGGCCCTGCTTACGCAGGTACATCACGACCGGCTCGTCGTGCTCGGAGGAGACGACCAGCTCCTTGAGGTTGAGGATGATGTCGGTGACGTCTTCCTTGACCCCGGGAACGGTCGAGAACTCGTGCAGCACGCCCTCGATCCGGATGCTCGTCACGGCCGCGCCCGGGATGGACGACAGCAGCGTGCGGCGGAGCGAGTTGCCGATGGTGTAGCCGAAGCCCGGCTCCAGAGGCTCGATGACGAACCTGGACCGGGTCTCGTCGATCGACTCTTCGAGAAGGGTCGGACGCTGAGCGATCAGCATGCGGGTCTCCCCTTGTCGTGTGACGCCCGCTATATGACGTCACTCCGATGTACAGCCTAGGTGACTCCTCCGCTCCCTGAAGGGGGCGGCTTCTCGCTTTCCTCGATTGAGGTAGGCGACGGACAAGCCCTGCCCGTTTCCGAACACAAGAACTATAACAGGGAAGCGATTCCCCTGCCGGGTGAAACCCGGCAGTCCCCTCGCCAGATCGGATGGCGTACGCCGCGCGCACGCCATCCGGGCGGTGAGGACTACTTGGAGTAGTACTCGACGATGAGCTGCTCCTGGACCTGGGTGTCGATCTGCTGACGGACCGGCAGCTGGTGCACCAGGATGCGGAGCTTGTCGGGCACGACGCCCAGCCAGGCCGGGACCGTGCGGTCGCCGGCGGTGGCGCGGGCCACCTCGTACGGCAGGAGGTTGCGCTTGTTCTCGCGGACCTCGATGATGTCGTGCTCGCGCACGCGGTAGGACGGGATGTCCACCTTCTTGCCGTTCACCAGGATGTGGCCGTGGCGCACCTGCTGGCGGGCGGCGTCACGCGACTGGGCGAAGCCGGCGCGGTAGACGACGTTGTCGAGGCGGCTCTCCAGGATCTGGAGCAGGACCTCACCCGACTTGCCGCTCTTGCCGGCGGCCTCCTCGTAGTAGTTGCGGAACTGCTTCTCGAGGACGCCGTAGATGCGGCGGGTCTTCTGCTTCTCGCGAAGCTGAAGCTGGTACTCGGACTCCTTGGGACGTCCGCGGCCGTGCTCACCCGGGGGGTAAGGACGGATCTCGATGGGGCACTTGGCGGACTCGCACTTGCTGCCCTTGAGGAAGAGCTTGGTCTTCTCACGACGGCAGAGCTTGCAGTCCGCGCCCGTGTAACGAGCCATTTCTCAATCTCTCCTGGAATTCAGACGCGGCGGCGCTTCGGCGGACGGCAGCCGTTGTGCGGAACCGGGGTGACGTCCTGGATCGAACCCACCTCGAGGCCGGTGGCCTGGAGGGAGCGGATCGCGGTCTCACGGCCGGAGCCGGGACCCTTGACGAAGACGTCGACCTTGCGCATGCCGTGCTCCATGGCCCGGCGAGCGGCGTTCTCGGCGGCCATCTGAGCGGCGAACGGGGTGGACTTACGGGAGCCCTTGAAGCCCACGTGGCCCGCGCTGGCCCAGGAGATCACGTTCCCGTTGGGGTCGGTGATCGAGACGATCGTGTTGTTGAACGTGCTCTTGATGTGGGCGTGCCCGTGAGCGACGTTCTTCTTTTCCTTGCGGCGCACCTTCTTGGGCGCGCCCTGGCGGCTCTTAGGAGGCATCTCTTGCCTTCACTCCTGAGGTCTTCGGTCTCGCGGCTGTTTAGAACGGTCGCGCTCGCTTGGGCCCTCGCTGGTCACGCGAGCTACCGCTCTCGGGCCGAGCGCTCGCCGCTCCGGTGCGGACTACTTCTTACCGGGCTTCTTCTTGCCGGCCACGGTCTTCTTCTTGCCCTTGCGGGTGCGCGCGTTGGTCTGGGTGCGCTGGCCGTGGACGGGCAGGCCCTTGCGGTGCCGGATGCCCTGGTAGCAACCGATTTCGATCTTGCGGCGGATGTCGGCCTGGACCTCGCGGCGCAGGTCACCCTCGATCTTGTAGTTCGCCTCGATGTAGTCACGCATCGGGACGAGCTCGGTGTCGGTGAGCTCATGCACGCGCAGGTCGCCGCTGACGCCCGTCGCCTGGAGGATCTCCTGGGCGCGGGTGCGGCCGATTCCGTAGATGTAGGTGAGAGCGATCTCCAGCCGCTTCTCGCGGGGGAGGTCGACGCCAACCAGGCGGGCCATGGTCGGGCATTCTCCTTCGGTATGGCGGAGGTCTTGCGCCCCACTTCCCCTCCCCATGCCCGGGGTGAGGGCCCCGGCCTCCGACCGGGGGTCTCCTGAGTGGTACGGACCCGCCTCCGGGCCGGAACCCGGTGACGGCGCCGCCTGCTCAGGTGTGACGCGCTATTGCTGACTCAGGCTTCTCATGCGTCGAGCCCGCTCCCTCCCGGGGCGGACTCGGAGAAGCCTTGCGGCGACTAGCCCTGACGCTGCTTGTGGCGCAGGTTGTCGCAGATCACCATGACGCGACCGTGCCGGCGGATCACCTTGCACTTGTCGCAGATCTTCTTGACGCTCGGCTTTACCTTCATTGTCCTTCGTGTTCCTCAGACGTCTTACTTGTATCGGTAGACGATCCGCCCACGACTGAGGTCGTAGGGGCTCAGTTCCACGACCACCCGGTCGTCGGGCAGGATCCGGATGTAGTGCATCCGCATCCGTCCGCTGATGTGGGCCAGGACCTTATGGCCGTTGTCGAGCTGCACCCGGAACATGGCGTTCGGGAGCGACTCGACCACAGTGCCCTCGATCTCGATGGCGCCGTCTTTCTTGGCCAAAATCCCTCGCGTTTCACTGATAGATCGTCTGAGGCTCCGGTTCACTAAGCAGCCGCGACCCCACGCTTCGAAGAGAGCGGCGACCGGCGAGGCCGCCGACGCGTGATGGTCATAGTGAGCCGACTAAGGAGTGTACGACACCTGCGCTCAAAACGCGAAACGCGTGTCAGGTGTCCTGACACAACCATCCGACAGTTTACCCCACGCCGCAGGGGCTTCCGGCCAACTCGCGCACCGAGGCGCGGAGAATCCCCGAGGGAGCGCCGAAGGCCCGCCGGAACCCGGCGGGCCTTCGTTGGGGTGGTCGGCATGAGCGATCAGTAGATCCGGTACACCTTGCCGCAGTAGGTGAACTTCCCGCCCCAGCAGGTGTAGGTGTAGAGCTTCTTGATGCCCTTCTTCGACCAGGTGCCGCTGTGGGAGCCGTCCCACTTGAGGGCGAACTTGCCGCCGCCACCGCCGTGGAGCTCGTAGCGGAACCAGACCCAGCCGGCCTTGCTCGTGAACTCCTTGCCGTACCACTTCGTGTAGACCTTGCCCGACGACTTCCAGGTGTAGCCGTAGGTGTAGGCCTTGTGGTTCTTGGAGTAGAACTTGCCCCACTTGTGCACCGGCGCCGACTGGGCGGCGGCGGGGGCCGAAGCGGTGGCGGGGGCGGCCTGGGCGGCGGGAGCGGTGAGCGCGAGACCGGTGACGATGGAGCCGGTGAGGGCGGCGGCTGCGAGGACCTTACGCATTGTTTCCTCCGGGGAGCTGTGTTTCTCGACACCGCTCACGTTAGGAAGATTCGCCCAGGCAATCTGTGGAGGAATACGCAGAATGCACTAGTGCACACTCAGCGTTTCCTCGAGTCGCCCCCGCCGCCACCGAAAACGGTGCTCACCAGCAAGATGACGCCCCACGGCCCCATGACCCAGAGCGGCCACGGGTAGACGGCGTGGCCGGAGGTGATGCTGACGATCAGCCAGATCACCCAGTTGATCCCGCTCGCCATCGCCCAGGCGCCCCACGCGGCCCGCAGACCCGCGTGCGCGGACTTCTGCTGCGCGGGCGCCTTCGACACCTTGGCGACCTGGCGCTGCCGCAGGTCCACGTCGGGCAGGTCGGCTGTCAGCCGGGCGAGCTCGCCGTACGTCTTGCTCTTGTAGAGCTGCTCCAGCCGCTCGTTGAACTCGTCCATGGTGATCCGGCCCTGCGCGGTGTGCTCCCGGAGGACGGCCGCGACCCGGTCACGGTCGACGTCGGAGGCACGCATCTCGGGGCTCTGCGTCATGCCCACCACTCCCGGCTAGTTATGCAATTGCGCCAGGCGCTCCGCACCCCCGTCTAGGGCGGTGAGCACCCAAGGTCCATTATGTGTCACCGCGACGCTGTGCTCGAAGTGTGCGGACGGCTTCCCGTCGACCGTCACGACGGTCCAGTCGTCGGCGAGCACGCGTGTCCGCTCGGTGCCGAGGTTGACCATGGGCTCGATGGCCAGGCACATCCCCTCCTCCAGGGTGGGGCCGCGGCCGGGCCTGCCGTGGTTGGCGATCCACGGGTCCATGTGCATCTCGGTGCCGATGCCGTGGCCGCCGTACTCGGGCGGGATGCCGAACCGGCCCTGGCCGCGGACGTACCTCTCGACCTCGTAGCCGATGTCCGACAGGCGGCGGCCGACGGTCAGCGCCGCGATGCCCCGCCACATCGCCTCCTCGGTGATGCGCATGAGCTCGGTCAGCTTGGGATCGACCTCGCCGACGGGCACCGTCACCGCGGAGTCGCCGTGCCAGCCGTCGAGGATGGCGCCGCAGTCGATGGAGATGATGTCGCCCTCGCGCAGCTTGCGGGCGTTCGTCGGGATGCCGTGCACGACCTGGTCGTTGACGGAGGCACAGATGGTCGCCGGGAATCCCTGGTATCCCTTGAAAGACGGGATGGCCCCCTCGTCCCTGATGGCCTTCTCGGCGATGACGTCGAGGTCGAGCGGCGTCATCCCGGGCTCGACCGAGCGCCTCAGCAGCTCCAGCGTGCGCCCGACGACAAGGCCGGCAGCGCGCATCTTGTCGAGCTGCTCGGCCGTCTTGATCTGAATTCCATGCCTGTTCTTCTTGAACACGTCTCGGCACCCCCAGGGTATGCAACGGGCGGACGCGGGAGCCCAATTCCCCCCACAATAGCCGCGAGGTGGCACGAGAATCCGTGCCACCTCGTCAGTCGGTCCGTAGAGCCATGCCACGAACTACCCCATGAAAGGGCGGATCGCCTCCATGGCCCGCTCGGTGACCTCCTCGACCGGACCCGTCGCGTCGACCCCGACGAGGATGTCCTCGTCGGCGTAATAGGCGACGAGCGGCGCCGTCTGCTCCTGGTAGACCTCCAGGCGGTGCCTGACGGTCTCCTCCTTGTCGTCGTCGCGCTGGAAGAGCGCGCCGCCGCAGGCGTCGCACCGGTCGTCCTGCTTGTCGTCGAACTCCACATGCCAGATGCGTCCGCACTGGCTGCAGGTGCGCCGCCCGGCCAGCCTCCTGACCACCTCGTCGTCGTCGACGACGAGCTCCAGCACCAGATCGAGCGCCTGGCCCCACTCCTTGAGCATGTCACGCAGGATCTCTGCCTGGGGCACGTTGCGCGGGAAGCCGTCGAGCAGGAACCCGTCCTGCGCGTCGTCCTCCGAGAGGCGGTCACGGACCATGGCGATGGTGACCTTGTCAGGCACCAGGTCACCGCGGTCCATGTAGGTCTTGGCGAGCTTGCCGAGCTCCGTGCCGCCAGAGACGTTGGCACGGAAAATGTCACCTGTCGAGATCTTCGGGATAGACAGGTTCGATGCGATGTACTGGGCCTGCGTCCCCTTTCCCGCTCCGGGGGGCCCGACCAGAACGAGACGCACTACCGCAGGAAACCTTCGTAGTTACGCTGCTGGAGCTGGCTCTCGATCTGCTTGACCGTGTCCAGGCCGACACCAACCATGATCAGAATGCTCGTCCCTCCGAACGGGAAGTTCTGGCTCGCACCGGCCACCGACAGCGCGACGATCGGGACCATGGAGATCAGACCCAGATAGAGCGCGCCGGGCGCGGTCAGACGGGTGAGCACGTAGTTCAAGTATTCAGCCGTCGGCCGGCCCGGGCGGATGCCCGGAATGAACCCACCGTACTTCTTCATGTTGTCGGCGACTTCAGGGGGGTTGAAAGTGATGGACACGTAGAAGTACGTGAAGAACACGATCAGCACGAAGAACGTGATCATGTAGATCGGCGTGTCGCCCGTGGCGAGGTTCTGCGCGATCCACTGCACGACCGGGTTGGGCTTCTCGGCGTTGGCGAACAGCGAGGTCACCAGCTGCGGCAGGTAGAGCAGCGACGAGGCGAAGATGACCGGGATGATGCCGGCCTGGTTGACCTTCAGCGGGATGTAGGTGGACGTGCCGCCGTACATCCTGCGGCCGACCATCCGCTTGGCGTACTGCACGGGGATGCGGCGCTGCGCCTGCTCGACGAAGACCACCGCGGCGATCATGAAGATGCCGACCACCATGACGACGCCGAAGGTGAACTTGTTCGCCTGGAAGATGTTGGCCAGCTCGGAGGGGAAGACCGAGACCACGGAGGTGAAGATCAGGATGGACATGCCGTTGCCGACGCCGCGGTCGGTGATGATCTCACCCAGCCACATGATCACGGAGGTGCCGGCCGTCATGATGACGACCATCGTGACGATCTGGAAGATGTCGTCCGGCTTGATCAGCACGCTCTGCTGGCAGTCGGGGAAGAGCTGGCCGGAACGGGCCAGCGCGATGAAGGCGGTGGACTGGAGGACACCGAGGCCGATCGTCAGATAACGCGTGTACTGCGTGATCTTGGCCTGACCGGCCTGGCCCTCCTTCTTCAGCGCCTCAAGACGGGGGATCACGACGACCAGCAGCTGAAGAATGATGCTGGCCGTGATGTACGGCATGATGCCCAGCGCGAACACTGACAGCTTCAGCAGCGCGCCGCCGCTGAAGAGCTGCACCATCCCGTAAATGTTGCCGGATTGACCGGAACGGGCCTGGTCGTAACAGGCCGCCAGGTTTTCTACGTGAACACCTGGGGTCGGAAGAACCGAGCCAAGGCGGAACAGCGCGATGATGCCCAAGGTGAAGAGCAACTTGTTGCGCAGGTCCGGCGTCCGGAACGCTCGGGTAAACGCGGTCAGCACGGTCCCTCCTGCGCGCCTTTTCGGCGGTGTGAGTATGCGATGGAGCGGGGATCTGCCATCTGAAGTCTCAGGTACAAACGAGCAGGACAGAATCCTGCCGTCTCGCGAACTCTAACGCACTACGGGCGTGGGAGCCCATTGTCAGGGCCCCCACGCCTCGTAATAGCTCTTACAGCTCGGTAACGGAACCACCCGCAGCGGCGATCTTCTCCTTCGCGGTGGCCGAGAAGGCGTGAGCCTGCACGTTGACCGCGACCGAGATCTCCCCGGTGCCGAGCACCTTCACGAGCTGGTTCTTGCGAACAGCGCCCCTGGCGACCAGCGCCTCGACGGTGACCTCGCCACCCTCGGGGAACAGCTCGCCGAGCCTGTCCAGGTTGACGACCTGGTAGGTCGTCTTGAACAGCGCGTTGGAGAAGCCCTTGAGCTTCGGCAGACGCCTCTGCAGCGGCACCTGGCCACCCTCGAACCCGAGGTGCACCGTGTTGCGGGCCTTCGTGCCCTTGGTGCCGCGACCGGACGTCTTGCCCTTGGACGCCTCGCCCCGACCCTTGCGGATCTTGGCCTTGTTGGCGCCGGGGGCGGGACGCAGGTCGTGAATCTTGAGCGGAGCCTTGTCAGTCATGACTAGTCGACCTCTTCCACCTCGACGAGGTGCGTCACCACGGCGACCATCCCGCGAATCTCGGGCCGGTCCTCCTTGACGACGACGTCGCCGATTCGCTTCAGGCCAAGCGAACGCAGCGAGTCGCGCTGGTTCTGCTTGCCACCGATCTTCGAGCGAACCTGAGTGATCTTCAGGCGTGCCACGACTAGCTCACCGCCTTAGCCGCCGCGGCGGCCTCGGCGATGCCCTCGGCGCGAGCCTTGAGCATGCGAGCCGGCGCGACGTCCTCGATCGGCAGTCCACGACGGGCGGCGATCTCCTCGGGCCGGGAAAGGCCCTTCAGAGCCGCCACGGTGGCGTGCACGATGTTGATCGGGTTGTCCGAGCCGAGCGACTTGGACAGCACGTCGTGGATGCCCGCGCACTCCAGGACGGCGCGCACCGGGCCGCCGGCGATGACGCCGGTGCCGGCCGAGGCCGGACGCAGGAAGACGACGCCCGCCGCCTCCTCGCCCTGCACGGTGTGCGGGATCGTGCCCTGGATGCGAGGCACCTTGAAGAAGTGCTTCTTCGCCTCCTCGACGCCCTTGGCGATGGCCGCGGGGACTTCCTTGGCCTTGCCGTAGCCGACGCCGACCAGGCCGTTGCCGTCGCCGACGACGACCAGGGCGGTGAAGCTGAAGCGACGACCACCCTTCACGACCTTGGCCACTCGGTTGATCTTCACTACGCGCTCGATGTACGAGACGCCCTTGTCGGCGGCGCCACCGCGGCGATCGTCACGACGGTCCCGCCGCTCGCCACCGGTGCCGCCACCGCGACGCGGAGCTGCAGCCATCAGTGGTTCCTCATCTCAGTTGCCATTAGTTGCGATCCTCGGGCCCTCATCAGAACTCGAGCCCGCCCTCGCGGGCGCTGTCCGCGAGAGCGGCGATGCGGCCCGCGTAGCGGTTACCGCCGCGGTCGAAGACGACAGCGGTGATCCCGGCTTCCTTGGCCCGCTGAGCGAGGAGCTCGCCGACCTTCTTGGCCTTCTCGGTCTTGTCCGCCTCGAGCGAGCGCAGCGAGGCGTCCATGGTGGACGCGCTGACCAGCGTGTGGCCGACCGTGTCGTCCACGATCTGCACGAACAGGTGACGGGTCGAGCGGTTGACGACCAGGCGCGGACGCGCGGCCGTACCGACGACCTTCTTGCGGACGCGGCGGTGACGGCGGGACCGCGAGACCGTGCGGGCAGCCGTGTGCTTGCTGAACGCAGTCTTCGGAGCCATGCCTACTTACCAGCCTTTCCGACCTTGCGGCGGATCTGTTCGCCCTGGTAGCGCACGCCCTTGCCCTTGTACGGGTCTGGCTTGCGCAGCTTGCGGATGTTGGCCGCGACCTCGCCGACCTTCTGCTTGTCGATGCCGTCCACGTGGAACAGGGTCGGCTTCTCGACGCGGAAGGTGACGCCCTCGGGGGCGTCGACGATGACCGGGTGGCTGAAGCCCAGAGCGAACTCCAGCTGCGTCGGCCCCTTGGCCTGGACGCGGTAACCGACGCCGACGATCTCCAGGGTCTTGGAGTAGCCCTGGGTCACGCCCTGCACCATGTTGGCGATGAGCGTCCTGGACAGGCCGTGCAGCGCACGGACCTTGTTCTCGTCGTTGGGCCGGGTGACGGCGATGGCGCCGTCATCGTCCCTGGCCACCGAGATGGGCTCGGCGACCGTGTGCGAAAGCGCGCCCTTCGGGCCCTTGACCTGGACATCCCGGCCGTTGATCGTGATGTCTACGCCGTTGGGCACAGGGATGGGCAGCCGTCCGATTCGCGACATGCTGGGTTCCTCCCCTCTACCAGACGTAGGCGAGGACTTCCCCGCCCACACCACGCTTGCCGGCCTGCTTGTCGGTCATGAGACCGGCGGACGTCGAGATGATCGCGACGCCGAGCCCGCCCAGGACCCGAGGCAGATTGT
Source organism: Nonomuraea lactucae (assembly GCF_003313395.1). GTDB lineage: Bacteria > Actinomycetota > Actinomycetes > Streptosporangiales > Streptosporangiaceae > Nonomuraea > Nonomuraea lactucae. Next base: position 3,167 of record NZ_QNFZ01000160.1, on the reverse strand, counting down.
CCTTCTTCGCATAGACCCGCAGACCGGGCTTCGAGACCCGGCGCAGGCCCGCGAGCGACCGCTCACGGGTCGGCCCGAACTTGAGCTCAACCACGAGGTTCTTGCCAACCTTGGCGTCCTCGACGCTCCAGGACTGGATGTAGCCCTCCTGCTGGAGGATCTCGGCGATGTGCGCCTTGATCTTGGAGTACGGCATCGACACGCTGTCGTGGTACGCCGAGTTCGCGTTGCGCAGACGCGTCAGCATGTCTGCGATGGGGTCGGTCATCGTCATGGCCAGTGGCCTTCCTCGCCGCGGTTTCCAGTCGGCCAAGCATCCAGTGCGTCAGCACTGCTCTGCCGGTGGACCTTCGGCGTGGTCATGGGAGCTCTCCGCGAGAGCCCCCTGGTTTGACATTGATTCGATACGTACGGCCGGTGAGGCACCGCTCGGGGGCGACGTGTGCCGCCCCCAAGGGTAACTACCAGCTGGACTTGGTGATGCCAGGCAGCTCGCCCCGGTGCGCCATTTCACGGAAGCACACACGGCACAGGCCGAACTTCCGGTAGACGGCGCGCGGCCGGCCACAGCGGGAGCACCGCGTGTAGGCCCGGACCTCGAACTTCTGCTTGCGCCCCGCCTTGGCGATCAGCGACTTCTTCGCCATGATCAGGCCTCCTTGAAGGGGAAGCCGAGGAGCTTCAGCAGCGCCCGGCCCTGGTCGTCGTTCTTCGCGGTGGTCACGACCGTGATGTCCATGCCCCGCGGCCGGTCGACCTTGTCCTGGTCGACCTCGTGGAACATGACCTGCTCGGTCAGACCGAACGTGTAGTTGCCGTTGCCGTCGAACTGCTTGGGCGACAGGCCGCGGAAGTCCCTGATGCGGGGCAGCGCCAGCGACAGCAGCCTGTCGAGGAACTCCCACATCCGGTCACCGCGGAGCGTGACGTGCGCGCCGATCGGCATGCCCTCGCGCAGCTTGAACTGGGCGATGGACTTGCGGGCCCGGACGACGGCCGGCTTCTGGCCGGTGATCACGGTCAGGTCGCGGACTGCGCCCTCGATGAGCTTCGAGTCGCGAGCCGCCTCGCCGACACCCATGTTGACCTTGATCTTCACCAGGCCGGGGATCTGCATGACGTTCTCGATGCCGAACTGCTCGCGAAGCTGCCCCGCGATCTCCTCGCGGTACTTCGTCTTGAGGCGCGGCGTCGGACGCTCGGTCTCGGTGGTCGTGGCAGTCATCAGCTGTCCTCACCCGTCTCGGCGGCGTCGTCGACCTTCTCGTCGGCGGCCTTCTTGGCGGCGGGCTTGTCGTCCTTGAGCTTCTTCACGTTGCTCACGTGGATGGGGCCCTCCATGGTCTGCACGCCGCCCGTCTTGGCGCCGCGCGGACCCTGGTGGGTCTCCTTGGAGTGCTTCTTGATCATGTTGACGCCCTCGACGACCACGCGGTCCTCGCGCGGGTGGGTGGCGATCACACGGCCCTTGGCACCCTTGTCCTTGCCGGCGATGACCTTGACCAGGTCACCCTTCTTCACGTGCAGCTTCGACATCACAGCACCTCCGGGGCGAGCGAGATGATGCGCATGAACTTCTTGTCGCGCAGTTCGCGGCCGACCGGGCCGAAGATACGAGTGCCGCGAGGGTCACCGCTGTCCTTGATGATGACGGCGGCGTTCTCGTCGAAACGGATGTAGGAGCCGTCGGGCCGGCGGCGCTCCTTGACCGTGCGGACGATGACGGCCTTGACCACGTCGCCCTTCTTGACGCCCGTGCTGCCGGGCAGCGCGTCCTTGACAGTGGCGACGATGACGTCGCCGATACCGGCGTAGCGTCGGCCCGAGCCACCGAGAACACGGATGCAGAGGATCTCCTTGGCACCCGTGTTGTCGGCGACCTTGAGCCGCGACTCCTGCTGGATCACGTTCACTCCTGTTAGTCGCGCCGGTTCTCATCTGACGAGCTCTCGTCCGATGAGCCTGGCGGAACCTGCTGTTGTCTTGGTCCTCCGGCCACAGCCCCTGGGGGGCCGCACCGCAGGCGACGCGAGAGCCCTCGCGTCCTTGGACACCGTCATGGGGGGTGTCTCCACCCCCCACGAGGCGCGGTATGTCCGAGAGGGCCTACTTGGCCTTCTCGAGGATCTCGACGACCCGCCAGCGCTTGGTGGCCGACAGCGGCCGGGTCTCCATCAGGAGCACCCGGTCGCCCACGCCGCAGGCGTTGGACTCGTCGTGCGCCTTGTACTTGGTCGTACGGCGGATGACCTTGCCGTACAGCCGGTGCTTCACGCGGTCCTCGACGGCGACGACGACGGTCTTGTCCATCTTGTCGCTGACGACCAGGCCCTCGCGGACCTTGCGGAAGTTGCGCGCCGTCCCGGCGTCCTGGGTGGTCTCGGTGGTCTCGGTGGTCTCGGTCTCAGCCATCGCTCGTCTCCTTCTCGACCGTGACGATGCCCAGCTCGCGCTCGCGCATCACGGTGTAGATACGGGCGATCTCGCGGCGGACGGCGCGCAGCCGCCCGTGGCTCTCCAACTGACCGGTCGCCGCCTGGAAGCGGAGGTTGAACAGCTCCTCCTTCGCCTCCTTCAGCTTCTGGACCAGGGTGTCCTGGTCCTCGAGCCGCAGCTCGCCGGCGGTCAGGCCCTTAGCCATCACGCCTCACCCACTTCACGCTTAACGATCTTGCACTTCATCGGCAGCTTGTGGATCGCGCGCTGAAGCGCCTCGCGCGCGATCGGCTCCGCCACGCCGGACAGCTCGAACATCACGCGTCCGGGCTTGACGTTGGCGATCCACCACTCGGGAGAACCCTTACCGGAACCCATGCGGGTCTCGGCCGGCTTCTTGGTGAGCGGACGGTCGGGGTAGATGTTGATCCACACCTTTCCGCCACGGCGGATGTGACGGGTCATCGCGATTCGGGCGGACTCGATCTGGCGGTTGGTCACGTAGGAGTGCTCAAGCGCCTGGATGCCGAACTCGCCGAACACGACCCTCGTGCCGCCCTTGGCGGCTCCGCTGCGGTCAGGCCGGTGCTGCTTACGGTGCTTGACCCTGCGCGGGATCAGCATGGTCAGCTCCCTTCAGCACCCGGCTGCGCAGCCGGGCCGGTCTCGGGGGCGGCCTGCGGGGCCGCCTCGCTCCTGGGGGCGCGGTCACCGCGGCCGCCGCCACGGCG